>JANLQP010000306.1:0-5178 GCA_031367895.1 Hyphomicrobiales bacterium
CCGACCAGAACGCCGCCGACGTGCTGGCGTGGTTGCAGGCGCATCGGATCTGATTGGTCAGTTTCCCCCTCAACGTTGTCATCCTCGGGCTTGTCCCGAGGACCCATGGCGCAGCGGGCGCTAACAGAAAATTTCCGGAAGCATTATCACCAAACTCCTATGCGGAACTCGTTGAGCAATGGGTGTTCGGGACCCGTCGGCATTCGCCGGGGGCAGGCAGCCCGACCATGACGACGTGAGATATTTTACATCGCCATCAACATCAAATCCGTATCATCCGGCTTCGCGCCGGCCGCCGTCAGCATGGCGTGCACCTGGCCGCGATGATGCGTCTGGTGATTGAAGAAATGCGTCAGCAGGAACCACTGCGGTTTCACCCGCTCCTGCTTGGAGATGCCGGAGTACCAGGTGAGGTTGCCGTAGAGCCAGCTCGGGTCGAGCTTGCCGGCGAAGTCGAGGATTGCCTGATCGCACGCGATCCGCTTCACCTTCAGGTCGTTCCAATCGTTGAACAGCGTCGGACTGTCTGAGCCGGTCCCCTCGCGGATCTCGTTGCCGACGAACCGGGAGAGCCACATGCGGTCGCCCCACAAAAGATGCGACAGCGTGCCGTGGATCGAGCCGAAGAAGGCGCCGCGCTGCTTGCGGCGCTCGGCGTCGGAAATCGTCGCGGCGGCGGCGTAGAGCGAACCGTTCTGCCACTGATTGTAGCGCGCCATCACGCGCGCATGCTCGACGCTGATCATGCTGCACTCTCCTTACGACATTCGCTCCTTACGACATTCGCTCAAGCCCGCTCCGCAATCCCCTTCAGATTGCGCAAGCCTTCCTCAAAGTCGCGGCCGACCATCTTGTCGCAATCGATGAACAGCGTCATCGCCTTCGCCAGCAACGGCTGTTTTCCGCTCATCGCCCAGGTCACGTCGGTGGCACTGCCGTGCGGCACCAGCGTGAACTCCACCCGGTTGTCGGCCTTGAACGGTTTGATCATCTGCAACCGCAGCACGACTTTCGATGGCGGCACCGCCTCCAGGATCTCGATGTTGCCGGTGCCGGACTTCGAGGTTGCGAACTCGTTTGCAGCACCTGGACCGCTGGCCGGCCCGCGATACACATTGGTGCCGCTGGGCTCACGCAGCGCGTAAGGGTTCCAAGTGTTCATCGCGCGCAGATCGTTGATCAGCGGAAAAAGCTTGGCGGGCGGCGCCTCGATCCGTTGCGTCCGGGCCGTCCGGAAGCTGTCGACCCGGGTCGAGGCAACGGCCAGGATGACGCCGATCAGCACGGTCAGTCCGAGGGCGACGTAGATGAGAATATCGAGCATGCTTGGCTCCTTGTATTTTTCGCAGCCTGTCCCCTCCGGCGAGGCACATGGCAATTGCGCGGTTCATTCCACGGGCGCAACCCTGTCTCGTGGCCATCTCGACGCCCATTCCTGCCATCGATCTTGTGCTGCTTCCCCGCGCATTGCAATTTGCCATGCGAAACAACCAATCACCGCTGGAGACCCGCATGAGCCTCATCAAGTCCGTCAAGACGCACGTCGTCTCCGCGCCGATCGAGCATCCGTTCCAGTCGTCACGCGGCTGGCTCTACAAAACGCGCGGCACCTGTCTCGTCGAGATCGAAACCCGCGACGGCGTCGTCGGCTGGGGTGAATGCTACGGCCCCTCCGCGGTTGCGAAAACCTTCATCGACACGCAACTCGGTCCCCAGGTGATCGGCCGCGACGCCTTCGACGTCGAGGTGGTCTGGGAGCATTTGTACAACCGCGTCAAAGACTACGGTATGAAGGGCATGGCCATCGCCGGTATCAGCGGCATCGACATCGCGCTCTGGGACATCGTCGGCAAAGTCACCGGCAAGCCCATCCACAAACTGATCGGCGGCGCCTTCCGGACCGAGGTGCAGGCCTACGCCACCGGCCTCTATTTCACCGACATGAACAACCTCGTCGGCGAAGCCGTCACGGAAGCGGAAGGCTACGCCAAGTCCGGCTTCCGCGCCATCAAGATGAAGATCGGCCTCGGCGATATCAGGCGCGACGTCGAACGCATCGCGGCCGTCCGCAAGGCGATCGGCCCCGGCGTCAAGCTGATGGTCGACGCCAACCACTGCTTCTCCGTGCCGAACGCCATCAAACTCGGACGGCGCCTCGAAGAATTCGACATCGAATGGTTCGAGGAGCCGATCAGTCCCGAGGACATCGACGGCTACGTCGAGGTGTCCCGTGCGCTCGACATGGCCGTTGCCGGCGGCGAGAACGAATTCACCCGCTGGGGCTTCCGCGACGTGATCGCGCGCAAGGCCATGGACATCGTGCAGCCGGACGTGTGCGCGGCCGGCGGCATCACCGAGTGCAAGAAGATCGCGACCCTGGCCTCGGCGCATGGCATCGAGTGCGTGCCGCACGCCTGGGGCTCGGCGGTCGGCCTCGCGGCGACCATCCATTTCCTGGCCTCGCTACCGAGTCAGCCGCCCTGCCTCATCCCCATGGAGCCGCTACTGGAGTTCGAACAGGAGCAGAACCCGTTCCGTGACCACCTCGCGCTGGAGCCGATTGTTCAGTCGAAGGGCCTTGTGAAGGTGCCGACCAAGCCGGGCCTCGGCATTGAAATTGACCGGAAAATCATCGCGCGCTACGCCGCGAAATGATGCATAAATGCCCCGCTTTGCACGAATCGCAGAACGTCAAGGAGGTCATCATCAAAAATCTGTGAAAAACGCCGTTCAGAGCGTGCAATTCGTCCGCTTACCTGCTATTGGAAATCAATCAAATGCTGTGTTGAGAGGGCAACTTGCCGCAGCGTTGGATTGGTCTGGTGTCGCTTGACGCCAAGGTGCGGGAGTTGCGGTGATGTTAGTTCAGTCGGTAATCTATGCCTTGTTGGGCACAGTCTTGGGTCCAGCCTTGGGTATCGTAGTGTTCATAGTCATGCATGGAGTCTACTGAGGCTTCGTAGCGGATGCAACTTGCAGCTGTCAAGTGATCAGGCGCACGCGTTCGTGGTGCACGCCTTGCTTCGCTGGACATGCCGGCCGACCGCGCACGCCGGTCTGAGCGGCCACCCTTGCGATGCATCCCGCTCGCAATGCATCCCGCTCGCAATCTCCACCTGCCGTCCAACTGGCGTCCGCCGCGTCCAACCAACGGCGCACTTGATCCGCACCAATTTATAACGCACAAGCGGGTCATGACGGCAGCAAGGGCACACAGATGGCGATCCTCGTCGACAAGAGCACCAAGGTCATTTGCCAGGGCATCACAGGCAGCCAAGGCACCTACCACACGACCGCCGCGCTCGCGTACGGCACCCAGATCGTCGGTGGCGTGACGCCTGGCAAGGGCGGCACGAAACACCCGGACGCCAAGCTCGCCAACGTCCCGATCTTCAATTCAGTCCTTGAAGCCAAAGACAAAACGGGCGCCACCGCGACCTCGATCTATGTGCCGCCCGCCTATGCAGCCGACGCCATCCTGGAAGCCATCGACGCCGAAATCCCGCTGATCATCTGCATCACCGAGGGTATCCCCGTGATGGACATGATCAAGGTGAAGCGCGCGCTCGCCGGTTCCTGGTCGCGCCTGATCGGCCCAAACTGCCCAGGCGTTCTCACCACCGGCCAGTGCAAGATAGGCATCATGCCCGGCAACATCTTCAAGCCCGGCACCGTTGGCATCCTCTCGCGCTCCGGCACACTTACGTATGAAGCGGTCAAGCAGACGTCGGACGTGGGTCTCGGCCAGTCGACGGCGGTCGGCATCGGCGGCGACCCGGTCAAGGGCACGGAGTTCATCGACGTGCTGGAGATGTTCCTCTCCGATCCCGATACCCATTCCATCGTCATGATCGGCGAGATCGGCGGCTCGGCCGAGGAAGACGCCGCCGAATTCATCAAGCGCGAGCGCGCGCGCGGCCGTTCCAAGCCCATGGTCGGCTTCATCGCCGGTTCAACCGCGCCTCCCGGCCGTCGCATGGGCCACGCCGGCGCTATCATCTCCGGCGGCAAGGGCAAGGCCGAAGACAAGTTCGAGGCCATGCGTTCGGCCGGCATCGCCATCTCCGACAGCCCCGCCGGCCTCGGCACGACGCTGTTGAAGGTGCTGAAGGGTTGACGGCCGGGTGCGAGGCATCCCTGAATGGCTGCGTGGCTGGATTTCGCAGTGCCTGCTTGCTGTCGCGGCAGTTGTAGTCGCCCCCATGCAAGCAACCGCCATGGAACTCCTCGTCCCCGCCTACTTCTACCCCGCCGCCCAGGGCAGCGACTGGGATCGCTTGGCGACGGCTGCCAGATCCGGCTTAGCGATCACCGCGATCATGAACCCGGCGAGCGGCCCCGGCGAGATGGTCAACGCCGACTATGCACGCGTGATCAATGCCGTGCAGGACGCTGGCGGACGCATCCTCGGCTACGTTCCCTCCGGCTACATCGGCCAAGCCGTTCACCCCGGATCGTCCTGCCGCCCTGCACACGGCAATACCTACACGCCCACCGACATCATCTCGTGCGCCGCGCGCTACCAGAGCTTCTACGCCATCGACGGCATCTTCATCGACGAGATGGGCCCGCCCAAGGGCGGCGCGCCGGAAGCCAAGGTCGTCGCGTTCTACACTCACGTCTACGACGGCCTGAAGGCCGTCAATCCGCGCTGGACAGTCGTTGGCAATCCGGGCATGGCCGCACCCGAAGCACTGCTGCGGGATGGTGCCAAAGGCGGTGCCGACGTGCTGGTGACGTTCGAGAACCGGGCGGCCAGCTATGCCGGCGCCAAGCCCGCGCCCTATGTGACGCGGCACCCAGCCAGCCGGTTCGCACACATCCTCATCGAGACCGGCGACCAGTTCGACGTCCGCGCCGCCCTGGCGCTTGCAGGAACGCGCCGTGCCGGATTTTTCTACGCGACCGACGACCTGCTGCCCAACCCCTACGACCGGCTACCTGCCTATTGGGACGCGCTCGGCGACGCCATCCGCGCCACCAACGCCAAAACCCACCCTCGTTAGGTCCCACGGCAATTCTTCCCTCCCCCCTTGCCTACGGGATTCACACATCTTTACTCGCCTTGGCAAGCTGGAAGCCGTCGAGCATGAGGGAGAGGCGGTGCCAGCCGTCGGCCATTGTTTTGGGGCCGGGCTTTTTGCCGTAGCAATTCCAGCCCCCGAGCCGGGCGACGAC
>JANLQP010000307.1:0-27941 GCA_031367895.1 Hyphomicrobiales bacterium
AGCAAAATGTTCGACCTGTCATCGACCAGCCAGGCGCCGGTATCGCTTTTACTTTGCGCCATCCGACTCCCCTGCAGGGAGCCGGCCGGATGGCGCGGGCAGCGGCGAAGCACAGGTCAAACAATCTGCACAACGGTATCAGTCCGAACTTCGCGAACAGTGAAAGACGCTCCGCACTCCCTACTTCACCCCCGCCACTTGTCGCCGATGTCTAGCCGCACCTGCTCCAGCGAGCGCTCGCGGTGCTTCAGCCACCAGCCGTAGGGCACCGGCCAATCGTCCATCGCGTCGGACGGCTTGCGGCCAAGCGCAATCTCTGCCATCTGCGGCCAGCTTGGATTGACCAGCGCCTCGCGGCCGATCGCAATGAGGTCGGCGTCGCCTTGTTGCAGCACGTGCTCGGCGTGCTGGGGATCGAGGATCAGCCCGACCGCCATCGACATCAGGCCGGCTTCCTTGCGCACCCGCGAGGCATACGGCACCTGGAAGCCCCAGGTCCGCTTGATCCGCGCCGTCGTCGCTGATCCCGAGAGACCACCTGACGAGCAATCGATGAGATCTATACCGCGCAGTTTCAGCTCCTTCGCATACGCAACCGTGTCGTCCATCGACCAACCGCCGTCGACGCCGTCCACCGCCGAAACGCGCAGAAACACTGGCATGCCCTTCGGCACCGCGCCTCGCACGGCGGCGGCCACCTCCAGTGGAAACCGCGTGCGGCCGGCGAAATCGCCGCCGTAAGCGTCGTTGCGCTTGTTCGAGAGCGGCGACAAGAACTGGTGGATCAGGTAGCCGTGCGCGTTGTGGATCTCGATGAACTCGAAGCCCGCTTCCACCGCGCGCTTGGCCGCGTCCGCCCAATGGCCCGCGAGTGCCTTCATGTCGGAAGCCGACAGTGCTGATGGCGCGATGTAGCCTTCAGCCATCGGCTCCGACGTCGGCCCGACGATGTCCCAGGTCTTGTCGCCGCGCGACTTGTCGGCGGTCGTGATCGGGCCATTGCCGTGCCAGGGCCGCTGCATCGAGCCCTTACGACCAGCGTGGCCGATCTGGATCGACGGCACGACGCCGTTGGACTTCATGAAGGCCGTGATGCGCTTCAACGGCGGCACGTGTGCCGAGGACCAGAGTCCCATGTCACCGTTGGTGATGCGGCCCTGTTCGGTGACCGCCGTCGCCTCGACCATGACGCTCGACGCGCCGCCGAGCGCCAGCCGCGCGATATGGCCCAAGTGCCAGTCGTTGGCGAGGCCGTCGACCGCGGAATACGTCGCCATCGGCGAGATGACGACGCGGTTCTTCAGCGTCACATCGCGGATCTTTACGGGGGTGAACAGCAATGGTTTCGACGTTGATTGCGACATGGGGCGGTGGCGTCCTGGCTGTAGCGGTGCGAATAGGGAGCGCGGCAAGGCAACAGGTCCGAAGGCGGACGTCAAGGTGGGCGGGGTAGAGATTCGTCCAAGCTGAGCGAACTCAGCGCGCGGATCGCTTTGCAATTTTCCGATCGCATTGATGAGAGCTTGGCTGACCCGAACGGCTCTACCGGTCCCCGGCGCTCAGTCGGATCGCTGGTCCGCCACGCGCAAACTTGCCGCGCGGCGCCTGAAGATGGTCCTTCGCCGTCAACGACCGCTCATCGAGCATTGGCGCGTCGACGGCACACGGTTGGCCGCGCGTGACGCCGGTCTTGCGGTCGAAAACCAGCTCGATGCATCGCGATCCGGCCTGCTCGACGTATCGCTCCTCGACCTGCACGCGGCCATTGAAGACGACGTTGCTGACGAAGCCCCAAAAGCCGATAAAGTGCCAAAAGACGGCGCCGATCACGAAGCCCATGACGCCCCAGGCGGCTCGCGACTGGCCTGCCGCGCTGGTGCTCGGGCTCCCTGCGCTCAGACGAACAGGTCTAGGTGTCGGCTGTGGCGGCACGAACGGCTGTGGCGGCACGAACGGCTGGGACGCACCGATGCGAGTCTTGGCAAAGCCAGCCTCCAGCCCGGCACCGTTCGAGAACTGCCCAATCTGCTGCATTCACCGTGCCCCTGCCGCGAATCGCGTGCGCGATAGGGAAATCTTGTTGACAGAGGGGGCTGGCAGCTAGGGGATCAGAGCAACAGCGCGTCCGTTCAAGCACTTTTCCACAGAGTCGAGCGCGTCAAGGCAGATCACATGGAGAGGATTGGTGTGCATGCAAATGCGTTGTCCCGAGATCTCGCCGCAAAATCCCTCGGTACTGCATGACCTGCTATGGTGGAACCAACGCATTGGAACGACTGGAAGCAGGCAAATGCGGGCACACCGCGGTCATGGAGTACATCGGCACGGATAGCTATCACGAGCTCGTCGCGACGATGCACTTCAACGGCCGCACCATGCCAGACCATCGCAAGATGACGATCACTCCCGAGACGATGAAGTTGCTGAGCCAAGTGGCAAAGAGCCGGCGAGCTTGAACCGCGCCTCCCGTCAAATGCGGCGCTCGCCACGGCCCATGTCCGACGGACCCGGCAGCGGACCTTGCTGCGGCGATTGCGTCCGCGGTCCCGGCGCAAAACCGCCGCGTGGCGGGCCGCCGGCCGACTCGCGCACCGGCGGCACATAGACGCGCGGCGCCTGACAGAGGCGGCGAGCATCCTCGTTGCGACCGCAGTTGCGGAACTGGCCTTCCTTCGTCACGCAGATCCGCACCTCGCGCAGGCGGTTGCCCGGACCATTGCACACGACCGCGATCATTTCAGGCTTGAGTTCCGGATTGACCTCGACGAAATCGCGGACGATCTCGCTCGTGGCGATCGTCGTCGGCTGGTTCGGCCGTTCGAGGCGGGCGGGGATGCGGACCTTGCTGAACAGTTTCCGCGAGAAATCGAAGTAGGCGTCGGGATTGAGGCCCGAGCACGTGCCGTGCTTGCGATACTCGTGGATGATCAAGGGCTTCGAGGGCATTACGTCGAACACGCGGTTGATCGTCTGGTCGGAGACGAAGGCGCGTTCACGGGTCGGGCAGTTCTCGGGCCAGCCCTTCTCGTACTGCGGCCAGAGTCCGTGCATCACGAACGAGTAAGGCCGGCCGTGGCGCGGACTGCACTGCGTATCATTCGGGTTGTTCGGCTGCCCGGCGCAGTAGCTGGGGCTCCAAGACAGCACGAGCGAGTAGTAGTCGAACACGCCAGCTTCGTTCTTGGCCGGAGGCTGTGCCGAGTACGGCGCCCGGCCGCCAGGGCCTGGGCCGAACTGGGCATAGGCGGCGGATGCGATGGTCACGAGGCCGAGCACTGCGACAGCAAGACGAAAGCGGGGCGTCATCGGGCGATTTCCTTGATTGCTGATTCCGGCGGGTGACCGGCCAAAGACCGCCGGTTGCGAAGTGGGCAACTGAAGGCTGAACAACCGCCGGTTGCAAGGTGGGCAACTGAAGGCTGAACAAACCACAAAGTTCGACGCCAGAACATAGCAATGGAAGCCGCTAAAGCAATGCTTAGTGGTTCCCATCAAACTCACGAAACTTCTTATTCTGCGGAAGGGCTTAATGCGCGAGGTTGGCCAAAATGCGGGCCCAACTGCGCGCGCCCTTGCGGAAGCTCGTCAGGTTGTATTTCTCGTTCGGGCTGTGAATGCGGTCGTCATCGAGCCCAAACCCGACCAGCAGACTGTCCATGCCGAGCTCGTCCTTGAAGGACTGCACGATCGGGATCGAGCCGCCGAGCGCGATCAGCGCAGCGGGCTTGCCCCACTCCTCCGTCAACCCCTCGACTGCGCGGGCGATATGCGGGGCTTCGGCGTCGAACGCGATCGCCGGACTGCCGCGCCCGCCGACGAACTCGCACCTGCAGTCCTTCGGCAGCCGCGCCATTACGAACGCCTCGATGGCTTTCAGGATCTGCGCGGGCTTTTGGCCCGGCACCAGCCGGCAGGTGATTTTCACCGACGCCTTCGACGGGATCACGGTTTTGGTGCCGACGCCCTGGTAACCGCCGGTGATGCCGTTGAACTCGAGCGTCGGCCGCGACCAGATCTGTTCGAGTGCGCTGTGCCCCTTCTCGCCCGCCGCCTGTGTCAGGCCAATGTCGCCGAGGAACTGCGCCTCGTCGAAGCCAAGCCCTTTCCATTGCTTCAACTGGCGGGGCGAGGGATCGACGATGCCGTCATAGAAGCCCGGCACTTGCACCCGTCCGTCCTCACAGTGCATCGCGCCGCAGAGGTGCGTCAGCACCCGGATCGGGTTTGCCGCGGCGCCGCCGTAGAGCCCCGAATGCAGATCGCGCGACGGTCCGGTGATGACCAGTTCGACGCCGGCCAAGCCGCGCAGTTGCGTGCAGACGGCTGGCGTATCCTTGTCCCACTGGCTTGTATCGCAAACGAGCGCCACGTCGCAGGTGACCTCCTTGCCGTGCTTTGCCAGGAAGCCGGGGAGCGATGGCGAGCCGCACTCCTCCTCGCCCTCGAACAGAACTGTGATCGCCACCGGCAACTCGCCGGCCACCTTTTTCCAGGCGCGCGCCGCCTCGAGGAACGTCATCAGCTGGCCCTTGTTGTCCTGCGCGCCGCGCGCAACGATGACCCGACCGTTGCCCTTCTCGGTGGCGATTCGCGGCTCGAACGGCGACGTCGTCCACAGATCGAGCGGGTCCGGTGGCTGCACGTCGTAATGCCCGTAGAAGAGCAGATGGGGCAAGCCCTTCGGCCTCGTCTTGCGATCGTGCGCGACGACCATCGGATGCCCGGTGGTCTTCACCACCTTGGCTTCCGCGAAACCGATCGCCTTCAACTCGCGTTCACACCATTCGGCCGCCCGTTGGCACTGCGGCTTGAAAGCTGGATCCGTCGAGATGCTGTCGATGCGCAGGAACTCGAACAGCCGCTCCAGCGCGGCATCGGCGCCGGCATCGAGCGTCTTCAAAACCTCAGGCAATTGATTGTCGTGCGTCGCGGACATTGGCGCCCTCGTTGGTGGTTCAGTTTATCGGTTGTGAGCGGCAGTTTGCACGATCGCCGCCGGTGCCGCTTCCGCCGCCTTGCGCTTGTGCGGCGGGTCGGGGATCCAGCCGAGCGTGGCAAGCATGACGAAGAAGCCGACGACATAGGCGAGCGCCACGTGCCAGCCGCCCTTGAGCCAGGCCAGCGCGTTTTTGCTCTCCGGGAACTGGTTGGAGATGGCGACACCTGCCGATGACCCGAACCACAACATCGAGCCGCCGAAGCCCACCGCATAGGCGAGGAAGCCCCAATCGTAGCCGCCTTGCTTCAAGGCCAGTGCCGTCAGCGGAATGTTGTCGAACACCGCCGAGACGAAGCCGAGGCCCAGCGCCGTCGGCCAGGAAGCGGCGGGAAGTTTCTCGACCGGCATCATCGAGGCGCAGGTGACGAGCGCCAGCAGGAAGATCGTGCCCTTGAAGTTCTCCGGCAGCAGGTTCCAATCGGGCTTGCGAATGAGCGCGGTCAACAGGATCGCGGCCCACACGCCAAGGCCGATGACGGGCGCCGCATCGAGCAACCAAGGCAAGCGCAGATTGGCCCACACGTTGGCCGCGATCGCGACCGCGAGGATCGAGAGCACGATAAAGACGCGCGCCCAGTCGACCTTGGCGCCGGGTTCCGGATCCTTGGCGATCGGGGCATAGCGCTGCTGTTGGATCGCCGCGGGAATGCCGCAGACGACCAGCGCCACGACGGCCGCCAGCAGTGCCCGCAGGACGCTCGCGGGTGACACGCCGTCGATCCACATCATCGTCGTCGTCGTGTCGCCAACGACGCTGAACGAGCCGCCCGCGTTCGAGGCGGCGGTGATCGCGGCGACATAGCCGATGTGCACCTTCCCCTTGAAAAGCTTGATCGCCATGGAGCCGCCGATCAGCGCGGCCGCGATGTTGTCGAGGAAACTCGAAATCACCCAGACAATGGCGAGCAGCAGAAACGCACCTTTCCAGTCGTCCGGTAGCAGCGCCGGCATCACGTCGGGAATGCCGCTTTTCTCGAAGTGGCGCGCGAGCAGTGAAAAGCCCATCAACAGCAGGAACAGGTTCGCGAGCACCACCCATTCATGCTCGATATGGCCGATCAGGCCGGGAATGCCGCCGCCGGTCTTGAAGCCGGAAAATGCCAGTTTGTAGCCCGTGATTGCAACGAGGCCCGCGAGCGCCACATAGAAGGTGTGGTGATGAAAGAGCGCGACGCCGAGAAGGGTGAGCGCGAACAGGATGAAATCCACCGGAATACCGCCGATCAGAATCGGCTCGACGGCCGCAGCGCCAGCGGCCGACGCCGGCCATCCCCCCAACGTCATCGCCCCGAGCATAACCAATGCGAGCGCTGTGATCTTCTGAAGCCCCGACATACCGTTCATCCCCCCAACATACTGTTCGTCCCAATTCCCATTGGGTCCAGGCGCAACGACTGCGGCCGGCCCAATAACGCTCCCGTACCTGATGAGACGTACTTGAGCAGACGGGTGCACTCCGGTCAAACGCGCGGCTTCGGCCATGTGCCGGTGTCTGGCCTCGCATGCGGCAATGTGGTCAACGCACTTCCTGTGCATGCCTTGAACTTTGCCGATTTCGGCCTTGGGTTCGCCCGTGTCACCGGCGACGGTGCGCCATGATTCTGAGCACACGCATCGCCCTTGTGGCCAGCCTCGCCCTCTGCCCCTCCATGCCGGCCGCAGCCCGGGCGCAGACGGCGCGCGCCGATCAGGCTCCGAGTTGGAGCACGACGACCCGGCAAGACAGCGCCCAGAACTGGAAAACCACGATCGAGGTCGCGCCCGTTCAGCGGCAGAAGCTCGGAAAATCAATCGCAACGGGCGCATTGCCCACGCGCAAGCCGACGCTACCGAAGGGTTCCGTCGCCGGCACTCAGCACACGCTGACGGGTATCGCTTCGTACTACTGGCAAGACCAAAAGACGGCGTCGGGCGAGCGTTTCGACAAGATGGCGATGACGGCTGCACACAAGTCGCTGCCGTTCGGCACCCGCGTCCGCGTCACCAACGTTGCCAATGGCCAATTCGTGGTCGTGCGCATCAATGACCGCGGTCCCTTCAAGGCCGGCCGCGTGATCGATCTTTCATACGCTGCAGCCGGCGTCATTGGCATGCGCGACAAGGGCCTGACAGCCGTGAAGCTGCAGATCGTGAACTGACCGGCTTCCCGCGCGGTGCTCGGCTCATGTAAGCTCCCCTCCGACAAACCGCGGAGGAAAGCATGGGCCAGATCAAATCCGGGCAATATTCGAAGGTCGAAATCGACGGTCACCTGATGATTGTCACGCTCAACCGGCCGGAAGTCTATAACGCGCTGCACCATCTCGCGCACGAGGAACTATCGGCGGTATTCGACGAGTTCCAGGAGAACCCGGATCTCTGGGTCGGCATCGTCACCGGCGCCGGCGACAAGGCTTTCTCCGCCGGCAATGACCTCAAATATCACGCCGAGTATCGCGCCAAACACGGCAAACGTCCGCCGGCCAACGTGAAGGGCTTCGCCGGCATCTGCAGTCGCTTCGATCTGGACAAGCCGCTGATTGCGGCCGTCAACGGCGTCGCCATGGGCGGCGGTTTCGAAACGGCGCTCGCCTGCGACATCATCATCGCCTCGGAGCAGGCGAAGTTCGCGCTGCCGGAGCCGAAGGTCGGCCTCGCAGCCGGTGCTGGCGGCATGCAGCGCCTCTCCCGCCAGATCCCGCTGAAAAAGGCGATGGGCATGATGCTGACCGCGCGTCACGTGCCAGCGCAGGAGGGCTTCGAGCTCGGTTTCGTCACAGCCGTGGTGCCGCATGCCGACCTGTTGCAGGAGGCGCGCCGCTGGGCCGCCCTGACACTCGAATGCTCGCCGATGTCGATCCGGGCGACCAAGCAGACCGTGATGCGCTCGCTCGACGTACCCTCGACCGAGATTTCCATGCGCAACCTGAGCTACCCGGCGTTCGTCGCCATGACCAACAGCGAGGACACGATCGAGGGCCCGAAAGCCTTCGCCGAGAAGCGCAAGCCCAACTGGAAGGGCAAGTAAAGCGGGGAGGCTGCAGCTGTAGGTCGGAGCAAACGGGCAAGGGAGCCGGGTCGAAGGCAAGACATCAAACCCCGAGAGGTCCGACGACTGGGGCACCGAGCGCAACATGCCGGGCCTCACCGGCGCTGCTGAGCGGCTCCATTCACCGCCAGGCCCGGTTCGCTTCGACCAGGGTCCGTTGTTCTCTGCCCAACAAGCCGTTGGACGCCAGCGGCGTTGCAGCTTATTTCTACCCCACCAATCGAACGGAGCACTTGCCCCCTATGGACAGCACCAAGACCGCCACCGCCCCTCACACGTACAGTCACGCCCACGACCATCACGATCACAGCAACTGTGGCCACGACCACAGCCACGATCACCACCATCATCACGCGGCCGATCCGATCCGGGTGTCGAAGATCGGCCGCAACGATGTCTGCCCTTGCGGCAGCGGCAAGAAGTACAAAAAGTGCTGCCTGCAGCACGCGCACGGCTGATGCGCGCTTTCTAAGGCCCGGCCTCGCTTGAACGCAACGCGCGCCGGGAATGCACACCGGTGCCGGGAATGCACGCGGGAAATGCACGCCGGTTGCCGCCCCCGCGCGCACGTGGCATCCTGACGCCATGCAAACCAGATGCTGCATTGCAGGCGGTGGGCCAGCCGGCTTGATGCTCGGCTTCCTGCTCGCGCGCGCTGGTGTCGAAACGATCGTGCTGGAAAAGCATCCCGATTTCCTGCGCGATTTCCGCGGCGACACGATTCACCCCTCGACGATGGCGGTGATACACGAGCTTGGCCTGCTCGACGAATTCCTGAAGCTGCCACACGAGCCGGTTCGCGAATTGTCCGCGCTGTTCGGTAAGACGCGGATCAAAATCGCCGACCTCGCGCACCTGCGCGTACCGGCGCCCTTCATCGCGATGATGCCGCAATGGGATTTCCTGAACTTCCTGGCCCGGCATGGCGCTGCTTACCCGACGTTCAAGCTGATGATGGAGACCGAGGCGGTTGACCTGGTGATGGAGGCCGGCCGAACCGTTGGGGTTCGCACGCGATCAGGGGGCCGGGAAAGCGAAATCCGGGCGGTACTGGTCGTTGCCGCCGACGGTCGCAGCTCGACGCTACGCCCGGCTGCCGGCCTGACGCCGGTCGCGTTCGGCGCGCCCATGGACGTGATGTGGTTCGGGCTGCCGCGTGATGCCGCCGACACCCGGGAAACGCAAGGCCGCTTCGATGCCGGCCGCATCTTCATCATGCTCAATCGCGGCGACTATTGGCAATGTGCCTTCGTCATTCCGAAAGGCGCGAACGACCGGATACGCAGTGCCGGGCTCGCCGCCTTCCGCGACAGCTTGCGGCCGTTGCTGCCGGTGGCCGGAACGCGCGCCGACGCGCTTCAGAGTTGGGATCAGGTGAAGCTGCTCACCGTGCAGGTCGATCGCCTGGAGCGTTGGTGGCAGCCGGGTTTTCTATGCCTTGGCGATGCGGCGCACGCGATGTCGCCGATCGGTGGCGTCGGCGTCAATCTCGCCGTCCAGGATGCAGTCGCCGCCGCCAACATTCTGGCCATTCCGCTCAGAGAACGAACCTTGCGCGACACGGATCTGGCAGCGTTGCAGAGCCGCCGCGTGTGGCCGACGCGGGTGACTCAGCGCCTGCAATTGATCATCCAGAATGGGCTGATCGCGCCTGCGTTGGCCGAGCGCGGCGAACTGCAGCCGCCGTTGGTGTTGCGCCTGCTGGCATCGGTGCCGGGTTTCAGTCGCGTTCCGGCGCATCTGCTCGCCATGGGCGTGCGTCCGGAGCATCTGGGGCCGGCCCTGCGCCACGCTTACGTTTGATTGATCAAGCGCTGTGTGATCACTCTTTCGCCGGCGCTGGCGCCGACGGCCGATACGCGTCGTCAGCCTTCGGCATCGGCTTTGCCTGCACCTTCGGGGCGGGCTTGGTGCGCGGCTCGGCCGCCGGCTGCTCGGATGCCGCGTCCGCAGCTTTCGCTTTCGCCTTCGGCTTGGGTTTTGGCGGTGCCTTCGGCACGTCCTTCGGCGCATCGGTCGCCTCGCCCTTTTCCCCGGCGGCGGCGGCTTCCGCCCGCGAGTCGTCGTCCGGCGGTAGCGTGAATCGCGCCCGGGCGAAGCCGCACCGGAAGCCCAGCTGCTCCGTCACCTCGATGAAGCGCTCGATCTCCTTCAGCCGCGCGGTCTTGAGGTTGGCCTTGCCCCACTCCCAGCCCTTTCCGAAGTCGTCCTTCACGCCGCCCGCGACCAGCGTCATCTGCTCGGTGGCGAGTTCGGCGCATTTTTCCTGCGGCAACGGCTCGGCGATAGCCGACGGTGCGTCGGCATGAATAAGCAAGGCCATGCCGAAGACCGTGGCTGATGTTCTCATGATCATGCTGTCCATTTCGGGCTCATGGCCTCATGCGTAGGCTTCGATGATCCCCATAAAATCGTCAGCCTTGAGGCTGGCCCCGCCAACCAGCGCGCCATCGACGTTTGCGACCGCCATCAATTCTTTGGCGTTCGCGGCCTTGACCGAGCCGCCGTAGAGGAGCCGCATCGCCTCTCCTTCCTCGCCGAACCGCCGGGTCAGCTCGGCCCGGAGCACGGCGTGCACTTCGGCGACGTCGGCGGCGGTCGGCGTCAAGCCGGTGCCGATCGCCCAGACCGGCTCATAGGCGACGACCGTCGATGTGGCCTTGCAACCATCCGGCAGTGAGCCCGCCAACTGCCGACGAACAACGTCCAGCGTCTGGCCGGTTTTGCGCTCGGCTGCGGTTTCGCCGACGCAAACGATAGCGATGAGCCCGACCCGGTGCACCGCTTCGCATTTGGCGCGCACGACTGCATCCGACTCGGCGTGGTCGGCGCGGCGCTCGGAATGGCCGACGATGATCGCCTTGGCGCCAGCGTCCTTCAACATCTCGGCCGAAATATCGCCCGTATGGGCCCCCGAAGCCTTTGCATGACAATCCTGAGCACCGACAAGCAGTCGCCCCGCACTTGCCTTGGCGGCGAGCGGCATCACCAGCGTTGCCGGCGGGCAGATCATGATGTCCGTTTGGGCCTTGAAACCAGCGGCCGATATCCGGTCGGCAACCTTGACGGCCTCGCCAAGCCCCGATACCAGGCCGTTCATCTTCCAATTGCCTGCGACCATGGGACGGATCTTCCGGGTTTGGTCAGCCATGTACTTATCCTCCATCGCCGCGACTGTCGTATGATACCCGCCTTGCAGCCAGCCAGGAGGATTCCTATGATGCGCGCACCTTGCTTTCAACCCATGGCGAGGGTGTGCCTTGACCTGCGGCGAAATGCGCAGAGAACCGGCGCCCCAAATCCACTGGAACCCCAATAGAAACTGGGCTGAACCCCAACGGGCCTTTGCCTGCCGGTCAGCGAGACGCCTTTTGCGTGCTCAGGGCCGGACAACACAAAAACGGAGTGGCTCTGCCGATGCTCGAGAAATTCCGCCGCGGCGCTTCAAAAATCATGGCATCGCTGCTGTTCTGCGTGCTGATCCTGAGCTTCGCGCTCTGGGGCATCCCGAACTACAACAAGGATTATTCGCAGAACACGCTCGTGCAGGTCGGCGATATCAAGGTCACCGAGGACGATTATCGGCGCTTCTATGACAACCGGCTGAATGAGTTCAGTACCCAGGCCGGACAGCGGTTGACGCGCGAGAACGCACGCATGATGTTCCGCTTCCAGCAGATGCAGCAGGGCAATTTCAACGGCGACCTCGACCGCGAGGTACTGAATATGCAGGTCAACCAAGCCGTGCTCGATGTCCAGGCGAAGAAGATGGGCCTCGGCCTCTCCGACAGCGCCATCTATGACGCGGTCCTCAACGACCCCCAATACCAGGGGCCGGACAAGAAGTTCAGCCGGGCGATCTTCGACGATCGCCTTCGCCAAGCCGGCTACTCCGAGCCGGGCTATATCCGGGAACGCAAGACGAACGAGATCCGAGAGCATATCACCGACGCGATTTCCGGGCTCACGCCGAGCAAGACGCTGGTCGACATCGCCTACAAGTACCGCGAGGAGGAGCGAACCGTCACCACCCTGACGCTCGACCCGGCGAAACAGCCGAAAATCGCCGATCCCGACGAAGCCAAGCTCAAGGCCTACTACGAGGAAAACAAGCGCCAGTTCATCGCGCCCGAGACGCGCAAGTTCGCGCTGCTGACTCTGACCCGCGATGACATCAAGGCGCGCGCCAAGACCGAGGATGCCGAGGTCAAGGCCGCCTGGGACAAGTCGCCGGCCGCCTGGAACATCCCGGAGCGTCGTCGCTTCCAGCAGATCGTGTTCAAGACCAAGGACGCAGCCGAAGCTGTCGCCAAGGAAATCGCGGGCGGCAAAAGCTTCCTGATGGCATCGCTGGAGGAGAGCGCCGGCACCCGTCTCGACCAGGGTCCGCTGCCCCGCAGCGGTATCGGCGACGCAAAGGTCGCCAAGGCCGTCTTCGAAGGGCCGATCAATCAGGTCTCGGCACCGGTCGAATCCCGTGGCGGCGTGGTTCTGCTGCGCGTGACCGAGATCCAGCCCGGCCGGGAACGCCCGTTCGAGGAAGTTGCCAAGGAAATCCGCGACGACATCGAGAGCCGCAAAACGCGCGAGCTGTCGACGAGCCTGCACGACCAGATCGAGGATCTGCGCGGCGCCAGCACGAAACTCGCCGAAATCGCGACCAAGCTGAACCTGAAGCTGCGTGAGGTCGTCGACGTCAACAAGACCGGCAACAGCCCCGACGGCAAGTCGGCCCTCGATATCACCGACGGCCAAAAGATCATCGCCGCGGCGTTCGATGGCCCGAAGGAGCAGCCGCGCGAAATGGTCGAGCTCGCGGAGGGCGGTCAGGCCTGGGTCGAGGTGCAGGCAGTCTCGCTAGAACGCCAGAAGGAGTTCGACGAGGTCAAAGCCGACGCCAAGACCGGTTGGCTCGCCGCAGAAGCGCGCAAGGCATTTGCCGTTGCCGCCGAGCTCCTGGTCAACCGCGTCAAAGCCGGCGAGACGCTCGACGTCGTCGCCAAGTCGCAAGGCTTGAAGACCGAGGTGCAAAAACCGTTCAAGCGCACCGGACCATTCACGGGTATTCCGACGACGGCTGCACGGCAGGCGTTCACCCTGTCCAAAGGAGGTGTCGGCTCGGCAGACACGCAGGATGGCAAATCGCGCGTCGTTTTCGTCGTCACCGACGTCAAGCCAGCGGCGGCGCCGTCGAAGGAGGAGGGCGACAAGTTGATGCAATTGCTGCAGGGCCAACTCCAGAACGACGCCCGCACCGTCTATGTCTCGGCACTGCGCAACCGCGCCGGCGTCTCCATCGACGAGGCAGCGTTCAAGCGCATCAACGGCGCCGAGCAGCAGCAGCGGTAATCGAATTGTGACCACGCAACCGACAGCCACATTGCCCATTGATGCCGAGCCCGCCTTCGACGCGTTCGCGCGCGGCTTGAACACGGGCGAGCCGCAACTCGTCTGGACGCGCCTCGTCGCGGATCTCGAAACGCCGGTCTCGGCGATGCTGAAACTGTCGCGCGGCGGCAGGCCGGGGCAGATGAGGCCGATGAGCTTCCTGCTCGAGTCGGTCGAGGGCGGTGCGGTGCGTGGACGCTATTCGATCATCGGCCTCGAGCCGGACATCGTTTGGCGGGCTTTCGGCGAGAAGGCTGAGATCAACCGTCAGTTTCAGGGCAAGCCGAACGCCTTCAAGGCGGAGAAGGCGCCGCCGCTCACCTCGCTGCGCGCACTGCTGGAGGAATCGAAGATCGTCGTTCCGGACGGCCTGCCGCCGATGGCCGCCGGCGTCTTCGGCTACATGGGCTATGACACCGTACGCCTCGTCGAGCACTTGCCGAATGTGAAGCCCGACGTACTCGGCGTGCCCGATTCCATTCTCGTACGCCCGACGATCATGGTGATCTTCGACGCCGTAAAGGACGAGATGACGGTGGTGACGCCTGTTTATCCGAAGGCCAAAGGCGACACGAAGGGCGACGCGAAAGCCGCCTACAAGGACGCCGGCGAACGCCTCGCGGCCGTCGTCGCCGCGCTCGATGACCCACTGCCACACATGGCGGCACTGTCGATGGACGCCCTGACGCCGCCCGCGCCAGTCTCGAACACGAGCGCCGCCGAGTACTTGGCGATGGTCGATAAGGCGAAGGAGTACGTGGCTGCCGGCGACGTGTTCCAGGTCGTCGTCTCGCAGCGCTTCTCGGCGCCGTTCACGTTGCCACCGTTCTCGCTTTACCGGGCGTTGCGGCGTACGAATCCCTCGCCGTTTCTGTTCCATCTCGATTTCGGCGACTTCGCGCTGGTGGGATCGAGCCCGGAGATCCTGGTGCGCGCCCGCGATGGCCAGGTGACGATCCGCCCACTCGCCGGCACCCGCCGCCGCGGCGCGACACCGGAGGAGGATCAGGCGCTGGAGAAGGAACTGCTCGCCGATCCGAAGGAGCGGGCTGAGCATCTGATGCTGCTCGATCTCGGCCGCAACGACGTCGGCCGCGTCGCCAAGATCGGCTCGGTGCGTGTGGCGTCCAGCTTCGACGTCGAGCGCTACAGCCAAGTGATGCATCTCTCATCCACCGTGCACGGCGAACTCGATCCCAAGCACGACGCCATCGACGCGCTGATGGCGGGCTTCCCGGCGGGCACGCTTTCGGGCGCCCCGAAAGTGCGCGCGATGCAGATCATCGACGAGCTGGAGAAGGAGAAGCGCGGGCCCTACGCCGGCTGTGTCGGCTATTTCTCGGCCGACGGCAACATGGACACCTGCATCGTGCTGCGCACCGCGCTGGTGCAGGACGGCCGAATGTACGTGCAAGCCGGAGCCGGGCTCGTCGCCGACAGCGTGCCAGCGGCCGAGCAGGAGGAGTGCGTGATCAAGGCGCGCGCCCTGTTCCGCGCCGCCGAAGAGGCCGTTCGCTTCGCCGGCCGCGCCAAGAAAGGAAATGGGTAGGGCTGGAGCATGACGCTTTCAATCGAACCGATGCAGCCGCACGACTGGTCCGAGGTTCGCGCCATCTACGCGGAGGGCTTGGCGACCGGCATCGCGGCGTTCATGCTGAAACCGCCGCTTTGGAAGGCTTGGGATGCCGGACATCTCCCGTTCGGGCGGTTCGTCGCGCGGCACGAGGGCAGCGTCGTCGGCTGGGCGGCGCTTGGGCCGGTTGCCGATACCTGAGGCGCGGCCGGGGTCGCTGAGGTCAGCGTCTACGTTGCAAAGAACGCGCACGGCAAGGGGGTGGGCACTGCCCTGCTACGGGCGCTGATCACGGCTTCCGAGGCCGAGGGGTATTGGACGTTGCAAGCGCAGATCCTGGCACCGAACACCGCCAGCCGCGCGCTGCACCTGAAGAATGGATTTCGCGAGGTCGGCTATCGCGAACGGCTGGGCCACATCGCTAATGACTGGCGCGACGTCATCGTGCTCGAACGGCGCAGCCATAGGACAGGCGGCCCCGGTCTGCCGACGAAGACTTGCGACCGAAGCTGACGAAGCGCCATCGGCACAATATGGTAACCACACCAGCGTCCACTATCCAATGGAGCCCCTTATGCCCGGACCACGCCTCGCAGGAAAAGTCGCGTTCATCACTGGCGCCGGTGGCGGCATCGGCCGGGCGACGGCGGAACGCTTCGTTGAGGAAGGCGCAAAGGTCGTCGTCGCCGAGATCAATAGCGAGCTCGGGCAGGCCGCCGCCGCATCCGCCCACGGCAAAGCCGGCAACAGCGGCGGTGATGCGCATTTCATTCGCTGCGATGTCACCGACAAAGCTTCGGTCACGGCGGCGATCGAGGCGACGATCAAGCGTTACGGCCTCATCAATGTGCTGCACAACAATGCCGGCGGATCGACGCCACAGGACGGCCCCGTCACGGAGGCCTCGGAGGAGGAGTTCTGGCGCGTCATGAAGCTCGACCTGTTCGGCACGTTCCTGTGCTCCAAGGTCGCCATTCCCCACATCGCCAAGGCGGGTGGCGGGTCGATCATCAATATGGCCTCGAACCTGGCGCTGATGGCGGTGCCCGGGCGTGCCTGCTACGGCGCTGCCAAGGGCGGCGTCGCCTCGCTGACGCGGCACATGGCGCTCGACCACGCCAAACAGAAGATCCGCGTCAACGCGATCGCGCCATCGGTGACACTGTCTGACCGGGTGAAGAAGCTGATGGAAGGCAACGCGGGCATCGCCAAGATGGGCGACAGCCACTTGTTCGGGCTCGGGTTGCCGATCCACATTGCCAACATGGCCGTATATTTGGCCTCCGACGAGGCGGCAATCACGACGGGGCAGGTGTACCCGGTCGACAGCGGCGTCACGATCTATTGAGTTTCCATTCGGTCCTCACAGATCGGCTGCAATGGTACAGGGCTGCGAACTGCCGGCTCGCAGATCGGCCCTGCCCGCCGCGAGCTGACTCTGCAAGGGAGACTGCGCGAGGGGGCTGGACACGGCAGGCGCGACCTGTTGCGATGCCGGACTTCCATGGACGAGAGGAGCTGCCCAGATGACCATTATCGATTCCCAGGTCCACGCCTACGAGGCGAACACGCCGAAGCGACCCTGGCACAGCGTGCCGAACTGGCCGCCGCACGTAACGGGCGACGAAATGGTCGCGGCGATGGACAAGGTCGGCGTCGACGGCGCGATCTTCATTTCAGCCTTTTCCCTGTATCAATACGACTCCAGCTATGCCGTGGAGGTGCAACGGGCCCATCCCGGTCGCATGGCGCTGGTCAAGCCTGTCAATCCGGACGATCCGGCGGTGGCCGATGTCATCGCCGACTGGAAGAAGACGCCGGGCACGGTCGGCATCCGCATCATGATGACAAAGGAAGCGAAGCGCGCGCCCGATGACCCAGGCCTGGACCGGATTCTGCGCGCCGCCGCGAAGTACGATTTTCCGGTCAATATGCTGTGCTGGGACAACGTGGACGCGGGTGCGGCCGTCATCGATCGTCACCCCGATACGCGATTCATCATCGACCATCTGGCCATCCTGCAGCCCCGCACGCCTCCCGCTCCGGCGCAGCCGTGGGCTGATCTGCCGAAGGTGGTGAGCCTTGCCAAGCGCAAGAACGCGGTGATCAAGGTGAGCGGCGCCTGCACGTTGTCGCAGCAACCGTTCCCGTTCCCCGACATCTGGGACCCGCTGGCACGCGTGTTCGATGCCTGGGGTTTCGACCGCTGCCTGTGGGGCACGGACTGGACGCGCGCCTTCGCGGTCGTCAACTATGAGCAGGCCGTCCAGCCCTTCCTGAAAACGGACCGCCTGAGCGCCAGCGAGCGGGCAATGCTGATGGGCGGCGCCTGCGCCAAGGCCTACGGCTGGTCGCCGAAAAAAAGCTAGGTTGCCGGCAGGCGCGTCCCTGGCCTCGTGATCGCATCTCAACGCCGTCGCCTGGCGACGACACAGCGCAACGACGCCAAGCGCAACAAGCCACGTTCATCTGGCGATCAGCAGAATGGGGGTTCGCAGGGAAGCGATAAGTGATGTGCTGCGCGGGCCAAGGAACATGTTATCGCCTTGCCGCAACGAGGTGCCCACAACGACCAGATCGTAGTTGCCTGTCCGCGCTGCCCGCACGATTGCCGCGTCGGGTCGGGAATGGCTCATCGTCAAACCCGTTACGACAACACCACTGCGTTTTCCGAGACGGCGTGCGTCGACGAGCACGGCGAGGCCTTGGCGGCGCGACCGTCCACGGAGCAAATCGGCGTCGTCACGCGGATCGAAGACATGCAGCGCTGTGACCGAGCCGTTACTGGCCTTCGCCAGTGCCAGCGCAATTTCGATTGCCAGCCGCGCCTCGGCTGTCCCTCCAGTCGGCACGAGCAGGCGTAGTGGAGTTCCGATCTCGGCGACTGACGGGCTTGCATTGAAGGCAATCGCGAGCGGACCATCGAACGCTGCGACCAGCCGCTGGAGCTGGTCATCAAAGCGTTGCGGCGTTGACGACATCGGTTGGTCGACGCCGACAAATGCGATGCTGTAGCCCTTGGTTGCTTCTTTCTCCAGAGTGTCATCGGCCTCGACGAATTTTGCGTGCACCAGATCGCCGATCGACATCGGCGGCGCGGACGTCGCCGGCTCATCGGCTGGAGGCTGGGACCGCTCCCATGTGGCGCGCACTGCTTTGGCAACGTATTGACCCGCCGATGTCGGATTCCGCTCGTCGTGGGGAGCGGTTCTGTGTTCCATGACGGTCATCATCACCTGTTGTTGCGCTCCGAACGTGCCAGCCAGTCGGGCGGCAAGTTTGCCATTGAGGCTGTCGTCGACGTACACCAATGCACGCTCCATCCGCGGCACGCTCTCGCGTTCTTCCGCTGCCTCCCTGTCGAGCCTCTTTGCCTCTTCCTCCCGGAGCGGCACGCGCGCCAGCATCCAGCGTAATGTCGGCGGCATGACCATGGTGGTAATGACCGCCATTGCCACGATCATGGTGTAGAGTTGATTGCTGAGCGCGCCCATTGTCAGGCCGATGCTGGCGATGATGACCTCCGTCGATCCCCGAGCATTGAGCGCGGTGGCCATAGCGAGCGATTCGCGGCCTGTGAGACCGCCGAGCCGTCCGCCTGCGAGGGCGCCGAGGAACTTGCCTATGCTGGCGACGGCGATGACGGCAAAGGTGAACATCAAAAGTGCCGGATCGAGCAACGTTCGCAGATCCATGCCGAGGCCAGCGACCGCGAAGAAAACCGGGCTGAAAAACGCGAGAATGAAGCCTCTGAGCTCATCCTCGATGTGGTTGGTCAGTATCGGGGATTGGCCGACCAGCATACCCGCGACGAACGCCCCGAGCGCGGTATGTACGCCGATCAGTTCTGTTGTCAGCGCCATCGTCAGCATCACGACGAGAATCGCGGTGATGACGGGTACTTCGATCGTGAGGCTGTCGTTAGACCAGCGAATGATTTGGGCGATCACCCGGCGGCCGACCGTCAGGCTCAATCCGAGAAACAGCGCTGTCCCGGCCAACGTTGCGCCGATGCTCGTGAGGCTCACGCTGCCGTGGGTCGCAATGCCGGCAATGATCGCGATGATGACCCAGGCGATGGTGTCGTCGAGGATCGCGGTTGCGAGAATGAGCTGTCCCAGATCGCGTCGTATGGCGCCGACCTCCATCAGCACCATGGCAACGATTTTGACCGATGAGATCGACAGTGCAGTGCCGAGAAACAAAGCCGTGATAAGGCGCGAGCCAGACCCCGGGATCACTGCAGCCGGTAAGGCGTACGCCAGCAGAAAACCGCACCCGAACGGAATGGCGATCCCGAAAAGCGATGTTGAAATGACGGCTCGGCGCCGTTGATTGACCAGGGCAAGATTGGTCTCCATGCCGGTCAAAAGAAGCAGCAGCAGAACGCCGATCTGCGACACAGCGTCGATCATGGATTTGAGCGCCGGTGTGGCGGGGAAAATGAGCTGGCGCACATCAGGCATGAGCGCGCCGAAAACCGAGGGGCCGAGGACGACACCGGCCAGAAGTTGCCCGAAAATGGCCGGCTGGCCACATCGGCTCATCGCCTCGCCAAAAAGCCGGCCGATCGTGAGCAGCAAGATCAACTCGGCGACAAAAATCGCGATCGAATGGTCGTGCGTCACAGCGGCCTCTTCGATGACACAGCCGTCGGCACAACGTCACATCTCGGAGGACTACATTCCTCCCCCGTATCGTTCATCGGGGTTTAGCTGGTGCCGTCAAGCTGGGAGTCGTATTGACCGTGATCGAGATATTACCGTATCCGAAATAAACCAGTGCGCCGAAAATGCCGGCGAAGACGATTGCCGTCGTCAGCGCATTCACCAGCCGATTGCCGAAAAATAGAAAATTACCGATCAAGTCGATAAAGAACACAACGATTGCAGCCAGAAGAACGGGCTCAAACCAGAAATATTTCGCGGGTAACAGCATGGGGCCCTCGCAGGAGATCAGGTATCAGCAACAGACCAGATGGCGCGATGGATCGCTCCATCGCGCCGCCGGGTTATCGATCGACGAAGATCGTTACTTCTTCGGGATCGGTGGCAGACTTTTCGCCTGATCGGCGGTCATCGCGACCTCGATGCGATCGGCGCCGACCGTGAATTGCGACGGAAGAATGCGCACGCGCGTCTCGCCGATACCAAGGAAGCCGCCGATGTCGGCATGCATTTCCGTCACGCGGCCGCTGGCGTCGCGTGCGAACGCGGCAACCTCGCCGAGGTTCTTGCCGTCGCTGCTGTATACGGCCTTTCCAACCCAGGTTTTCGCCTGATCCTCGGTCAGAACAAGATCCCGGGCTTGGCCACTCATTGCCGGCGGCAACGCTTGCGGCAGTGCGGGCGGCGCTGTCGGTGGCATTGTCTGGGCAAACGCGATCGACGAGCCTGCGACCAATGACGCGGCAATAAATCCAACGAGCTTCTTCATATGACCAACTCCTTGTTCGAGTAGACGCTGAACGGCTCCAAGCCGCCGCGTCGGTATCAGGAAAACGCCTGCCGTGGCATTGCGTTCCATGACAAGGGAGCAGCCAGAGGATTCATCTGCGCGTATTAACGATTGTTCATCTCAGGCCCGGCCTGCCCGGCCGCCGCACGGTGTGCGAAACGTGCAGTGCGTCGCGCCGATGAGACCACCGTCTGTGAACGGGGCCCATAAATGTGGACGGCACCCGCGATATCGCCTTCGCTCAATGCCGTATTCGTCTCCAAATAGCGGAACGCCATCACGTGCCCACGGGCGCCAGGATGATCGAGACCAAGAATATGACCGATTTCGTGTGTAAAAACATGCTCGAGATCGAAGCTCGAAAGATTGCCGTCGAAACCGACTTTCCAATGTCGCTCGGGGTTGAGGCAGATTGCTCCGCCGACAATCTGTGTTCTTGTCGAGCTGTCACTCTGCAGGAGGCGAACGTTCGTAAACGCTGTACCGATCGGTGACGACTGCGCACCAAGCACAATTTGCGGTGTTTCACCTGGGGTGGCGGCAACGAACGTGACATTGATGACGCTCTGCCACCGCGCAAATGCCTGTTTTAGGGCGCGCGTCAGATCTCCCTCGTTCAGACCAGATGCCTTGAGCAAGTCATGGAACGAGTGCATGCGCCCGCAATTGACCGCGCCGTCGAACGCGACCTCGTCTTGCACGATCGCATAAGTAAGCTCGAGGTGTCCCTTGTCTGGCAAACGCCAGCTCACGGGTTGCCCGGCGATCCGCAATAATTGGTAATCCTCGGCAAGAGCATATGACGCCGTGGCAATAAAGAGCAACAGAACGGACGGTATCGCCCGCCAAATGCGCCGTCGTGAGTTGTGCGTGCCCCGGATCCTCATCGACCCGGACATTACTCACGGCAAATCCGCCCCGCAAGCAATGCCGCGGAGTCTTGCCTATTTGTCACAGCCCAGTCATCTCAAAACAACAGTGCCGCCGGCAAATCGGCGTAAGGACTCCTAGTGTTCCGATGCCGATAAGGACCGCACAACCTGCGAGAGTGCATCTACGAGTTCCCGCCGCTTGGCCGTTGACAAAACTTTCACCAGGCGCTCTTCCGCCTTGGCCGCAGCGGGCGCCGCGGCTTGCAGTGCTGCCAGCCCAGATGCCGTCAAGCGAACGGCGTAAGCACGCGCGTCTTGCTTCGAGCGGCGACGGGCGACGAGACCGCGCGCAACGAGTCGCCTGACGATGTCGGCAAGTGTCGAGCGATCGATGCCGGTCGCGGCAACGATGTCGGTTTGGCTGGTCCCGTCGTGTGCACGTAATGCCACGAGAACCGCATATTGTCGCGGCGTCAAATCGGAATCATTCATCGCCTGGACGAATAGTTCATCGGCCGCCTGGCCGGCTCGATGCAGGAGGTGCAGCATGGAAAACATCAGCGGATCTTTTGATTCGTCATGCACGCCCCTGATCTCCCTGACCATACTGCGCAACGGAAACGTTTTACGCCTCTGCGGCCATGCGAGCAGGTTTCTGGAGCTGTACGTTCACCGCTCCGGCAACAGATGTTCTCATGACAAACGCGTGAGAACGGATAACGTTCCACCGTGCGGCGAAAGAGTCAGGGGAACTCTGGTTCGGCATGCGACGTTTGATAAATACCATTAGCGGTGAAAACGTCATCTGGGAGTTCGTTCAATGCCGACCGAAGCAGCTGAAGCCGTCGAGCGTCCAGAACGGTCGCTGCGGTCGCCACGCTCCGTTTCCAGCGAGCAGATCGCAGTCCTGCTCGACCTCCTGATGGAATTCCGCGATCTGACATTGTCCCGCGCAGCGCTTCGACGAGCAAACGAAATTATCGTGGCTATAGGCGGTGCAGACCGGCTCGCTTGTGAATGTTTCGTCGTCGATGACATCGAGTGACCGGCATGTGTTCGCCATGTGCATTTTGCCGCGATAATCGTCGCTTGCGCTGTTGCGAGCTGTGCTGGCGGATTTGTCTGTCTATTCGACAGTGGCGATGTCCGCACTGAGCCGTTCTGATTATATATGCGCGCGACCCAATACAGCGCGCGCATGGGAATCCGGTCCTATGTCTCCGACTGTGGCAACACCCATCAATTCAGCCAACCGAGTCCGGGCGCGATTGACCCGGCTTTTCACTGTTCCCACAGCACATCCTGCTATTTCGGCCGCTTCTTCGTATGAAAACCCTTCAGCGCCGATCAAAAGCAGAGCCTCGCGTTGATCTTCCGACAATTCGAGCAGTGCTCGTCGGAAATCGGCCATATCCATATGCCCATTCTGTTCCGGCGGCGATGATAGCTGAGCTGCGGCTGCGCCGTCGACATCCTGCACTTCGCGACGCTTCTTCCGGAAATTCGAGAAATAGGTGTTGCGCAGGATCGTGAATAACCAAGCCTTGAGATTCGTGCCTTCCGCGAACTTTTCGCGGTTTGACCAAGCTTTCAGGAGAGTCTCCTGCACCAGGTCGTTCGACAAATGTGGATCGCCGGTAAGCGAGATAGCGAACGCGCGGAGATTGGGGATTGCGGCAACGAGTGCATCTCGAACTGTCTGGGTGTCGGTCACGCCCTGCGTTCCTTACGTTCAAGCTCATCCAACAGTTGCAGCAGGTGTTCCGGCACTTCTTGCTGCCTGATCTCGTCGTAGATGGTCCTGAGGTGTTGCCCGATCAATGCCTGGGCTGTAGTGTCGAGTCTGACGTCAGGCTCGGCCGCCTGCGAGGCGTCGCCCGCTACAGCGCCCGGCACCGCCTTTGGGTCGTCCGAATCCGTGTCCGAGACAAGCTTTCCGTGAGAGTTCATCGCAACCTCTTTCTTTCCCCAGTGCAAACCACGCCGGACAAACGGTTTGCGGGGCGCCGATGCTTCTGTGCTAACGCTGCAGTGCTGGAAAGGTTCCATCGTGCATGGAACTAAATCGCAAATCGTGCGTTGTCATCCGTATTCGCCGAGGTTGCCGACGGCCCATTGGGGTCCGTGATCGCGGGGAGTTCGGGAGAATTTAGTCCAGGGGTTGCATCCGATGACCACACTTGCGCATTCGATCGCATCACACTTGCCGTATCTGCGGCGTTTCGCCAGGAGCCTGACTGGAAGCCAAGCCAGCGGCGACGCTTATGTCGCCTCCCTGCTCGAAACCTTGATCGCGGATCCGAGTGCGTTCCCTCGCCATCTTGCGCCGCGCTCGGCCCTGTACCGGATGTTCCTGACGACGTGGCGGTCGCTCGCCGTAAATGGCAAGGCCGATACACTGCTCGGGTCGTCGGCCATTGCTGAACGGCGGCTCGGGGCTATCACGCCGCTCGCCCGGCAGGCTTTTCTTCTTGTCGCGATGGAAGGATTTTCGGCCCCTGAAGCTGCCATCGTGCTCGACGTTTCGCCAGCCGATCTTGAGCGCCATCTGGATACGGCGGCCCGTGAGATCGCCGAGCAGGTCACATCCAACGTTTTGATCATCGAGGATGAGCCTATGATCGCGATCGACCTCGAATGCGTCGTGACCAGCATCGGCCACTCCGTCGCCGGCGTCGCTCGAACGAAGAAAGAAGCAGTTGCAGCCTACAAATCGCTTCGCCCCGGCCTGGTGCTCGCCGATATCCAACTTGCGGACGGCAGTTCCGGACTTGATGCCGTCAATGAAATCCTGGGGGAGGAGGCCGTGCCCGTCATTTTCATTACAGCGTTTCCGGAACAGGTCTTGACCGGCCTTCGCCCCGAGCCCACGTTCCTGATCTCGAAACCATTCCAACCCGAAGTCGTCAAGGCCGTCATTAGCCAGGCACTCTTCTTCGATCTCAAAGCCTCCAAATCCCGATGAGAGCGGCGGATATGGCTGCCTGGACTGCGGCCTGACACTAGCGGCGATCTCGCGGGGACGCCCAAATGATCGTATCGTACACGCACGAGAGCCGGCCAATAACACTGGCCGGCTCTGTCACAGCGTCGAGGCTCGGGACGGTTCACATCCGGTTTGCGAACTCGATGCCGGTCTGCCTGATCGGCGTCGTCGTATTTGCCCAATATGGACCGCCGGTTCATGCCCGCCGGCTGAAATTGGCGACGAGCGAGACGACGAAAAGAACGATAGCGACCCAGAAAAGAATGCGCGCACCTTCCACCGCCGTTCCTGCCACGCCGCCAAAGCCAAAAAAGGCCGCGACAATCGCGACGACCAAAAACACAATTGCATAGTGAAGAAGATTTCCCACGGACTACTCCTTTATCCTGGTTGGCGACATCATATTTGCGATGTGGCAAGAACGCGCAGAAAGCGGGCGAGTTCCGCTTTGCGAACGCGTTCAGTTACATTTCAGCGCGATCGTTCGACACGCAAAATAGGGCGAAGCGGCACGGGAAAAGAAGCTGAAATAACCCGGAACGTTTTTTCGGTCTGTGCGTTCTTCCGGAACACCTTGATTTGGGTGCCGTGTCCCACCCCTCCCCCGGCACCCAATTCGGCCCGCGATGCCCCCCGCATCGCGGGCCACTTCCCTGCTCCAATGACCTCTTGCCCCACGCCTGGGCTGCAAGTGTCGGCACGAAGAATATGGTCGCGGTGATCCAGTCGATATCACGTCAGACCCCGCCGCGAGCAGCAGCGGGGCCGAATGGCCGGCAGCGAAAGGGCGCCGCGACCACGTCCGCCACGCCGAGACGAAGGGCGCCTCCCGCAGGATGATCAGTCCGCCATTGAAGGTCAGGTTGCGCGCGTCCTGGCAAGCTGTGCGCGACTTGCCAGCGCAACGTGATCGGATCGACGTTATAGGGCGTCGCCGTAGGATCGTTGACGCACTAGGGGCAGGCAGCAGAGGACTCCGAAATGGCGGCGCACTGGCATTCGCTGATGAGCTTGCGGCGCGAGGTCGTGCCGCGCCCTATCGCGCAAGCTCGACCAGCCCCATGGCGATACCCGGCCAGAAGTAGAGCATGATCAGGCAGATGACCTGAATGACCATGAACTGGCCCATGCCGTGGTAGATCGTGCCGATCGACCATTGCGGCACGACGCTCTTGAGGTAGTAAGCCGACATGGCCACAGGTGGACTGAGATAGGCCGTCTGCAGATTGACGGCGACCATGGTGCCGAACCAGATCATCGTGTCGGCCTTGCTCATACCGAAGTTGAGCTTCTCGACCACCGGCAGGAACAGGGGCAGGAACACGAGTACGATCACCAGCCACTCGAAGGGCCAGCCGAGCACGAAGATCACTGCCATGATCAGCCAGAACTTGCCCGGGTCGCCCAATGGAATGTCGAGCAGAAGGTTTGCAAGGACTGTCGCAGAACCAAGCTTCGTGAAAACCGCTCCGAAGACGTTGGACGCAACCGCCAGCATCATCACCATGCCGGTGGTGATGGCAGTGCTGGTAATCGCTCCCCGAATGGCGGTCGTGGTGAGCTTGCCGTACATCGCGGCAAGAGCGATTGCACCTACTGCGCCGCACGCCGCGGCCTCGGTGGATGTCGCCATACCGGCGACGATTACACCGAGTGTGGCTACGGTGAGCAGGGTAACAGGGACGATACCTACCATGACCGCCTTGAAGATCACCCAGCGGTCCGTTATCCGCTCTTCGACGGGGACTGGTGGTCCGAGAGACGGGTTGATGTAGCTGCGTATCAAGCAGTAGACGATGTACATTCCCGCAAGTAGGAAGCCTGGTCCGAACGCTGCCGCGTAAAGCAAATTCACGGGTACGCCCATGGTCGGTCCCATGACGATGAGCATCACGCTCGGCGGAATGAGAATGCCCAGTGTTCCACCAGCCGTGATGGCGCCAGCGGACAGTCTCGCATCGTAGCCCGCCTTGATCATCATGGGACCGGCCATGATGCCGAGCATCGTTACCGACGCGCCGACGATTCCCGAGGCAATGCCAAACAGCGTCGCCGTCAGGAGCACCACCAGATAAAGCGCACCACGCATCCAGGCGAGCATGTGGCGAAACGACGTAAACAGGCGTTCCATAAGGCCCGCCTGATCGCACATGTAACCCATGAAGATGAATGCAGGGACCGATGGAAGGATGTCGTCCTTCATGGTTCCCCAGATCTGCAGGTAGGCCAGATCGAACGTCTGCGCCCATCCCAGGCCGAAGCCGCCGAAGACCAGAGCCAGGAACAACAATGTGAACGAAATCGGAAATCCGACGAAGATGATGACAATCATGCTGCAAAGCATGATCATGCCGAGAATTTCACTTGCACTCATAGGGATCAGACCTCGATCTTCTCGTGCTTCACGAGAAGCTTGCCTGTGCGAACCGCCCAGTAGCTTTTCATGAGTTCGGACAAACCCTGCAGGAACAGCAGCCCGCAAGAAAAAGGGATTATGGCACGTAGCGGCCAGATCACTGGCTGCCAAGCGCCGGAGTTCGATTTCTCGTTGATCGACATCGAGTAGATGAAGTCGTCCCAACTCGACCAGGTGAGGATCGCCATCGTCGGGAGGAACAAAAACACGAAGGCGCAGGAGTCAATGATGCCCTTGGTTCTGTCGGAGAACTTGTCCCACAGCATATCCGTACGGACGTGGGCGCCCTGTTGAAGCGCGTAGGATCCGGCGAGCATGAACAGAGCGCCGAAGGCATACGTCGTGACATCGAGGGCCCAAATTGTCGGGTCGTTCAGGACGTACCGGCTGAAGACCTCGTATACGTTCGGAAAAAGGAGAAGCGGCACGAAGATGAAGGCCATGACAATGCCGATTTTTTCGGTAATCCAATCGATCGCGCGGATCGTGCCCATGTAACCTGCTGGTGGCTCTGTCATTGTGCCCCTAGAGTTTGATTCTTTGAAGTTCACACTGCAGCGACTTGTATGTCTCTCAGTCGATGTCCAGGCCAAGATCGTTCAAAGGAATACATCGCGGCTCCACTCGTCAACCACTGATTTGTTCCGGAGGTGCACGCTTCCCTCCGCTTTGGGTAGAGCGCCGCGCGCGTAATCGGCCCACACGGTTTCGCACGACTGTACGAGAGATGAAGGAGGTCGCCCGTCACTTTCTGGAACCGGTCTTCGATCCGGTCACCTACAGCTACCGGCTACGGCGCCAAGCAATCCGAACCCGGCATCAGCGGTTCAATGATCGACCCGCCATCGGCAAAAGTTCCGTCTGAGTGCACATTAAGGTATCGCACTCACGGAAATTCGGCAGCACGGCATCGGATGGCCAGGTTGCGATTGCCATCTTGTTCGTCAACGAACATTGCATGCGGCATGCCCATGCGTGTCACGCTGGGCGGAGGAGCTGTGCTCGTTGACGGGCCACGGTCTGGCGGCCTCGCTTGAAGGCGGCAAGGACTGGGGCAATGCTCGCGACGGCCATCGCGGGCGTGGGCGCATCGATGATGACAACATCGGCGGGGTGGCCGACCTTCAACCCGTAGTCACTGAGGTTCATCAGCGTAGCCGAGCGGTGCGATATCATGGCGAAAAGCTCGGCAAGTCGATCAGGTTGCCCGACTTGCAAGATG
>JANLQP010000347.1:0-1648 GCA_031367895.1 Hyphomicrobiales bacterium
GCAGTACTGGAGCTTCAGAAGCACTTCCGTGCCGGTCGGCTTCGGCGTCGCCTTTTCCGCCTTCTGCAAAGGCTTGCCCCACTCGACCACGTCGTAACTCAGCATCGCTTTCTCCCCGTCATGTTTTTATCGGCTTTCGCTTCGCGTCCGAATCCTAACACCGCCTTGCACGCGTCGAGCGGCACTACGGCCCAACCGCAAAGAGTCTTTAGTAAGGCCGCCGCCCAAGATAATTGCCGGGCGGGTGGTAGTTGCAGGAAACGATCAAGGTCTTGTTGCACATCGCTTCGCCACAACCAAGCACGGTGCTGTCGCGCCAGACCATCTGTGTGTAGTGGCCCGCCGGGTGCCAGTTGGACTGCGTCAACACGCCGCCGTGATACTCCTTCTTTTCGGTTTCCCACGCCTTGGCCGCGTCCATTGCGGTGTAGTAGCCGGCGGTTCCCTGGAACAGGTTTTCGCCGTACTTGCCCTCTGTGTGATGCACCATCCGGCAGTCTGTGGCAGCCAGATGGTCGGCCCAATCCTGCGCGTAGGCCGCCAGCGCCGGGGACCACTTCATCGGACCGACGCCGACATCGGCGCGCACTTTGTCGTGATAGGCGGTGATGGCCTGGATTTCTTTGCCGGACATTTTCGAAACGGCGGCAGGCCGGGGTGCCGGCTTGGCGACAACCACAGGAGGGGGCGACGGCCTCTCCGGGTGAGGCGCGCAGCCCGCCATCAGCGCGAGGCATAGCGCGGCAATGCGGAGGAAAACGCGGGTGCGCGACATCAGCCGCGATACCTGGCCATGATGGCATTGATGCCGGCGTTCGATGGAGCCGACGGCGCGTAGCCAAACGTGCCGTGTTCGCGCAGTTCGCGCATAGCCTGCTGCACAAAACCCAACGCCGCAACCGACAGGCTGCCGCCTATGCTGACGCGCCGGACACCCAGCCGCCCGAGTTCGGGAATACTCAGCGCACTGGCCGATCCTCCGCGCGCGCCGAGCACGTTCAGGGGACCATGGATTTCGCGCACGAGCCTGCCGATCGTCTCAGCATCCAGCGGACCAGGCACGAACAGGCAACCGGCGCCCGCCTCGCGAAAAGCGTTCGCACGCCTTACCGCCTCCGCGAAGTTGACGTCGGCGGATCCGTGGCGTACCAGGTAAGGATCGGTACGGGCGTTCAGGACAAACGGCACACGCGCGCTTCGCGCCGCCTCGGCCCCGGCGCGGATGCGATCACAGGCGAGTTCGAAATCGAACAACGGTTGTTCGCTGCGTCCGGTGGCATCCTCGATGTTGCAACCCACCGCCCCCGCTTCGATTGCGCCGCGCACGGTCGCCGCCACGTCTTCCGGACGGGCGCCGTAACCGGCCTCGAGATCGGCCGTCACCGGCACCGGAACAGCGGCGACAATCCGGGAGACGCACTCGAGCATGCGATCGCGGCTGATATGCTGTCCGTCAGGCCATCCCATGGCGAACGCAATGCCGGCGCTGGTGGTCGCGATCGCGGGGAATCCCGCCTCGACCATCATGACTGCGCTGCCCGCATCCCAGGCGTTCGGCAGGACGACGATGCCCGGTTCGACATGGCTTTTGGCGAATTGCTCGCCCTTCTGCGCTTGGATTCTCATGGCCTTACGGGGGTGCCTCCTG
>JANLQP010000353.1:0-6212 GCA_031367895.1 Hyphomicrobiales bacterium
CATTGTGACCGTCTCGGATGTGCAGGTCATTCGGCCGGATCACTTTTGATGGAACCGTCTCGTCGGTTGTCCGGTTCCGCTGAGCGTTCGCATGGAACGCTGGCGCTTTACCGACTCCTGGCGCGGTGACCATGAGCGGAACTGCCCCAAAGGACAGGATCCATTCCCTTATGGCGCTATGGGTCAAGTGCAGCCCAGAATGAACCACCTGCAATGCCTATCGTCCGCTTCAAGCCAACCTTCAAGTCCGGTCATTCGCAACTCCGAGCTTGTGGTCACCCCTCTCCCAGCCCTCACCCCGTTGAAGCGCAGTCATCGGGGAGAGGGGACGCGTCGCCGCCACCCCATCTATCCCCAACCACCCCGTCCAGCGGACCCGAAACTCCTCGAATCGACGTGACTTCGCCCAAATTCCGGGAAATATAGCCTGTGTTGGCGAGGTCACTTGCCCGGCGCCGCCGTCGCGCGCGCGCCGTATCGGACAAAGGGAGAGCCTCATGAACAAGTTGCTTTGGTCGAGCGTGGCGCTGGCCGCTACCCTCGCCATTTCGAGCGCCGCGCACGCGCAGATCAAGGTCGGCGTCGCCGGACCCATGACCGGGTCGAACGCCGCGTTCGGCGCGCAGTTGCGCGAAGGCGCGCAGATGGCCGTCGCCGACATCAATGCCAAGGGCGGCATCAACGGCCAGAAGATCGAGATCGTGCTCGGCGACGACGCCGGCAAGCCGGATCAGGGCGTGTCGGTGGCCAACAAGTTCGTCGGCGACGGCGTCAAGTTCGTGATCGGCCACTTCAATTCGGGCGTCAGCATTCCCGCCTCCACCGTCTACGGTGAGAACGGCATCCTGATGATCACGCCGTCCTCGACCAACCCGCAGCTGACCGAGCGCAACCTCTGGAACGTGTTCCGCACCTGCGGCCGCGACGACCAGCAGGGCGAGGTTGCCGCCAAGTACATTTCCGAGAAGTTCAAGGACAAGAAGGTCGCCATCGTCCACGACAAGACGACATACGGCAAAGGCCTCGCCGACGAGACGCAGAAGTCGATGAACAAGCTCGGCGTCAAGGAAGTGATGTACGAAGGCGTGAACGTCGGCGACAAGGACTTCGGCGCGCTCGTCTCGAAGATCAAGGCAGCCGGCGCCGATCTGGTCTATTGGGGCGGTTTGCACACTGAAGGCGGCTACATCGCGCGCCAGTTGAAGGAGCAGGGCGTTGCCGCGCCGCTGATGGGCGGCGATGGTCTCGACTCGAGCGAGTTCGCCGCGATTGCGGGCCCCGGCGCCGAAGGCGTGCTGATGACCAATTTCCCCGATCCGCGCAAGTCGGCGGGCGCAGCAGCTGTTCTGAAGCAGTTCGAAGCCAAGAAGTTCGATCCGGAGTCCTATACGCTCTACAGCTACGCCGCGCTCGAGATCATTGCTCAGGCCGCTGCCGCGACCAGGTCGCTCGACTCGAAGGCAATTGCCGCCGAAATGCGCGGTGGCAAGACCTACCAGACCGTGATTGGCGACCGCGCGTACGATAAGAAGGGTGACGTCACCCGCGCCGACTACGTCATGTACACGTGGAAGAAGGTCGGCGACAAAGTTAAGGCCGTCCAGAACTAAGCCCGTCTGACGGATCGCGAGGCTGCGGGAGCCCAGGGCAACAGTCCTCGGCTCCCGTAGTCATATCGGCTGCACCGCATAAACGATTTTCCGTTGAACGCATTGACGCCACCCATTGCGGCGCGCATGTGGACCGATGCTCCGCGCGATGACCGAACCAGCACCTGAGCCCAGCCACGACCGACGCCTGCGGGTTCCGCATGCACAGGTCGCGCTCGCTTCGTTCCTGTTCGCAGTTCTTTGCCTCGCAACCCCCACGCCGGCCGCCCGCGCCGAGGAAATCGTCATTGCCGCCGTCACGCCGCGTCCGGGGCTGGCGCAGAGCGATCCGGACATTGCAACCGCCATCTCGTTAGCACTCGCAGAAATCGCGAAATCCGGCGGTCTGCTCGGGCGGACGGTCCGCCTCATCTCCTACGAGGAAGATTGTTCACGCGCCGAAGCCGAAACCACAGCCGGCCAGATCGTGGCGCGTGGCGCCAGTTTCGTGATCGGCCATGCTTGTTCGGCCGCCGCCATCGCGGCTGCACCGGTATACGCCCGTAACCGGATCTTGATGATCTCACCCGGCGCCCGCAGCCCGCGACTGACCGAGCCACGCGCCGGGCCATCGGTGTTCCGCCTTGCCGGCCGCGATGACCGGTTCGGCGCCGAAACCGCCGCGCTGATCGCCAGCCGTTTTGCCGACCGGCGCGTCGCCATCGTCAACGACAAGAGCTTGCAAGCGCGCACACTGGCAGACGCAGCCGACCGTGAGATGCGCGCCCGCGGCATCACGCCGGTCCTGCGCGAGGCCTACATCGCCGGCGAGCGCGCGTACAACAAAACCATTGATGCATTGGCGGCGGCCGAAGCTGATGTCGTCGTCGTACCGGCGCAACCGGTAGAAGCTGGCATTATCCTCGACGGGCTACGTGCACGCAAAGTCGGCGCGACGCTCATCGGCAGCGAAATCCTGGCGGTCCCTGAGATCGAGAGCAAGGCGAAGCGCGCCGGGACCGGTATCATTCTCATGTTGCCGTGGTCGCCTGCCGCAGCCAACGGGGCGGTCAAAGAAGGCTCGACATCGACGTCGCGGCAGCCGAACGAAAGCCCGGCTGCTGTACTCGTCCGAGCCGGTATCCAGGGTTGGGCCCATGCCGTGCGCCGCGCGGGAACGTTTGACGCCGAGGCTGTCGGCCGCGTTCTCGAGAGCGAGGCCGCTTCGACAGCACTCGGCGCACTCCAATTCGATCTCAAGGGCGATGCCCTGATCCCGTCCTTCGCCCCGCATACGTGGGTCGATGGCCGCTGGCAGGTATTCCACCTTGAGAAAAGTCAGCAATAGAGAACAGTCGGGTCGTCTTATCGTCCCTGGGATTGTGCCACGCACTCGTTGGCGAGCATTTTCGACAGTCGCATCAGCCCGGCCGGCACGTCGCGCCCGGCACTCTGAAAGGCTACGATCTGCTTGTTGAGCCGCGCAATGGCGACGCGGGGATCATCGCCGGCATCAATGCCGGCCATCACTTCGTCAATTTGGCAAAGAAAATCGTTTTTGTGTGCTTTGGTGGAATTACCCATTGCTACAACTCCTTGTGTTTACTCCCGCTTTTACCAACCGCGATCAGCTCCGCCACATAAACCAAGCCGCCGCAGTGGCTGCTGTTTCGTTGCTGAAAGCGGCAACTCGATGTCATAGTTGAGCGAGCCCAGATGTCTGAGCACCCTTCCGACTATCATGCCCCGGCTGCAGATAGCGTACGATCACAATATCGCGAGCCTGTGGATAAACCCAGACCCATGCAGAACCTGATCATTGACGTGCCGGGTGTGCGCGTCGGGCACGCGGAGAGTGCCTCGCTTGCGTCCGGAGTCACCGCGATCCTGCTTGATCAGCCCAACGTCGCCTCGGCCGTGACCCGCGGTGGCGCGCCGGGCGGCCGCGATGTCGGACTGCTCGAGCCGGAGATGACCGTACAAGGCGTTGATGCGGTGGTGTTGTCCGGCGGCTCGGCCTTCGGCCTCGACGCTGCTGGCGGCGTCATGAGTTTCCTGCACGAGGCCGGAATTGGCTTCAACGTCGGAGGAATGGTCGTGCCGATCGTTGCGCAGGCCATCTGCTTCGACCTTTTGAACGGCGGCGACAAGCGCTGGGGCCGGCAGGCGCCCTACTGGGACCTCGGCCATGCGGCGGCATCCGCGGCGTCCGCCGATGCCTTCAGGCTCGGCACGGCCGGCGGTGGCTACGGCGCAACAACCGCCACCCTGAAGGGCGGCCTCGGCTCCGTGAGCGCCGTGACGTCGACCGGGATTCGCGTTGGCGCTATTGTCGTCGTCAATGCGATCGGATCGGCCACAGTTGGCAACGGACCACATTTTTGGGCCGCGCCCGTTGAGCAGGACGCGGAGTTTGGCGGCCATGGCTTTCCAACCCGTCTTTCTCCGTCCGATCTCGCATTGCGAACGAAGGGCGGCGGACCACCCTCGACGACGATTGCCCTCGTCGCAACCGACGCAGCCCTCACAAAGCCGGAGGTTCGGCGCCTCGCGCATATGGCAGACGACGGCCTTGCCCGCGCCATCCGCCCCGCCCACGCGCCGATGGACGGCGACACCGTATTCGCTGTCGCCACCCAGCGCCGGCCGAACCGAGCCGGACCGGCAGGTCTCACCGAGATTGGTCTCCTGGCCGCCGACTGCTTGGCGCGTGCGATCGCCCGCGGTGTCTACGCGGCGACAGCATTGCCGTTTCCGGGCGCACTGCCGGCCTGGGGCGACACGTTTGGTGGGCTCTCGCAGCGCGCGCGCTCGTGAAACGCGGTGCGGCGGTTCTTATGCTCGTTGTGCTGTCGGCGCTTCTCGCGTGGGGCTGGCATCGCGAGCAGCTCGTACGCGCATGCGTGCGCGCAGGCGGCGACTGGCACGGCACGCAATCACGCTGCGCTCCCCCGCCTGGCCGCCCGATCCTGCAGCGCGACCTGCAACGGTCTTGAGGTGCAACGCAACGCGAAGACGAGTTTTTTACGCACCAAAGGGGGGCGAACCAATCGCCCCCTGATCAAACGCTCAATGTCGTCTCGTCAGTTACGGGTACTGGCACAAAATATCGCCAATAGCTGGCACCTGACTGACTTGCCGTCCAACGTCACTCGCCGGCCAGCGTACCGTCCGAGCCATCGAGGGCGTCCTTGCGCAGCGGCGCGCTCAAACTGAGATCCGTGAACACGTTCTCGGTGAAGGTGACTTGCCGTGGTGCCCGCACGTCATCCGATGGAACGATCGGACGATGCGGAGCGTTCTGATCAAGTCTCGTCCACGGATCGCCATCAACTGCGTTGGCGACGGTGGGAACGGTGAGAACGGTTGCGGCAACAATGAAACCAGTAAGGGCTAGACGAATGAAAGTTTTCATGACAATCCTCCGTAATAGTTCTGCTTTGCGATTGCCTTTCATGACGGTTTGCAGATGGTATCGAGCCATCCAGTGTAACTTGCTTAATCGTTTCGCGACCTGACTGCGTGATCCAGGTCAAAGAATTGCGCGAATTGCCGTTGCAGTTCGGCGGTCGTCACGCAGCAGGACAGAGATGTGATTCATCGATGCGGACGGTAGTTGGGCCGAAGACACCGCCGTGTTTTGGCAGGCCACAGCCGAACTTATACAGCCGGAGCTTATTATGTCGGTTGCATCAGGTTTCTCAGTCATTGTAAGTATGCCACCTATGTGTCAGGGCTGCCCAGTACGCCAGTTCGGCGTTTGCCGGGCGCTTGGAATGGCCGAGCTGGCGAAGTTGAAGCAGATCGAGCAACGGCGCGTCATCGCGCCGGGTCAGACGATCGTTGCGGAAGGCGAAAACGCACCGTTCGTGGCGACCATCGTTTCCGGCGTCGTCAAGATGACGAAGCGCTTGATCGACGGCCGGCAGCAGATCGTCGGCTTCCTGTTCGGCTGCGGTTTTCTGGGCCGGCCCTTCGCGGCCGAGAGCCCATTTACAGCCGAGGCGGTGAGCAACACCATTCTGCACACCTATCAGCGCCAGCAGTTCGAGGATCTGCTGCGCGCATCGCCTGGACTGGAACACAACTTGTATGCCTTGATGCTGGGCGAACTCGACGCCGCACAGAATTGGATGCTGCTGCTCGGGCAAAAGACGGCTCGCGAAAAGGTCGCGAGCCTCATCCTGCTGTTCGCGCGGCACAGCCGGCACGGTCACAATCAGCCTCTGACGTCACCGGTCCGGTATATGTTGCCGCTGTCGCGGGCCGAGATGGCGGACTTTCTGGGCTTGCGCCTGGAAACCGTAAGCAGGCAGATGACCGGCCTGAAAGCCGAGGATGTTATTCGCCTCGAGGCCGAACATGTCGTCGTCATTCCGCGCATGGAGCGGTTACTCGCCGCCGCCGAGACTCCGGACAACTAACGGCCGGCGCGCGATTGCGGGTGGGCATCTGAAGGCGCAACCAAAACGCGCCGGATGCGCAGTGGGCATCCGAAGGCGCAACCAAAACGCGCCGGATGCGCAGTGGGCATCCGAAGGCGCAACCAAAACGCGCCGGATGCGCAGTGGGCATCCGAAGGCGCAACCAAAACGCGCCGGATGCGCAGTGGGCATCCGAAGG
>JANLQP010000359.1:0-7017 GCA_031367895.1 Hyphomicrobiales bacterium
CGCCGAGAACGACCTCTATGTCTCGGGCGACGTGCGCGTCAACGAGAACTCGGCGCTGACCACGCTGCATACGCTGTTCCTGCGCGAGCACGACTACCAGGTCGGGCGGCTCGACGGTCTGTACAAGGCCGCCGGCATGCATCTGACCGACGACCAGCTGTTCAACGCCGCCAAGGAAATCGTGGAGGGTGAATACCAGCACATCATCAACCAGGAATTCCTGCCGGCCATGCTCGGCCACAAGCTCGAGAAGGCCCCGTTCGACCCACATGTCAATCCGAACATCACACTCGAGTTCTCGACAGCGGCCTACCGGTTCGGCCATTCGATGCTTTCCGACTCGATCGAACGGTTGAACGCCGACGGAACGCATGCCGCCGATCTGACCCTCGGTACGGCGTTCATCAACCCGTACGAGATCAATAACTCGGCCGGCAACAACATGCAGGGCATTATCAAGGGGCTACAAGACAAAATCGCCCAGAACATGGACGAGCACTTCGTCGATACCATTCGCAACGGCCTGCTCGGCGCCCAGGACGATTTGTTCGCCCGCAACACAGAGCGCAGCCGCGATCACGGGATCGGCACCCTCAATGAAGTGCGCCACGACCTCGGATTGTCGGAATACAAGAGCTGGCAGGCCTTCGCCGACAACATGGTGCATCCCGAAGACGTCATCAAATTCAAGGAGGTGTACAAGACCGTGAACGACGTCGACATGTACGTCGGCGGCCTCGCGGAAAAGCACGTCAACGGCGGTACGCTCGGCGACACCTTCAACTTCATCGTCGAGAAGCAGTTCACCGATCTGCACAACGGTGACGCACTCTACTACTTGAACCGCTTCGACGGCCAGTTGCTGTCCGACATCAAAGGGGGCACGTTGCAGACGCTGTTCCAACGCGATTTCGGCGTCGATATCGGCTCGGATGCCTTCCATGGCCACACCGTGCCAGTGGATACAGCAGCTCACATTATATAAGCGACGATCGCAATTAATACACAGTCGCTGATTGGAGCGCACCGTTGTGAAGGCGGTGCGCTCCTCTAAATCCTCAAAATATTTTGCACAAGGACGATTAAGTCGGCGAATGTTGTGAGGCACAGTCAATGTACCATTCGTCCACCTGGCGGCAGTCACTTCTTGCGAAACATTGGCTTTTGTCTCGCTTGCCGAATCGACGTGCGTCCTCGGCAATCCGCCGCTATATGTTGGGCGCGACGCCGTTCGTGTTAGCCGAGACCGGCAGCCGCGCTTTGTTTTCGCAATTGAATAATGGTTTTCAGCAGATCACTGCCGCTTGCAACGCTTCGCGCTGCGGCAAGTCGGCAAAATTTGCGTGTTGTGCGTATTTTCACCCGACCAATCCTGTGTGGGACAGCAACTTACCCTACGATGTCATGTGGATAGAGACTAGTGGAACTCTCCAGATGCGTTGGGGTGCGTTAGCATTTCGTGATCATTCCGACCATCAGAACCAACGAATTGACGAATATATTATATTTGCTGATAGTCCGGGGATCGCGACCCCATTGGTGTTCTATGGCGCTTGGAGTCCTTTGCGCGATTCCGTAGCCTGGCACGATGGAGTGCTAACTGAACCCGAATTTGCCACTGCATGCATGCGAGGAGATTCAGTTTTGAACGCTGTCGCGATCGACGCGAATGACGAGAGTTGCATCGATGCCATTTGGTCCAAGCGCAAAGCCATGCATGAACAGTTGAATTTGCAGCGCCGCGGCTTACCAGGACCTGGCGAAATATACCAGCAGTCGCTCGGAGCCCAGTTTGCGGTCATTCTGTTGTCAATCTACGCACTTGCGAATGCACGCAGAAGCGCAGAAGCCTCGAAGCCGGCCGGTTTCGGAACAAGTAAAAACTTACCAGCTGTCGGACTGCCGATCCCCAGCCGCGTACGACCGATCCGCGTCGGCCTGCTGCTCGATCACGAGGGAATCTCCACCGCTGCGGACAATTTAGCTACTGGCCAGCGCGCCGCCGCGTGCTTGCACACTGTGCGTGGCCATTGGCGTTCATTGCAAAAGACGGGTCGCAAGGTTTGGGTTCGCGCCACCGAGCGGGGTGATCCCGCCCGCGGCGATAAACGGCGGCATGGTTACCTCGTGCTGTCCTGAAACCCGCATCCGCGTTCACGACTACGTCGACGGGACAGGCCGAGAACCTGATCAAGCTGCACAAAGCGCAACTCGCGTTCTGCTTCTCCAAAAGTTTGCTTTGGCGGTCGGGGAGCGCGATGTCCTACCGCCTCATTCGGACAAGAGTATCCTCGTGATATTTGGAATGGCACATTTGCAGGTACTTGATTACGTACTATCTTCAGCCGCTTTTTCGACGCACGAATTAGCCCGGAGTTCCCCGGTCGCCAATGAACAATATTCCTATGCTTCAATCGGTTGATATTGGAGCAGGGGTGGCGTTACTGACCTATCGGTCGTCGTCGCGCACAAGGCGGAAGCCGAGATTACTCGGCGGCGTGCCGACCGAGCAGCCGCCCGCACGCGCATCGCGGATGAAGTCCGTCATGTACGTGCGGTGACGCCCCTCAACGACGCGAACCCCGCAATTGACCGTTATCATGGCGACTTCGCCGCGCGCGTCGAGCGTGCTGCGCACGAAGCAGGTGTCAGTCCATTCCCAGACATTGCCAGCCAGATCGAAGAGGCCGTTCTCGTTCGCGCCGAAGCTGCCGATGGGCTGCGGCGCTTTATCTAAGATCTCCTCGCGGCTTGCGTCCCTATCATAAATCGCGAGTGCGCGCCGGCCCGGATCGCTGACGTCCGAGAACTCTGGCAAGGCATCGTCGTTGAACCGGTTGGCTGCCGCGTAGGCCCACTCCTCGTCAGTCGGCAAGCGGAAATGCGCACCCGTCTCGCGCGACAACCAGACCGCATACGCTTGGGCGTCCCACCAGCTGACGTTGACCACCGGGCGGTCGGGGGCGGCTGCGTCAGGATCAACAGTCGGACACGCTTCGGCTGCGACGCAGCGCTGGTAGTTGGCGGCCGTGACCTGATTTCTCATTACGGCAAGCGTCCGCTTGATGGTGGCCGCCATGATCGGCGCCGTCGCGGGCTTGCCGTCGCGCGTGAATTCACCGGCGGCACGATAGCGGAAGGTACCGGATCGAAGTTCCACCAAGTCCGGAATCGGCACACGCGATGTGGCCAGCTCCGGGCTATGCCCGGACGCGAATACCGCGATCACCGTGAACGCGACGACCGCGGCACCCAGGATCCTGATTTTCCAAGCACGCAGCATGGCACCTCCCGAGCGTGACCGTCCGCTCGTCAGCTCCGACGGACAGGTTACTCAGCTTTGCCCTGAATCGTTTCGGTCCGGATGGGCTCAGGCGGTTTCACCTGAGTCATGAGGTCGTCATTCCAGATACCCTCGACCCTGAAATGGGCAGTGGCGCCGAGTTCAAAGGCCTCAATCATGTTGTGATTTACATAGGCGTAGATGCCGGGCTGGAGGAACTTGTAGAGCGCGGCGCCAGCAGAACCGCCGCGAATGAACCAGGTCTCGACATTGACCTCCGGCCGATTGGAAAATTTGCCCGTCTCCCAGACATAGTCGCCGTGACCACCGACGATATGGGGACGCGAGTCACGATCGACCTGGGAGTGCACGATCAGAACGGTCTCACCGACCTTTGCGGGCATCGCACCCTTGCCGGTCAAGGCTCCGTCTCTGCCATTGAACAAGACGTGTGTGGGGACGAGCTTGCGCATTAACTCCATTGTGTCTTCAAAGGCGTCCATGTGCGTCGCGTAGGTCTTGAATTTGCCCTTCGCGTCACGCGGAAGGTAAAAATCTTGCTCGCCGATGTAGTAGACTCGATCGTAACGAAGCGGTTTGCCGCTGCCATCCTTGAGGCCGCCGCGCGGCAGCACCATCACGGCACCGCTCATGCCGGACGCTATGTGCCAGGGAACCATCGAGCCACCTGGAATGCAGTGATAGACGAACACGCCCGTGCGCGTGGCCTTCCAGCGCAGTACAACCTGCTCCCCCGGTTGGATCAGCGTCAGGTCCCCACCGCCTGCTGCGCCAGTGGCTGCGTGGAAGTCGATATTATGTGCCATCACGTTGGTGCTGGGGTTGACGAGCGTCACCTCGACGTAGTCGCCCTCATGTACGACCATGAGCGGGGCAGGAATAGAGCCGTTGAACGTCATGGCCTTGAGCTTTGCGCCCCGGCCGCCGATGACGAGATCCTTTTCCTCGGCAACGAGGCGGAATTCCATAATCTTGGGGCTCTGCCTGGTCGCCTGCTCGTGAGGATGCACGAATGGTGGTGCGACGAGTTCGACGCTCTGCCGCGGCAGCTTCAATTCCTTTGCCAATGCCGGTGCTGCGAAAACTGCGGCTGCAACCACCGCGCCTGTAATTGCTGTTCTTCTGGAAATCATCACCACTCTCCTTCAGCCGCCGGGAGGCACCGCGAACGAGCCTCGGAATGCTGGCCCATGCCGAGATAATCGTTCGAGCACCAAAACGTGATGTCGCTGTTGCGCCGACTGTCGTAGTCCATGACGTATGGCCGATTGCCAGAGACCATGGGCTTCCGGTGGTGGCGCAATTTCTTAAAGTTCCAAACACAGTTAAGGTTATTGCCAATGCGGGAGACTGCAATGACGCAAAGGTCCGAATCGCAATCGACCAAAGGCTGGCGGGCGTTCGACCATTGTCGGCTGGGATTGTTTCTGCTGGCTGCCGTCAACCGATTGCCCCGACTTGTCTGCTTTCCGCGACAATCCATCGACAGGGCTGGGTTTTGATGACGCTTCTGTGGGGCAAGGATGGGCGCAAACAGGCTGCCTGACGATGGATGTCCTATGCAGAACTCATCCGATTCAATATTAAACGATGCGTCCGGTCATCCTTGATCCTCTCAATGCGACGGTATTGGAGGAATAGTATCTGAGCCGCGAACCAGAGTGGTTTGCTACCTGAGCCCGCAATGGAGTTGGCTCGTAGCGGATCGAGGTGTCCAATGCGGAAGAAAAATTTGCAGAAGGTGAGACGTGCGAGCCCAGGCGATGCATTCTTGCAAAGGGTGGCGAAGGTTATCCCGGGATCGGCGCAGCGGCTACCGGCCGTGGGTCACAGCCAATCTTGCCACCGCTCGATGGCCCGCATAATCTGATCCAGTGCTGCTCTGAATTGCAGGGAGGCGCAACCGTTCCCCCCCCCGAAACGGCCTCGGCTCCTTTCATCGCTCCCGATCATGACGCTGACCCTCACCGGCTGCCAGGAATCCGAGTGTGGTGGATTGATCAGGCGTTGGCCGTTCCGCTACGTCCGGCGGCCCGCGCGCGCACGACTACCTTACGCATCAGGGCTTCCACCGAGTTCTTGGTACGGGCGTAGCCCTCGGTCTTCGTGAAGGTCGAGGTGTCGATGAACATGCGCTTGTTGATCTCGATGAACGGGCTACGGCCCAATCTTCACGCTGTCGTCCAAGCCCCTCGATGGTCCACCATCAGAGCCGAACGCGCCGGTGCGACTGGCAAAAAGCTGTGGATTACCAGAGCCACCTGTGGCGCCCGCGCCTGCATCCTCCGGAATCTGATAATCACCGTTGTGATTTCGCGTGGCGCGCCGTGCTGTTCATGCTTGGATTGTTGCGCTCTGACGCGTCGGAACGAGAACCGCGCACGAAGGAAACATCGCAATGTCCCGCACTCGCATGTCTATGAATTGGATCGCGGTTGCCGCGATCGCCGTCATGTTCGCCGCGACGCCCGCGGCAGCCGACGGGCCGGCCTACCCGGCGGCAAGCGCCCACCACGCGTCGTCCGACCGCTGCGGATCAGGCCCGTTTTCCGGCACTTACCTCGGCGCCAGCATGGGCATGCTATGGCTCGACAGCACGTTTATGCCGGACAGCGGCAACACCAATTCCGGCAGCACGCATAACGGTTTCACCGGTGGCATCTTCGGCGGCCGTAACTGGCAGTGTGGCGGACACGTTTATGGCTTCGAAGCCGACATGGGCTTTGGCGGCACCAAAACGTCTGTCAACTACACGAATGCTACAGCCACGAGCACGGTCGATTGGTATTCGACCCTGCGTGGCCGCGTCGGCGTCACCGACGACAATTTCATGGTCTACCTGACCGGCGGCTTGGCCATGGGCACGACGGAGCATACGTTCACGGCGGCAGCCCTTGGCGTCTCGCCCAAATCCGACTCGGCGTTCGGCTTCGGCTACACCGTCGGTGGCGGCCTCGAATATGCGCGCGGTCCCTGGGGCGTGCGCCTGGAGGGGCTGTTCGTCGATCTCGGCACGACCAACCAGGGTTATGGCGCTGCGAACTTCAACTCCACGCGTTGGGATGACGCGTTCTGGACAGGCCGCGTCGGCGTCAGCTACAAGATCAGCGATTGAGTTGCACGGTTGTGAGCGGCAGCGGCAACGTTGCCTGCATCATGCGAAGGGCGCGAGAACTTCGGTTCTCTCGCCCCTCATTTTTTTGTCAGCTGCCCTCGATACGCTCGTAAACGATCAGCGTCGCCGCGTACTCGTCGCGCGAATCGGGTGGGATCGCCGTTCGCTCGCTCTCATGCCAGAGCAAGGGCTCCGGCGTTGCGAATTGCGCGTCGCCATCCGGCGCCGCATCGATGCGCGTCAGATAAATCCGGTCGGCGAGCGGTCGGGCTTGTGCGTAAATCTCGGCGCCACCGATGATCATGATCTCGGTCGCGCCCCGCGCTGCGGCCAGCGGACGGGCGAGCGCGATCGCCGCATCGACGCTCGACGCGGTGATGATTCCCGGATGCGCGAAGGCGCCATCCCGCGTCACCACGATATTGTCGCGGCCGTCGAGGGGTTTACCGATCGATTGAAACGTCTTGCGGCCCATGATGATCGGCCGGCCCATTGTCAGGCGCCGAAACGTCTTCAGATCCGACGGCATCCGCCACGGCAAGCCCCCGGCGCGGCCGATCACGCCATTGCGGCCGGCGGCGACGATGAGGGAGATTTT
>JANLQP010000362.1:0-17416 GCA_031367895.1 Hyphomicrobiales bacterium
ATGTCCCACCGGAAAAGCCCGCAAAAGCCAATTCATGCGTAGCAGCCGCCGGGTCGCGATGCAGCCCTGTGGATTGTGGGGATGAGGGTTGCTCACCCACCTGACAGTGGATCGGCAAACAAACAGTTAACGGCTATAGGGAAGAGGCCTCGGAATCGAGTTCGTAGTCTCCAGGGTTGATGAAAGGGCTCGATTTCTCGAGGAAACACGCGAAATGCTGTTTCGCGCACTGCTGGCAATATTTTTGACCGCTTTTGGCGCTGCGCAACCATCGATTGCGCAGACCGATGCTCTGCGTCCGGCTGCGAGTGGAGGCTGGGGAGCGACGGTCAATACCGGCAAGTCTGCCAAGCCGAAACCATCGACCCCGCGTGCCGCTCGTGCGGCGACAGGAGGAGCAGCTGTTGGTGGCGCGGTTGCATCGGCGGCGCGGGCGGACCAATCGGGTTTCGTGATCGCCAGCACTGCCGAACTCAGCGGCGACAGCACCCGGACGCGCCTCGTCGTCGATCTGACGGCCGAAACCGCCTTCACGACGTTCCGGATGGCGAACCCAAATCGCGTCATCGTCGATCTGGACAATGTAGAATTCCGTTTGAAGGAGGGCACGGGCCGGCAGGGCCGAGGCCTGATCGCGTCCTACCGTTATGGCCTCTTCGCTGCCGGCAAGGCGCGCATCGTGATCGACACGATTGGTCCGATCCGCATCGACGCCACACGCATCCGGCAGATCGAGGGGCAGCAGGCCGTGCATTTCGAGTTGGACCTGGTTCCGACGACGGCCGCGGAAATGGCCGCGTCCGAGTTGGCTGCCGCAGCGCAGGTGGTCGCGGTCAAGGCCCCGGAGCCAATGGCGGCTGCCAGGCCCGCCACCGAAAAATCGATACCAATCATCGTGATAGATCCCGGCCATGGCGGCATCGATCCTGGTGCTCAGGGCGCGCACGGTTACGAGAAGGACGTTGTGCTGGCGGTTTCCCGCGAGATTCGGCGCAGTCTGGTCGCGACGAAACGTTACGAAGTCGTGATGACGCGGCAGAACGATGTGTTCGTGTCGCTGGACAATCGCGTGCGCCTGTCGAAGCAGTTGCAGGCAGATCTGTTCGTTTCGGTGCACGCCGATTCGCTGGCACAGCGGGAGCTGGCGCAGGCGATCCGGGGCGCCACAATTTATACACTGGCCGACAAGGCGACCGACGACCGGGCCCGCCTGCTTGCGGAAAAAGAGAACGCCGTCGATCTGCTCGCCGGGCTCGATGTCAGCAGCGGCCCAAACGATGATCAGGTGCGCCACATCCTGTTCGATCTGGTGCGCCGGGAATCGGCGAACTTCTCCAATGATTTCAGAGGTGCTCTGGTCAATCGTCTGAAACCGAAGTTGACGCTCGCCAAGGAGCCGATGCGGTCCGGACCGTTCAAGGTGTTGCGACAACCTGGATCGCCAGCGGTGCTGATCGAGCTTGGCTACATGAGCAATGCGGCCGACGAGAAACAGATGAGCGAACCGGCTTGGCAGCGGCAAATCGGAGATGCGGTTGCCCGGGCGGTGGACGACTACTTCGCGAAGCGACCGGGGCAGTGAGGCTAGTGTTGATCGGGGTCAGACCCATGGGTCTGACCGGGGTCTGCCCCCTGCGTTGGTCACTGCATGGACAATGCAAAGCTCGTGGGTCGTGGTCCAGTGCAAGTGTCGCGGTGGGTGCTGGGTTTTAGCCCGGCACCGCTGATGGTCTCAAAGGTGTCAGGGAAGCCAGACACCTGCCGCCAGATGCGAAACTACAACATGCCAAGGGAGCCCTTCCGCTTCGGCGGCGGGAACGCGGCATCGAGCACTTTCAAGTCCTCCGCATCGAGCAGCAGACCGGCGGCCTTCACGTTTTCCGCCACGTGCGCGAGGTTCGACGCCTTCGGAATCGAGACCACGTGCGGGTGCCGCATCGTCCAGGCAATCGCGACAGCGGCGGGCGTCACGCCGTGCTTCTTGGCGACCGTCGCCAGCGCCGGATCGCGCAGGATAACGCCCTGTCCCAGCGGCGAGTACGCCATCACCATCACCTTGTGCTTGGCGCTGTCGGCGACCAACTCGAAATCGATACCGCGGCTGCCCAGGTGATACAGCACCTGGTTCGCGACGCAGTTGTTGCCATCGATGACGCCGCGCAACTCCGCCATATCGGCGGTGTCGAGGTTGGAGACACCCCAATGGCGGATTTTGCCGCCGGCCTTGAGCTTCTCGAACGCCGCCACCGTCTCGGCCAGCGGATGCGAGCCGCGCCAATGTAGCAGATAGAGATCGATATGGTCGGTTTTCAACCGGTCGAGACTCCGCTCGCAGGCGGCGATCGCCCCCGCCCGCGAGGCGTTGTGCGGATACACCTTCGAAACAATGAACACCTGTTCGCGTCGCCCAGCGACTGCCGTCGCCACCACCTCCTCGGCACCGCCCTCGCCATACATCTCAGCCGTATCGATCAGCGTCACGCCGAGGTCGATGCCGGCCGCAATCGCCTTGGCCTCGGCTGCGCGATTGGCGCCGCGCTCGCCCATGTGCCAGGTGCCGAGGCCAAGCTGTGGAATCTTCTCGCCGGTACGGAGTGTGACGGTGCGCATGTCGGGGCTCCTCTAGGACGGGTGATCAGGTTATGATCCCCCATTCACAATTCCAAGTGGAGATGCCGCCATGCTTGGTCTGATGCCCCGCGCAACCCCGCGCCAAGTCACGATTGCCCTGCTCGATGAAATCCAGGACGCCTTCAATCGTCAGGATGTCGACGGCATCCTGGCGCATTTCACCGACGACTGCATCTGGCTGATGGCACGCGGACCGAGCGAGCCGGAGGGCCGCCTCTGCCGTGGCAAACGGGAGATCGGCGAGGTGCTGCGTGCGCGTTACGGCCAGATCCCGGACATGCGTTGGGAGGAGATGCACCACTGGATCTGCGACCAGCGCAAAGCCGTCTCCGAGTGGACCGTCCGCGGAACGCCCAAAGGCGGCAAGCCGTTCGAATACCTCGGTTGCGACCTCTGGGAATTCCGCGACGGCTACGTCACCAAGAAGGACACCTACTGGAAGGCGATCGGATAGCGTGGTGGATGCACATTGGGCATCCGAAGGCGTCACCTAAAGCGCGGCTCCGTCCTTGAACAGCGCATCGACCTCGGCCTTCGTGAACCCGTGCTCTGCCAGAACCTCGCGCGTGTGCTGGCCGAACAGCGGCGCCGCCGCCGTGATCGCGCCGGGTGTCGCGGAGAACTTCACCGGCAAGCCGATCGTCTGCACGCGGCCGGCCACCGGATGCTCGACGGCTGGCACCATGTCGCGCGCCAAGGTCTGCGGATGGCTCTGCATTTCGGCGACCGAGAGCACCGGCCCGCAGGGGATGCCGGCTTTTTCCAGCTGCTCCAGCCATTCTGACTTCGTTTTCTTTTTGAAGAATGGCGAGATCGTCGCGATGAACTCGTCGAAACGGTTCATGCGATCCTCGCCTTTTCTGAAGCGCGGATCGGTGGCGAGCTCCGGGCAGCCGAGGATGTCGCATAGCATCGGATACATCTTGGTGTTGGAAGCACCGACGTTCAGCCAACCGTCCTTGGTCTCGAACGCCTGATAAGGCGTGTTCAGCGGATGCGCCGATCCCATCGGACCGGGCGAAACGCCGGTCGCGAAGCAGATCGCCGATTGCCAGTAGCTGAGCGTGATGCCCGCCTCGAACAGCGAGGTATCGACGATCTGCCCCTCGCCGGTCCTGAGCTTGTGGGCATAGGCCGCGCACACGCCCATGGCGCCGAGGATGCCGGCGGTAATGTCGCAAACCGGTGAGCCGACCTTGACTGGCGGGCGGCCTGGCCCCTCGCCCGTCACTGCCATCAAGCCCGACATGCCCTGCGCAATCAGATCGTAGCCACCTTGATCCGAGAACGGACCTGACCGGCCGAAACCCGAGATCGCGCAATAGATCAGGCCCGGATTGATCTTCTTCAGCTCGCTGTAGCCGATGCCGAGCTTGTCCAGCGTGTCATGCCGGTAGTTCTCGATCAGCACGTCGGCGGTTTTGACGAGGCGCTTCAAGGCGTCGCGGCCGGCTGGTTTCTTGAGATCCAGCACAACGCCGCGTTTGTTGCGGTTCATCATCATGTAGGCGGCCGACTCGCCTTTGATGTCGGGGGGGAGCATTTTCCGCGTGTCGTCGCCGCCGTCGGCCTTCTCGATCTTGATCACGTCGGCGCCCATGTCGGCGAGCATGCGCGCGCAGGTCGGCCCGGCCATCACGTGCGCCATATCGAGGACTTTCATGCCCTTCAACGGGCCGGAGCGGCGTGGTGCGGGCATGGGGTGATACTCCGAAAGGTTGCAGGCGGCGGTGCACGGCATGGCCAAGCCTGTCCGGACACCTTCGTGCCCGATCGCGCGGGCCGCGGCAAGGGTGCTGGTTAACCGTCTCCGCCAAACTTATCACCGTTGCGCTGGCCGGCGTTATTTTGCGTAGGCTCGCCAAAGGTCCAATCAACGGGCAAAGTACAGGCGGTACCGATCCTCAGGAGCCGCCCAACATGCCATTAGCATCGATGCTTCTCGCGATCCGCCCGTTGCATGCGCACTTCGTCGCCGAGGTCGATGGCGTCGACCTGTCCTGGCCGATCGACGACGCGACCTACAAAGCGATCGACGATGCGATCAACCGTTTCGCCGTGCTGGTGTTCCACGGACAGAAACTCGACGACGACCAACTGCTGTCACTTGGCCAGCGCTTCGGTTCGATTGCGCCGCCCCGTAAGCGCCGTGCCGGTGATGGCCGCCTGAAACATGCCGAGATCGCCGACATCTCCAACGTCGATGCCCGGAACGAGCTCCGCCGCCGCGACGATCACCGCCGCCTCGATGGTCTCGGCAATCAGCTCTGGCACTCGGATGCCTCATTCCGGCCGATCTCGGGCGCGTTGTCGATGCTGCACGCGCACGTCGTTCCGCCGACGGGTGGCGACACGGAATTCGCGGACCTGCGCGCCGCCTACGACGCGCTCGATGCGGAGACACGGGCGCTGATCGAGGGCCGATGGGCGATGCACTCGATCTTCCAGTCGCGCGGATTGCTCGGCCACACCGACTACACGCCGGCCGAGCATGCGGCACTGCCGGATGTGCGCCATCCTTTGGTGCGCACGCATCCAGGCTCGAAACGCGAGACGCTCTATGTCGGCTCGCACGCCTCCCACATCGTCGGTTGGCCGGTTCCCGAGGGCAAGCTCTTGCTTCGCGACCTGATCGACCACGCGACCGAGCGCCGCTTCGTGCATACGCACAAGTGGGCGGTCGGCGATCTCGTCATTTGGGACAATCGCTGCACGCTGCATCGCGGGCGCCGCTACGACGACGCCAACCACCGCCGGGATCTCCGCCGCGTGACGACGCAGGATCTAGAAAGTGTCAACGACAACCCCGAAGTGCTCAAAGCGCTCGAAGCGGGGACTTAGGCAATAGGCAATAGTGGGCGTGTCATTCGAAACTCACATCGAACTGCTCGACGATGTCCTTTGTCAGAGAATTTGAAGAGCACCGAGGAAATCGGCAAAATGCTTCCACCTCAGCCCTTATACGCCTTCTGTGCTTTCTTGTGCGCAGCCAGGGCGGCGAGGCGCTCGTCGCGCCAGCGGCTCTTGGTGGCGACGTCGGCGGCGGTCGGCGCCTTGCCCCAGCTGGCCATGATCTTGGCGACGTTCGCCGGCTCGAAGGTATCCGCCGGGAACGGACGCGCGGCCAGGCTCGACATGGTCTTCGAGAAGCGTGCGCAATAATCCGGGATACCTCCGGGCGCGTTCATCTCGATTGTCTCGAACGGGCCCATGAAACTCCAGCGCAGACCGAGGCCATGGGCGATGGTCTTGTCCAAATCCTCGGCCGAGCAATAACCTTCCGAGACGAGGCGGAACGCCTCCGAGAGCAGCACGGCCTGCATGCGGTTGAGGATGAAGCCGTCGATCTCCTTCTTCAGCTCCATCGGCACCTGACCGACGCTCTCGTAGATGGCGCGGGCCTTCTTCACGACGTCAGGCGAGGTCCAGGGTGCCGGGCAAAGCTCGACGATCGGCACGACGTGCGGCGGGTTCACCGGATGCGCGATCAGGCAGCGGGCGCGGCCTTTCAAGGCCTCGGTGAAGCGGGAGGCGACGATGGCCGAACTGGAGGAGACGAGGATCGTCTCGGGTGGAGCGGCGGCATCGAGGCGAGCCCAAATGGCGAGTTTGGCGTCGATGGTTTCGGGGCCGGACTCCTGGACGAAATCGACGCCAGTGACGACCTCTTCCAGAGTGGCAACGGATTTCACGCGCTTGGCGGCGCCTTCCGGATCAGTGACGAGGCCGTGGCGGGCGAGATCGCACAGGCTGTCGGCCACCAGCGCGGGGGCTGCGGCGGTAGCCTTCGGGTCGGCGTCCCAGCATTTCACGTCCCAGCCGGCGCGCGAGAAGACGTTCGCCCAGGCGCGGCCGATGAGGCCGACGCCGACAAGCCCGATGGTCGGCATGTGGTTCTCCCGTTGTATCCGTGTCGAATGCCGAGACTAGCGCGATTTCCAGTTGAGCTGCACAGTGGTGATCGCAAATCTCGCGTCGACCCCGCAAGCCCCCCATCCCCGCCCCTTCCCCCGCAAGGGGGGAAGGGAGAGGCATCTCTCCCTTCATGGGACGTTCTGCGAACCTGGACTGCCATTCGATGTGATCCAACTCAACCGGAAACCGCGCTAGCTAGCGCCAATCGGCGGCATCGCAAGCGGTGCGCGGTTGTCCGCGGCAGGTCTCGCTCGAGGGCGTGCGCTACTTTTCCGAATAGTCGACCTTCGGCTTCGAGCGCACCTTGAGCTTGCGGGGGCCGAGCAACTCCTCGTCGACGTTGAGGCGGCGGGAGAGGAAGATCGCGGCGTCGAGCTTCTGGAAGTTGCGCTTGCGGTAGAACTTCAGCGCGTCCTCGTTGTTCTCGGCGACCTCGAGCACGACGTGGGTGCATCCGCGCAACCGTCCCGCGTGCTCGATCTGCTCCAGCATAAACGAGCCGACGCCCTGGCCGTGATAGTCCGGATGCACCGCCAGTTCCTCGACGAACAGGGGACGCATGTTGCGGCGGTCGAAGTAGCGGTGGTTCAACCAGTTGTCAGTACCGACAATCTCGTAGGCGTATTCGGCGTAGCCAACCAGCTCGTACTTGTTGCCCTTCTTGGCCTCGAACAGCAGTTGCTCGACGCCCTCTTCCTCGTAGATCTCGAAGAAATGCTTCTTCAGGCGCGGCCGCTGGTACTCGACCGTGGCGTTGTTGACGTCGCGGAAAGCGCGCTTCAGGAATTCCCAAACGCGGTTGAGGTCGCGACGGTGGATGCGCCGCACGCGCAGCTCGATCTCGGAGCCGGCGACGGGTTTTCCTGTGACAGCGATATGTTCTTCGGATTCAGACACGACATGGTCCGGTTCTGTCGGGAGACGCGGTGAGTTCCACCGGGAGTTCCACCGGCATCACGACGTGGGGTCCTTGCATTCCTCGTCGGCGGGGAGCGGATCGCACGTCTTGGAGTTGGCGCAGGACTTGAGCGCGGTGCGAACCTCCTCGGTGTAGTAGCCGTCCATGCGCCCTTTGTAGAGGCCCTGCGCGGAGAGCCCGCACTGATAGAGCTTCACCATGCGCTCGCCGCCGAGATTTGCGGCCTGCTCATAATCGGCGAATGCGCCGGCGTGATTGCCCATGATTTGGCGGATGTGGGCACGCGTATCCCAGGTGTGCTCGCTCATCGGGTTCAGTTGCAGCGACTTCTCGACGTCACGCAAGCCTTGGGCACCGCGGCCCCATTTGTGATAGGCCCAGGCGCGGTTATTCAGCGCAACGGCGAAGTTCGGCTCGATCTTGAGGGCGGCGCCGTAATCGTCGATCGCAGCTTCGAAGCGGCCCTTCAGCGATAAGGCGAGTGCGCGCGTGGCGTAGGCGACGGCCTTCTGTTCGGGTGATGCGCCGGGGCTGTCGATGATGGCCGTGCAGCCGGAGATCCGCCGTTCCCAATCCTCGCTCAGGCAGTCGGTCGCGACCTCGGCGCGGAGCGGCGCAGCCGGCACGCCCACGAACACGACCAAGGCGGCGATCAACGCAATGAGCTGCTTGTGAAACGACGACGGCATGATCTCAACTCGATCTGTCAATGCAGGCGGGCGGCGGAACCTAACTACCTGCCCCGGATTGTGGCCAGGAATATGGCAGACGCTGAATCAAGCACAACCAGAGCGCGCAATGCTTGCGTTGTCGGCGGACGATGCGGACGGGCCGGTTGCGGTCCTGTCGAAGACGGGCTCGCCTCCGGCAAGACTGGACAACCGAAGGCCTTAAGCAAGCGCGTTATCCGGCACCTCGATCTCGAGGCCGAGGATCAGGGAACTCCAGCTCTTGCCGTGGCTGTCGAGGCCGAGGGAGGTGTTGACGCCGCCCTCCAGCGCCTCCTGCATGACGAAGTTGAGGCCGTGCAGGTGATCGAGTTCATAGCGCACCACCGGCCCCTGCAGCAGGCGCGGGAATGCTGCCTTGATGCGCTCCGCCGTCAGCTGCTGCTTGATCAGCAGATAGTCGCCCGGGTCATAGGCCCAAACCGAAACGTTCGACGTGTTGCCCTTGTCGCCGGCGCGAGCGTGGGCGATCTCGTGCAGTTTGATTTTCCTCATGCCCAATCTTCCTTCAAGCAACGAATACCTCGACAGACGGCTTCACCCGCTCGCGCTCGATCAGCGCCGAATGCGTGACGACCGACGGCGTGATCTGACCGCGATAGCCGCCGCCGGCTGCCGGACCACAGCAGAGCAGCGCCTCGACTTCCCACAGCATCGTCTCGCAGGCCGCGCGGTCGGTCGAACGCATGGCGACTCGGACACGGACGTCTTCCGAGGTACCGTATCCACGGGCCGGTTGCGGGTGGGCAACCGAAGGCCCATCCAAGAGCGCCGTCTGATGCAGCGCGTTGACGCCGACCAGATCGACGCGCATCTGCCGGGCGATGGCGGAATGTCGGCGCAGGCGCTCGTTCAGGATGTCGGCCGCGAGCTTAGCCCGCGCGATACAGTTCGGGCCGGCGTAGCTGACGCCGGCTTCGGCGAAGTAGCCGCCATCGAAGCCGACCGTCACCTTGAGCATGTCCGGCCGCTTGGTGCCCCTGGCGTTGGCCACCGAGACGCGGTCGCGGCCTTGCTCCGTCACCTCGACCTTGGAGAAGTCCGCCGTCACGTCCGGCGTCAGGTAGCGCGCGGGATCATGCACCTCGTAGAGCATCTGCTCCTTGACCGTGCGCTTCGTGACCATGCCGCCGGCATCGGCAAGCTTGGTGATGACGGCGCTGCCGTCGGCGCCGATCTCGGCGATCGGATAGCCGCAGTCGGCGAGGCGCGGAACGTCCTTGATGCCCGGATCGGCGTAGTAGCCGCCCGTGATCTGCATGCCGCATTCCATGAGGTGGCCAACCAGTGTGCCGCGGCCGAGCGCGTCCCAATCGTCCGTGCGCCAGCCGTAGCGATGCACCATCGGCGACAGGAACAGCGAGGGATCGGCGACGCGGCCCGTGATCACGACGTCTGCGCCGGTCTCGAGCGCAGGCAGAATGGCGTCGATACCGAGATAAACGTTGGCGCCAGCGAGCGGCAGGCCGACTTCCTTGATCATGCGATCGTGATTGTCGAAGAGGCGCGTCTCGGGGGTGAGCAGATGCGTCACCTCATCACCGAGCACAGCCGCGACCTTGAGGCCCTTGAGGCCAAGCTCGCGGGCGATCTCAATCGTCAACTTGGCGGCATCAGGCACATTGGCGACACCCATGTTGGTGACGATGCGTGTGCCGTTCGCCTTGCAGTGCTCGAGGACGCCGCGCATGCGGGCGCCGAGCTGCGGGTTGTAGCCCTTCTTCGGGTCGAGCTTGCGGTCACGATGCCCGAACGCCAGCGTCCGCTCGCCGATCGTCTCGAACACGAGGAAATCGAGCTTGCCCTTCTCGGCGAGATCGATTGCCGGCTCCAGCCGGTCGGACGAAAAACCGGCACCGCATCCGAGACGTAGCATCGTAAGTGCTCCTTCAATCAATCGCCTTGCAGGGCGTGGGCCTCGGGGAAGAACAGATCCTTCCACGACTCCGGTTTGTTCTTCAACGAGCCGATTTTGGCCATGAACTGCGTGAACGCGCCAACCTTCTTCGGTGTCGTCGTGAAATCGAAGCCTTCGCCCGAGATGATCGCGACGATATCGTCCTCGGAGAGCCGCTTCTCCCTGGTGACCTCGATGTAGAGCTTGGCGGCACGGCGCTTGTCGGCGTTGACCCAACCCATAGCCTCGTTCAGTGCCGCCAAAGTCGCAGCGTACACCTTCGGGTTTTCGGTGCGGAACTTGTCCGTCGTCACGAACACGAGGTTCGTCGTCGGGCCGCCCATGATCTTATAGGCCGAGGTAATGGTGCGCAGGCCCGCCTTCATCTCCGCCTCGTGGAACGGCGAGGTCGCGAAGTGCGTGTTGATCTCGCCCTGCGGGTTGAGGACAGCCGCCAGCGCGTCAGGATGCGCGAGACCGACCGTCAATGCATCGAGCTTGCCGTGCTGACCCGGCCCCCATTCCGCCTCGGCCGCGATCTGCAACATGATCGCCTGTGTGGTCGAACGCACGGACGGCAGCGCGATCCGGTCTTTCTCGGTGAAGTCGCGGATCGTCTTGATGCCGGGATTGCGCGTGTTGAGGTAGATCTCGCTGTTGGTGATAGCAGCGATCGCCTTGACGCCGACGCCGCCCCTGGTCTTGTCCCACATGATCGCCAGCGACGGCACGCCCTGTGCAGAGAAGTGCACGTTGCCGGAGATGATGCCGTCGACCAGTGCCGAGGGGCCCGCGAGCTTTTTCCAGTCGACCTTGAGGTCGGTGATGCCCGCAGCGGCGGCGTGCTTCTCGATCAGCTTCTGGTTCTCCATCGCCATCAGCGGGATGAAGATGGCGCCGAACTGCTGACCGATGGTGATCTCGCCGATTTCTGCGCACGCAGGCAGCGTCAGCGCCGGCAAGGCGACCGAGGCGGCAACCAATGCCGCCACAAGTGTGCGTCTCATGTTCCATTCATCCTTGTCGGGGGTCGCGACGGCTGCGGGTTCCACCGGGCTCAGGTGCCCGGTAGTCCATGCGCTTCTTCGAAATACATGTCTTTCCAGGATGCGGCCTTGGTTTTGACCGAGCCGACGCGGTGCATGAATTCCATGATCTTGGCGACATTCATCGGCGTGCGCGTGAAGATCAGGTCCGGACTGTTGAACGTCGCGAGCAGCTCGTCCTCAGTGAGCTTCTTCTCCTTGGTCATCTCGATGTAGAGCTTGGCGGCGCGGCGCTTGTCCGAGTTGATCCACTCGAACGACTCTTCGTAGGCTTTGGCAACTGCTGCGAACACCTTCGGGTTGTCCTTGCGGAATTTCTCGCTTGAGATGAAGTTGAGGCCGGTCGTCGGGCCGCCCATGATCTCGAACGCCGTGGCAATGGTTTTCAAGCCGGCCTTGATTTCCGCTTCGTGGAAGGGCGACGTCGCGAAGTGGGTGTTGATTTCCGACACTGAGTTGGTGACGGCGAGCATCGCATCCGGATGCGGTAGCTGCACGGTGATATTGTCGAGCTTGGTGTGGTTACCGGCGCCCCAGGTCTGGTCGGCGATGTAGTGCAGCATCAGCGCCTGCGTCGACACCTTCAGCGATGGCACCGCAATCCGGTCCTTCTCGGAGAAATCCTTGATCGTCTTGACGGCCGGATTACGCGTGTTGAGCCAGATGTTGTTGCTGGCCAAGGCGCCGAGCGCTTTGACGCCGATGCCGTCGCGTGTGCGGTCCCAGATGACGGCGCTGGACGGTATGCCCTGGCAGGAGAAGTGCAGCGAGCCCGATATGGTCGCATCGTTGAGCGCGGCCGGGCCACCGAGCTTCGCCCAGGTCACCTTGACGTCGCCCATGCCGGCGGCGGCGAGCTGTTTTTCGACCAGCTTCTGGTTCTCCATCACCATCGCCGGCAGGTAAACCGCGCCGAACTGCTGGCCGAGCACGACCTCGGCGACCTCGGCGCGCGGCGCGGTTGTTGCGGCGACCATCGCGAAAGCTGCCACCGTCCAGCGGACCCACTTGAGCATTCGAGCACTCCCCTTGTTGACGGTCCGCCCGGGTTAAGTCCGTTGGGGCGGTTCCGGCGTCTCTGATAGCAGGTCGGGGCCGGGCGGTCATCAGGGGTGCATATACGACGTCACGGGGTGGCCGGCGGCGGCGCGAGAGCCTGCCGGATCGCGGCAACAAAACGCTCGGCCGTGGCGATGGCGCCGGTCGCCTGCACAGCGGAGATCGGCGCCGCGGTGCGGGTATCGTAGTCTGCGATCTCTTTGTAGTTGTAAGTTGAGTGGCGACGCCCACCGGCAATGCCGGTTCGGCTCGCGCCAATGTGTGGAATTGGTTGCTGACGCCTTTGTGCGTCTTGCTGATCTTGCCGGTACGCTCGAATATCAGTGCTTGTGCCGCATGGAACTGGGCGTAGTAGGCGAGGCGTGCTGCCTGACGATGGATATTGATCGACAGGTTGCCACGCGCATCGGACAGGTCTCGGTCTGCGGCAAATAGAAAGTCGGCCGTCTCTGGCTTCATATGTCGCGGCCGTCCTTGCGAATCTCGTGCATCAAGGGCGTTCTCTTGGTCCAGCTCTCGGCCGACAGGGGGATGGTATGGATATCGGCACCGGTCGCGTCGAGGATAGCCAGCTGTATGGCGACGATAGGATCAAGCTCTTGCCAAGTGTCGACTGGGCCGTTGAGAAACAAGGCGATATCGTAGTCGCTGTCGGGCCTCGCATCGCCGCGTGCGCGTGAGCCGTAGAGCACCACGCGCTCGATGCGATCACCGTAGAGCTCGGTGAGCGCTGCGCGGAATTGCTGCAGGATGGGATCGGCCGTGATCATGCCGGCGAGTATACCGGATCGGCCAGAGCAAGACAAAAGCCGGACGCGCGCGTTCGAACCGGCCGATCCCCATTCTTCACCGTCAGCGCGGCGCTGTCGTCGGCGACCGCGGTCGAGCACGCTCGATCCAATTTTTCAGCCTTATTTGCAGGTGGTATTGCCAAGGTCACGGGACGCCCGGCGGCGACGCAAGTGCGTGCCTGACGGCGGCAACAAAACGCTCGGCCGTGGCGATGGCGCCGGTCGCCTGCACAGCGGTGATCGGCGTCGCCTGAACGGTGTCGTAGTCGGCGAACTCCTTGTATCTGTACGTGCTCGAAAGTTCCGCAGCGAGGTTTGCTGGAAACGACGGCTCTGCTTTCGCCAACCCGTGGAATTGCATTGCCAACGCCCTTGTGCGTTTTGGCGATTCTGCCCGTGCGCTCGAAGATCAGGGACTGAGCCGCATGGAACTGGGCGTAGTAGGCGAGACGGGCGGCCTGATGGGGCAAGTTGGCCGCAAACACGACGCGCGCATCGGACAGTGCGCGATCGGCTGCAATGAGGAAAGCGTTGGATTGTGGCCTCATAGATCGACGCCATCCTTACGGACTTCAAACATCAGTGGCGACGACGGGTGCTGCCAATGCCCAGCCGGGAACGGCATCGTGTTGATCTCGGCGTCGGTGGCATCGCGGATGGCGATCATGATGTCGACGAGGCGGCGGACCTCGTGCCAGGGGTCGGTCAAATCCTTGAGAAACAAGGCGATATCGTAATCGCTGTCGGGCCGCGCATCACCGCGAGCGCGCGAGCCGTAAAGCACGACGCGCTCGATGCGATCGCCGTAGAGCTCGGTGAGCGCCGCGCGGAACTGTTGCAAAACCGGATCGGCCGTGATCATGCCGCCGAGTATACCGGATCGGCCAGGATCTGACAAAATCCGTGACGCGCGCGATCACACCGGCCGGTCCCCCTTCTTCACCGTCAGCGCGGCGCGGTTGTCGGCGGCAGGCAGCATCTTCGAGGGGTCCCGGGTGACAACGACGTCGAGGATGGTCGGCGTGTCGGTGTTCTCCAGGCCCTCGGCGATGGCCTTCGACAGCTTCTCCGGATCGGTGACGCGGATGCCCTTGCAGCCAAAGCCGTCGGCGATCTTGGCGTAGTTCATTTCCACGAGGTCGGACGACTGGTAGGCGCCTTGGCCGTAGACGGCATGCTGCAGCGCCTTGACGTAGCCGGAGGCGGCGTTGTTGAAGACGACTGCGACGAAGCTGGCGCCGACGCGGCGCGCGGTTTCCAGTTCGCCGAGGCTCATGTTGAAGCCGCCGTCACCGGTGAGCGAGACGACGCGACGCTTCGGGCCGACCGCCATCTGAGCGCCGATGCCGCCGGGCACACCGTAGCCGATGGAGGCAAAGCCACGGTCAGGCAGGAAGTGGCGGCCGGCTTTTTTGGTGTCGAACATCAGGCCGCCCCAGTGCGCCGCGAAGCCACCGTCCGCGACCAGCACGCCATCGGCCGGCATGATCTTGTTCAGCTCGTTCATCAGGCGGCCGACGTTGATCGGGCTGTCCTTGCTTTCCAGGCGATCACGCGCGCCGGCCTTCCATTCGCCCATGCGCTTGGGGAGTTCGGCGACGTAGGCCTTGCGCTTCTGCGCCGCCGGCTTGCCGGAGCCGAGCGCTGCAGCGATGTCTTCGAGCGTCAGCTTGGCGTCGCCGGGCAGCGCCACGTCGGTGCGGGTGGTGCGACCGATCTCGTCCGGCACGATCTCGATGTGGATGAGGGGCTTGCCGGACGGGATCAGCGCGAACCGCTTGGTGGCGATCTCGCCGAGCTTGCAGCCGACGACCAGCAGGCAGTCCGAGGACGCGATGAGCGCGTTGGCAATGCGGTCGTAGCGGCCGAACAGGCCGGCGGAGTGGCTGTGCGCGCAGGATATCGCGCCCTTGCCGCTCATCGTATGCGCGACGGGGATGCCGTAGCTCTCGGCGAACTTCGCCAATGTGTCCCAGGCTTCCGAGATGTGCACACCGCCGCCGGCCAGGATCAGCGGGCGTTCGGCTTTGGCGAGCAGCGCCGCGGCTTTTTCAACGCTCGTGCCATCCGGCCGCGTGCGCCGAGATTGCGCTTTCAGCGTTTCCGGATCGATCCAGAAGTCGGCGGCATCGAAATCATGCTCGCCGTGCGCGATGTCCTCGGGAACGTCGATGATGACAGGGCCCGGCCGGCCGCTGGTCGCAACGGCAAACGCGCGGCGCACATGTTCCGGCAGGCGCTTGATCACCTCGACGCGGACGATCTCCTTCACCGCGGGGCGCAGGATCTCGAGCTGCCGCGCCTCCTGCGTCATGTTCTTCCAGGCGTGCTCGCGGTTGGCGTCGCCGACGATCGAGATCATGGGTATGCCGGCGTTGAGGCTTTCGATCAGGCCGGTGGTGAGATTGGTGGCGCCCGGCCCGAGCGTGCCGTCGGCGACGGCAGGGCGGTTGGTGACCTTGGCCCAGGCGTCAGCGGCGAAGGCGCCGCAACGCTCGTCGTTGATGAGATAGTGCTTGAGGCCCAGCGACCGGCACGCCTCGTAGAACGGCAGCAGCTGGAAGCCGCCCATGCCGAACATCGGCCCGCAGCCGGAGAGCTTCAGCATCTCGGCAAGCGCCATACCGCCGGTCATGCGGCGTGTGGGGGAGGGGGAGGGCGTGAGGGAGGTGGGCATACGTGGCCTCGTGCGAGTGGGGGAGGGGTCGGCCACTTTAGCGCCAAGGTTCCAGGTTGCGCCACGGGGTGTCCAGCGGGGTCAAACGGGGTTAAAATGATTGAGAGGAATTCTTGCGCATAAAGCGAATAATATGTATTGTATGGCATCCGCTAAAACCTGAGTTTGATCACATGACCGAACGTGAAAACACCAAGGTATCAACCGCCGAGTTGGTACGCAATTTCGGCTCCCTTGCTGACAAGGCTCTCGCCGAGCCGGTGACTATCACCAAGAATGGCCGCGACCGGTTAGTGCTGATGTCGGTCGAAGAGTACGATCGCTTGAGGCGCCGCGACCGCGAGGTGATACGTCCATGGCAACTGACGCCGGAAGAGCGCTTAGCGATAGCGGCGTCTGAGGTTCCGCCCGAGTTTGCGCAACTCGATGAGGAATTGAAGGGTTGGAAGCCGTGAGTTTCAACCCGCCGCGACCCGGCGAGGTTATCCGGTACTCGTACCTCTGGTATAGCGAGCAAGTGGCAGGCCACGAGGAAGGCCTGAAGGATCGCCCATGTGCGGTCGTGATGAGCCTAGCAAGTGTTGCCGGAGCCGCGCGGGTCATTGTCATGCCCATCACACATTCTTCACCGAAGCGCGGAGCAAATGTCATCGCACTTCCTCCGGCAATAAAGCGGCGTCTGGGACTCGACGACGTGCCTTCGTGGATCGTGCTCGATGAAGCCAATCGCTTCACTTGGCCGGGGCCAGACATACGTCCGTTTGATGGACCCCAAGGGCGCACGACATCCTTCGGATTTTTACCACCCGGCTTGTTCAAGATCGTCCGCGACAAGTTCCTCGCCCTCGCTGCGGCCGGAGCCGTCGCGCATGTGGATAGGACTGATTGATCCGTCAACCCTTATCCGGCGGCGGCGAGGGGTTGTCAGCGCTGCCCGCGGTGGCGCCGGCGTCGATCGGCAGGATGACGCCAGTGACCCAGCTCGACTGATCCGAGCAGAGATAGACGACGCCTTTGCCGATGTCCCAGCCGGAGCCCTCCGTCTTCAGCAATGACCGATTCCGGCGTGCTTCCCGTAGTTCCTCGCTCATGCCGTTGCCGCGCGCGTAGACCATCGGCGTGTAGACCATGCCGGGCGCGATGCAGTTGACGCGGATGCCCTCCTGGCCGTGATGGGCGGCCATGGCGCGCGTCATGTTGACGACGGCGCCCTTGGAGGTCGGATACATCAGGCCCGTATGCCCGCCCTTGAGTCCGGCGACGGAGGCGATGTTGACGATCGCGCCCTTCTCAAGCTTGCGCATCTCGGGGATCGCGTAACGCGCCATCAACATCATCGACGTGACGTTGACGCGCATGTCGCGGTCCCAATCCTCGAGATTGAGCGTCACGGCGTTGCCGCCGGTCCCCCCGACGCCGACGTTGTTGACGAGAATGTCGAGCCGGCCCCAGGCGGCGACGGTTTTCGCGACGGCCGCCTCGCAGGATTTCGCGACCGTGACGTCGGCCGCGATGACCATCGCGGTGCCGCCCTCCTTGTCGATCATCGCCTTGGTGGCTTCGGCGTTCTTCGTCGTAGCGTCGATCAAAGCCACTTTGACCCCTTCACGCGCCAGCAGGATCGCCGCCGCGCGGCCATTGCCGATGCCGTCCGCACGCGAGCCCGCACCCGTGACGATCGCGACTTTCCCCGAGAGTTCCATTTGCGGCATGCGCGTCTCCTGATCCTAGATCCGGAGACGATCTTAGCCGG
>JANLQP010000373.1:0-9883 GCA_031367895.1 Hyphomicrobiales bacterium
GTGCTTGATGGTCGCGAAGTTGGCGGGCGCATTGGCCTTGCGGATGCGGCACTCGTCGTCACGGAACACCATGTCCATCACCCAGTGCAGGCCATTCTCGATGCCCCAGTGCGCGCGCACGACTGCGCCGAGACGCTCGGCATTTGCACCGAGCGAGGTGATATAGAAACGGAACTCGCGCTCGGTCTTGCTGGCGAACTCGCGACGGCTTTCGATCATCACGATGCTCTTCAGGCCCGGCCACGCATGCCGTTCCTGGAGCCAGGCGACATCGCCGATCACGGTCACGATCCGCGTCTCGATGCGGCCGTGGCTCTTCTCGAGTGTCTGGTGACGCGAGGGCTTGCAGTCCCTGTATCCATTGGCTTTCTGCTCGACGAAGAACTCTTCGACATCATCGCGCAGCGTGCCCTGGTTGCCTTTCAGCGCCAGCACGTAGTCGGCCTCTTTCTCGATGATCTTGGCGGCGATCTCGCGCTGACATCCCATTGCATCGATGGTGATCGTCGCGCCCTTGATCGTCAGCAGATCGAGCAGCTGCGGGATCGCCGTGATCTCGTTCGATTTGGCCGCGACCTTGGCCTGGCCGAGCACGAGGTTCTGGCCACAAGACCATGCTGAGATCATGTGGATCGGCGCCTTCCCGCCACCCTCCTGATAGGAGCGACGCAACGTCTTGCCGTCGATCGCGATGATGTCGGCGGACAAGCCCGTCAGCTTGCCGACCCAGGCGATGAAGCAGCCCTGGAACTGCTCGGCGTCGAGAGCGGCAAAGATATCGCCGAGCTGATCGTGCGACGGCGTGCCGTCCTTGAACGGGCGAAAGCGGCGTAGCAAGTCGAGCTTCTTCTCGCCGAACTTCTCGATCTCGACCCAGCAGTCGCATCCAGCCAGCACGGCGAGCAGGACAAGCAGCAGGATCTCGTCGAGCGGATAGAGGACTTTGCCGCGCTGGCGATGATCATCAAGCGCTTCGAATGACTCGAGAAAATCGACGACCCGATCGAATGCATCAGCCGCTTTCGCTACCGCCCGCCGCCCCGCCATGGCCGTGATCCTTCTCGCGAATCAAGAGGATCACCACAGATTCAGCATTCGTCCGGCCTGTCACCAACAGATACACCCAATCGCCCTGATCAACAGTGGGAGATTGGGCAGTCTGAACCCGACTTGCAGCGGCTAACGGAATTGTCGGCGCTCCTGAAATTGGACCCGGTCTGGCTTCTTCTGGGTATCGCTGCAACTCCGGATGCTCAGGAGCTCGTGGACGGGCACATGCGCGATCCGTTTTCGGATGAAGACGATCTCCCTGACGAGGATGAGCTTTTGGCAGTTCAGGTCGAACCGGTCTTTGCCCGCAAGCGCACGCCAAATCGTATCATTGGACGGCGCGTTCCATTGATCGACGGCATCGAAGTCGCGGGTGGGGTAACGAAGTTTCCCATTTCTGCCCATGCGCCAAGTTCGGCTGACATCGTGAGTCACTTCGATTGCAGTGACGAGACGTTTGCGTTCCGCGTTTTTGATCGTCGGAATGAACCCAGGTTCTCGCGAGATGACATCGTTCTCGTCGATCCAGCAGGGCCGCGTCGGCAAGAATCCATGGTCTTGGTCAGCGTTGGGAACGATGTGATCTTTGGACAATTGAACCTAAATGCGAGTGGCGTCGGCGTGTTGCTGGCATTGAACGACAAATGGCCCCAAGTGCCGCTTGGACGCATTCGCCCGCGCAAGGAGGGCGAGCGCGGTTCGGCAACCTTTTACGTGTCACCCGACGGCAAGATGCGGACGAAGCCCGACACCGAGGCGACTATTCTCGGCGTCATGACGGAGCATTCGGCGCGGAGCCGTGATTGAGCGTCGCCCCAGGTGACGGCCACGCAACGTGACCCCGATGTTCGTCGACGAACATGCCAACCGAACGGCGCAAAGTGGGAGCGAACCATGGACAGATCGTGCCGTTTCCTCCCCAATGTTCGTTGACGAACATTCAAGCTCTTGCCTGTCACCTCGGTGCCCACAATGTGCACCATCGGGCCTGTGACCAGCCGGTACTCAGCCAATTTCGTCAGGATCGTAGGATAGTCCAGCAGCGCCGTAACCGCCGTCGACGCTCAGAATGGGGCCCGTCACCCACGCGCATTCGTCCGAAGCAAGATAGATCGCTTCCGTCGCGACTTCCCAAAGTGGCCGAACCCGTCTTACGTTGACGGATTATCGTACACCGCGCGTCGGGCATGCCGAAGGCAGCGCAGCGGTGTTGTCGAAACAGCCGTCCCGCCGACATCACATGGGAGCGGACGAGCGGTAGGCAACAAGACTTAGTCTACGCAATTGCCCACGGCCGAACTTTCGGTTCGCGCTGGTCACTGCTCTCGGCTCCTCGGACAAGGTCGATCAGGGCGAACGGGTCAGCCGGTACGCAATCGCCGCGCCATGCCACGTGCTGATCGGGCCGCGAAAGCACGAGCCGCGTGGTGTAGGGCTCGGTAGCTTCGGCCGTCTGCACGTCTAGCACGTCGAGAGGAACGCCGCGCAATTTGGCAGCAGCGACGAGCCCCTCGACTTCCACGCCCCAATCGAAACGCAAAAGCGTGAACTCGGGCCCCATGGCGTCATAGAGCGAGCGGTCATCATCGAGCCAAACATGAGGCGCGCGGCAACCGGGAATACTCGCAGGCGTGAACTCGGACATGCTGTAGCCTGGTTGCGCGCAGCCGTCGTAGGCGATGATCGGCGAGGCATCATAGTAGGTGCCGAAGTTGATGCCGCCGCAGCAGTACTGGTGCACATTGATTTCGCAGCACAACCGGCCCATCTCCGCGCGAATGCGATCACCCTCGGGACCCGGATGCTCGATTTCCGGCGGCACGGCACCACGGCGCTTTATCTCTTTCTCGGCGTGCGCCATCGCAAAGCGCGACACTTGCTCCGTGATCGGCCGCCGCTCGGCCTCGTAGGCGTCAAGAATTGCCGCCGGTGCCCAACCCTTGAGGTGTGCCGCGAGCAGCCACGATAGGTTCATGGCGTCGGCAATGCCTGCGTTCATGCCGTAGCCGCCGTAGGGCACCCAAATGTGAGCCGCATCACCGGCAATGAACACGCGATCTTGCCGGAACCGGTCAGCAACAAGCCGACGGCCGTACCAATCCTCTTTGGAGATGATGTCGTAGTCGAACTCGGGGCCGACGCCGTGCAGCGCGCCCACTGGGCTATCTCGATCTTGAAGCGCTGGCTGTTTGGCACTCACGGCTCGGCCGTCAGCACCAAGTACCTGCAGGCCTACCTCGACCAATACGTGTTCCGCTACAACCGGCGCGGCACGAAGGGCGTCGGCCGCATCGCCGCCCGCACCATCGCCCAACTCGTCGCCCACACACCGCTGACCATGCGCCAGATCGTCAAGGAAACCGTGCCCTACCGCATGTTTCCGGATAAGGAGCCGGAGCTAACCGCATAGGTATGCTGTCGATTTAGCGTGCTGTTGGATTACTGTTTCCCTCAGGCTAGGCTGTTTGAATCAGAACGATAGTTTACCTGACGTTGCGTGGGTCATGCACTTGACCGGAACCAGCGCGCATATGCTGCGGCATCGGAGCCTCGTACAATGATCGCCGCCTGCTTGACATTCCTGGTCTTTTTCGGCTTCGCCTCGGTCGTGCTCGGCTTCATGTGGCTCGGACACGATGCACGCGCCCGGGGCCGGGCCGCCACCAGCACGATCGGTGGCGCGTTGTTGCTGGCTTATGCGGCACTTGTTGCCTACCCGCATCTGATGCAGCCGGACCGGTCGGCGGAAATCGAGAAGTTGAAGGCGCAATCCGCGGCACTGACCGTCGACAACGCCGATCTGAGTAAGGCGGTCACGTCGCTGCAGACCGAGAATGCGGCGCTGGAAACGAGTCGTACTGCGATGCTGCGGGCCGAACGCGGCCGGCAAGTGTTGCTGTCCGACAGGTTGCGTGACATCGATCAGGGAGCCGTCGTCGCTCGTCCTGGTTCGGACATCGTCACCGGCGGGATTGCAATTCCAACCCGACCGGCGGAGATCGACGCGGCCCACCGTGCCCTCGCGGAAGAAATTGAAATGCTTCGGAGGCGTTGGTTGCAGCGGCACGTCGCGGCGCCAGCCAATCCCGACGGCCAGCGCGATCTGATGCGGCTGCGTGATCGCATGGCGACCCGGCTCGAGACCGACAACTACAGCGTCGAAGTGTTTCCGGACAAGGAAGTCGTGCGCGGCCGCGCCGGGCGCTATTACGTCGTCGATATGAAGGACGCCAAATCCGGCATCCGCTTTCAATTCGAGGGTGGCAAATACACCCTGAATCGCACCAGCGCCGAATTCCGCACCGCTCTCAACAGCTTCGTCGGCGACATCGTGAAAAAGCTGCACGGCAATGTCGGCTACGACCTCTACGTGCGCGGCAGTGCCGACAGGGTCGCCTATCGCGGCCGCCAGGAACCGGGATTCGAATATCGACGGATCCGCTACATGCGTGCGGTTTCACCCGGCAAGTACGTCAACGAGTTTTCCGAGCACACCGTCGACGCCGACATCCACAACGAGGACTTGCCGCACCTGCGCGCCGCGTTCCTGCAGGACCTCGTCTCGGATGTCTACCCGACCAAGCCGCCGACGATCCTCCAGGGCGGCGTCACCTCGGAAGCAAACAGCCGGGACCGCAACGTCGAGATGTTGCTTTTTGTCGACTGGTGAGTGTCGACCCGTCCAATCGGGTTCGACCGTTTCAGTGTCCCCGTCCGACGGTTCGTCGCTTGCTGGCGACCGCTTGGTGCGGCTGCGCGAATCGAGACCGGCCGGTAACACAAGAGTTCTTTCAGTTGACCTCAAACACTTTCTGCCGCTTTCCAATTGAATGCGTGGACAAACTGCCGCTTTCCAAATGAATGCGTGGACAAATCAGCTAACAAACCGTTTGTGTCCAATAAGGCCCGTTGTTGTCTCGTCGAGACTTTGTGTCGTGCCGGTGCCCAGTCCTGTGGCTTTCGCGCGTGAACCAACAACACGACCTCGCGATTTCCGCGAGGGATACCGGACCCTAAACCTAAAATGAACAGGACCGTCCACATCGCCCTCGGATTGACGCTCGCGGCCGCAACGAGCGGTTGTGCCGTCGACCTGAAGCCGTTGAAAGAGGCCGAGCTGATCGCCTTCGCCAGCGAGCGTGTGGTGCACGTCACCGCAGACCAGCAGCCGATCGGCGGGCCGATCTCGCTCTATGAGGCGATGGCACGCGCCCTCAAGTACAACCTCGACTACCGGGTCGAGATGATGCAGTCGGACTTGCGCAACCGCGAGTTGCATCTGGCCAGCACCGAGATGCTGCCGAGAACGGTCGCAACCGCGACCCAGTCGACTCGCAACAATTATCTGGCCCTCGGCCATCTCGATTTGCCGACGAATACGCTGTTGCCACCGACGACGACGTCCCAGGAGACGTCGCAGATCGTCGGCGACATCACGTTCAGCTGGAATATCCTCGATTTCGCTCTCTCCTACGTCCGTGCCCGGCAATCCGCGGACAAGTACCTGGTTGCTGAGGAAGCCAAGCGTAAGGCGATCCAGGGTATCATTGAGGACACGCGCACCGCCTACTGGCGTTCCGTCAGCGCCGAGCGCATGCTCGGTCGGATCAAGGCAATGGAGGGGCGCGCGCAGAAGGCGATCACAGAGGCGCGCGGGCTGCAGAACAGCGGCGACCTCGCTCCTACTGCGGCACTGACCTTCGAGCGCGAGCTCGTCCAGATCAAACACGCGTCGCGGCTACTCGTCGGCGAACTCGATGTCGCGCGCGGCCAGCTCGCGGCCCTCATCAACGTGGCTCCTGGCGTACATTTCACTCTCGCCGGCGGCAAAGGCGAATTGCGGCCGGTCATGCTGGAGCTGACCGGCCAGGAAATGATCGCCGAGGCGCTCTTCAATCGGCCGGAACTGCGCGACATCGCCTATCGGCGTCGGATCAACGAGGCGGAACTTATCGCCGCGTTTCTTGAGCTGTTGCCAGGCGCCCAGCTCTTCGTCTCCGAAAACGGCAGCACCAACGAATTCCTGCTCAACAATCAATGGCTAAGCGTTGGCGTGACCGCCGCCGAGAACCTGCTGAAGGTGTTCCAGCTTCCAGCCAAGCGGCGCGTAATCGAAGCGCAAGACGAGGTGTTGGATACCCGGCAATTGGCGACGACCATGGTGATCATGACGCAGGTCTACGTCAGCCGCATTCGCTACCAGCATTTCGCCAAGGGCGTCGCGACGGCCAACGAATACTTCGAGGTGCAAACGAAGTTGCTGGACGAATTGCGCGCGCAGGCGGCCGCCGACAGCATCGGCGAGCAAACATTGATCCGTGAGGAAATGAATGCGCTGCTGGCTGAACTCAAGCGCGACATCGCCTTCGCCAACCTCCAGAACGCTGCCGCCAACGTGTTCGTCTCGATGGGTCTGGATCTGCAGGCGAACGAGATCAAGCATTCGATGACCGTCAAGGAACTCGCCTCTCATCTGCAGTCCGCATGGGCGGACCGGGCAGCCGTTTCGCCGCGCGGCAAGTACATGATGGAGCTTGCGGCCGCCAAGGCCGAGGAGAAGCGACACCAGGAGGAGGCGGCGCGGCAAGCGCGTCTTGAGGCGGCGCTCAAGGCCCGGCAGGAAGAGATCGCGCGAGAGGCAGAGCGTGCGGCCAGTCGGGGCGGCAGCCTCAAGGATTCCGGCGGCATCTTGAAGGACTACGGCGGCGGCAGCCTGAAAGATTCGCCAGCCAATACGCGCCAGTCGAAACCGTACACCGGCGTCAAATAGTCGTCACAGCTCTGTCCCGTTTCGTTTCCAGTTCAGTCGTGCCGCCAATCGGGCGCTGGCACGGTTCTGTGCGCCCAGCGTTCAACCCACGCAGTGAAACATCATGAAAAACCTTGGATGGACACGCGCCGTACTGATCGCCGTTGCGGCGGTCGTCCTCAACGGCTGCGCGGTGAGCCCCGATCCGCTGTCGAACGAGCAATTGCTCGAATTGGCGAACCGGAATACCGAGCGTGTCGCCGCCGATCAGGAGGCGTTCGCAGGCCCCGTCTCGCTCTATGAGGCGATGGCACGCGCGTTAAAGTACAATCTCGATTACAAAGTCGAGATCATGCAGACGTCGCTGCGTTCAGCCGAGCTGCGCTTCAGCCATTTCAACATGCTTCCGAACGCGGTCGTCAACTCCGGTTACGTCAGCCGCAACAACTACCTCTCGACCGGCGAGCGCAATCTCACGTCCGGCGTCGAACGGCGGCCGACGACGACGACATTCGAGCGCAATCTGCTCACCTATGATTTCACGTTCAGTTGGAACATCCTCGATTTCGGGCTCTCCTGGGTGCGAGCACGCCAGGCAGCCGACAAGGCCCTGATGGCTGAGGAAGCCAAGCGCAAGGTGATCCAGCGCGTGATCGAAGATGTGCGCACAGCCTATTGGCGGGCCGTCAGCGCCGAACGGATGTTGAGCAAGCTTACGGCGCTCGAGGAGCGCACCAAGACGGTGCTGGCCAACACGCGCCGCCTGTTCGCGGAGAAGGAGACGTCACCGATTACGGCGTTGACCTACGAGCGTGAACTCGTCGAAATTCGCCGGACGGCCGAGGACCTGGCCCGCGAGTTGAGTGTCGCGAAGACACAGCTCGGCGCGCTGATGAATACACCTCCGAATGTGACGTTCAACCTCGCTGACGGCCTCGTTGCGGCAACCGCGCCGATCCTGGATATCGACGAGAAGGAGATGATCGGCGCCGCACTGCAGAACCGGTCGGAGCTGCGCGACATCACCTATCAGAAGCGCATCAACACGCACGAAGCGCATGTGGCGCTGCTCGAGCTGCTGCCAGGCATCCAGCTCTACGCCGGCATCAATCATGACTCGAACAAGTATCTGCAGAACAATCAGTGGGTCACCTGGGGCTCCAAGGCCAGTTGGAACCTGCTGCGCGCCTTCCAATACCCAGCGAAGCGCCGTGTGATCGAGGCGCAGGACGATCTCCTGGACACGAAGGCACTGGCACTGACGATGGCGGTGATGACACAGGTGCACATCAGCCGCATCCGCTATGCGCACGCGTCACGCGAACTCGCCACGGCGCGTGAGCTGCATGATGTACAGCAGCGCCTCGTGCAACAGATGCGCAATGAAGCCAAGGCTGAGCGCATCAGCGAGCAGACGCTCGTTCGCGAAGAGATGAATGCACTCGTTGCCGAGGCGAAGCGGGATATCGCCTTTGCGACACTGCAAAACGCCTTCGCCAACGTGTTCGCGTCGGTCGGCATCGACCCCTACACGTCGGATCTTGATCTCGGCGACGGCGTCAAGGAACTCGCCTTGCGGTTGAAGGCACTTTGGATCGAGAGGGGAGACTTCGGTGGAAGCTACCGGATTGCCCTTGCGCAGCATTGATCGACAACGCGCAGCACTGCTCGCGGCCGCACTTGCGCTGGCGCCGGCGTTGGCCGCTGGCGGTGTGCAAGCGGAGGAGACGGATTCGCCGGTGCGCGGTGTCGTGCGCGCCCTCGAACAGGCGACGATCTCGACCGACCTGCAGGCGTCTGTCCTCAGCGTCGGCTTTCGCGACGGCGAGAACTTTCGGAAAGGCGACATTCTGGTCGAGTTCAACTGCGCGCGGCTACGCGCCGAGCTTGCTGCTGCGGAGGCGCAACGCAAGGAAATGCAGCTCAACGTCGACAACAATCTCACGTTGCAGCGCGCGCAGGCCGTCGGCCGTCACGATCTCGAGATCTCGCGGGCACGCCTCGCAAAGGCCGGCGCCGAGACCGATGTGCAACGGGCCCGCCTGGAGCTGTGCCGGATCGTCGCCCCCTTCAACGGCCGCGTGTCGGATCTCGGCATCAACGCACACGAGACGCCGCAAGCGGGCAAACCCTTCATCAGCATTGTCGCGGAGGGCGCGCACGAGATCGACCTGGTGCTGCCGTCCGATTGGCTGCGCTGGATGAAGCCCGGCATCAGTTTCCGCTTCAGCGTCGACGAGACCCACACCGCGCATGCAGCGCATGTCGTGCGGCTCGGAGCGGTGGTCGACGCGATCAGCCAGACGGTGAAGGCAGTTGCCGTGCTGGACGAGCCGCAACCTGGCATCCTGCCCGGCATGAGCGGCTCCGCTGTCTTCAAGAACGCAGGCGAGTAGCGCATGGCCAATCCGACGCCCTCACTCGAGCTGCCGCAGCTCGTCCACACCAGCCCTGGGCCGCCAGCCCCGCGCGGGCCCGAAGCGCCGCAGTTCAAAAAAAGTGCGGTGCTGCAATTGCTGCAGCTCGAGGCCGATATACGCAAGGCGGCCTCGCTGCAGGAACTGCTGGTGCTGGTCGTCAATGCGTCCCGGCCACTGATGAATAGCCGCCAGATCTTCGCCGTCGCGCTCGAGCGGCCGTCGGGTCTGGCGATCGTCGCCGTCAGTGAGCTGGCCGCCGTCGATCGGGGCACCCCGCTCGCCGGCTGGATCGAGCGGGTGCTGACGCGCCTCAAGTCCGATGCCGGCCTGCAGGCGAGGCGGGAATTCACGCTGCGGTCGTATTCGGTCGAGACCGATGAGGCGGCGCGGCTCTATCCGCTCGACAAGGCGCTGTTCGTGCCGTTGACGGGGCGCGACGGGCGCTCTGAGCACGGGCTGCTCTGCCTGCGCGAGACGCCGTGGCGCGAAGCAGACGTGACGATCGCACAACGGGTGGCGGAGACCGCGGCGCATGCCATCGACGGGTTGCGGATCGGGCGGGTGTCCTGGGATATCCTGCGCATCGACCGCCACCGACTGAAGCAGCTTGCAGCAGCTGGCATCCTAGTCGCCATGTTCCCGGTCTCGATGACGACCCTGGCGC
>JANLQP010000396.1:0-16432 GCA_031367895.1 Hyphomicrobiales bacterium
GTGCTTGAAAGCTGATCTTTTGCCATAGTCCGTAGCTGTGCTGGTGCCAGTCTGGTGCCAGTTTTGGCGTGGATGGCCTGAGACGGCTTGGAACGACTTTGGACGTAAGTGCTTGATTTGTAAAGGCTACGCAGTGGAGAACTTGTATCAGGAAATCCCAGATAATCCCATCCCCAGGGACTGTTAATCCGTAGGTCCCTGGTTCGAGCCCAGGTCGGGGAGCCAAGATAGACAAGAGTCAGCAGGTTAGCGCCTGCTGACTTTTTTGTTTTCTAGGCCGCTTCTGTTGCCGTACTGTTGCCGTACGTGGCGACCTGGGCTCAGCGATGAATCGGGCAGCGCCTTCGTGCGATTGGGACCGACATCGGACCTGTGGTGCCGCTCCTGGCAGCGCGCAACCACTCGAACCCATTCGCCGCTTGCTGTCGGCAGACATCGAAGTCTTGGCAATGTCACAGAGCCGCTGAAAGGGGCAATTGCTCCTCGTCCCTCGCGACCGTGGGTCAAGTCGCGCATTGCAGGCGTAGGCCTTGCGGACCTGGGCTGCCGACCGCGCTTGTCGAATGGTGCTTCCACGGGCCCCGCGTAGGGGGCGCCCGCAGTCGCTTGAGTGTCGCCACACTCTGCGGTGGCTGCGAGACGGAATTGCCGATACTCGCGTGGGGGCTTCGGTTTTCTCTTTCTGTACTTCACCTCGGTTTAGTAGGTGTGGGGGGTCAACTCAACCGATGGCATTGCAAAGAACCCGAAAGCGAGATCCGCATGCGCAAACGCGATCCTAGTCACCAGGCCCAGGTGGTTTCCATCCAGGCCCTTAGCTCGCCGGAGTTAATCCGGCGGATCGGCATCCACGACCTCCACGATGCGCAGCACATCGCTTCGGAGGTTCTGGCCACGCTCATTCGAAATCGCTTCGGTCAGACCGGCGGCGTGTTGGATGCGGCCGTGGAGGAGCTCAACCGACGGATTCAGATCCTGGTGGGCAAGCGGATGCGCGGGATGATGGGGCGGCCGGAGGTGAGGCGCCGAGGCGACCAGGCCTTGCCCGACACCATCGACTATGTCTGGCAGCGCTTCTTCGAAGAGGCCGTCGAGGTTTCCAACTCGGAAGTGCGCTTCGCGGTCTACGTCCGCGATCGCGTCGACGATTTCATGCGCCACTTGCGCACGGACAAGAACAGCATGGAGTCGGCGGACGCCATGGACGTGGGCGATCAGGACGGCAGCGCCACCCCGCTTATTGAAACGGTCGAAGAAGAGGACATGGACGGCCCAGAGCAGTCGCTGATGCGGAAACAGCAGAGTGCCAAGGTTGTGAGTACCCTGATTTCACTGCCCGAGGCCGAACGCAATGCGTTCTACTGCCGCGCGGAGTTCCAATACGAGTGGAAGAAGGTCGCGGCGGTGCTCGGTTGCTCGATCCCCACAGCACGCAAACACTTTGCCGCAGCCAAGGAAAAGCTCGAAGGAGCGCTCGATGAATGACATGAAGCGAGACCAAGCCGAACGGCTGATTGCCGAGTTCTTGGACGAACACGACAAACCCACTGTGGATGACTGGAAGCGCTTGGCGGACCAGTACCCTGAGCACGCCGCGGCCTTCGTGGATGCGGCGCTCGTGCGCGCTGCCGGCGATGCGTCGGACGCCTCCGATGAGGCGTACAACTTCGACGCTCGTCTCGCCACTCAAACCGTGAGCAAAGCCCTGAACAAGGCGCATCAGATGCCGAGTGCAAACCTCGAGGCGGCGGCGAAGGAGGTGGCTGCGATTCAAGGGCCGACTGCTCGCAAGGAGGCCGCGGTTGCCGTCGGTATCGGTCCGCATGCGCCGCTTCTGAATGGCGTGCTCGTTGGGCGGACAAAGGCGCCACGCAAGGTCGTAGACGCGCTTGCGTCACTCCTTGAGGTGTCGGCCATCGCGCTGCGGGAACTCTTTGCGCGGGCCTTCGCGGCAAGATCAGTTCCCGCGTTCAAGGCGGGCGATGGGAAGCCCCAAGTAGCCAGTGAGCCAGCAACGTGGGAAGAGGCGGTTCGCGGGCTGGGCTTGCCCCCAGAGGAGACCGCCAGGCTCCTCAAGCTTGCTGACGAGGACTGAGCGTGAATCCATTCCAGCGCGCCCGCGAGGAGGCGTTCAAGCTTCGGGAGAAGCTGCTCCGCGAGCGCGCTGGGGACATCGTCCATGTCAAGGAGTTCCTCACCAAGGCCCCTGTCGAAGCCAAGCTCAACCTCGGTGTCGAGTATGTGGCCAAGGGGTCGCAGGAACTCGGCGAAGCCGAGGCCATCCTTCGCAGGTCAGAGAACACCATCTACGTCCGCAAGACGTTCTCTGCCCCGGAGCGGGCATATCTGGTAGCCCACGAGCTTGGGCACTTCATCCTCGATGATGTCAAGGATGAAGTCACCCTCGCATCGCTGAAGGCGCTCACGGGCGCGGAAGGCTCGCCCGGCGTCATCAAGGTTGAGGCCTACGGTGCACGCGAGCGACAGGAACTGCGTGCCAACGTCTTTGCGCGAGAGCTGCAGCTGCCGAGATTGGTGGCTCGCAAGCTGTTCGACGCGGGAGTCGGCCCGCAGAAGGTGGCGGATGACTACGGCATACACCTAGAGGTCGCGCGCCAGCAGATGCTCGACGCGGCTCTTCTGCCCGACATCGACGTGCCCCTGCCACCGAAGGTACAGCATCCTCCCAGCGACGATCAGCGTGACGCGTCGACTGCAAAGGAGCAATACGCCAACGTGGTTGCCGGCCCGGGGTCGGGCAAGACGTCGACCCTGGTTCATCGGGTTCAGCACCTGATTCAAGGCGGCGTCGACCCCGCTCACATACTTGTCCTGACGTTCACCAACAAGGCCGCTTTCGAACTCGTAGAACGCCTGCGCGACGCGGGCATCGCCCGGGCTGCGGATGTCTGGGCCGGCACGTTTCACGCCTTCGGCCTTGAGTTCCTGCGCAAGTACTACCAGTTCTTCGGACTGGACCAGGACGTCGTCGTCGCTGACAAGCTCAACGCGATCACGTTGCTGAACGCAGACCTGCCAAACGTTAGCCTCAAGTACTACAAGCGAGTTCAGGATCCGTATGGATGGCTGCCTGAGGTCGTCAACGGCATCAAGCGGCTGAAGGAGCAGATGGTCACGCCGGCTCAATACCGGGCGGCCATCGAGAAGCTGCCAGCGACGGAGGACGTGAAGCGAAGGCGGGTGGACGTGGCGACGCTGTACGAACGCCACGAGCAGTTGCTCAAGGACAAAAAGCTCGTCGACTTTGTCGACCTGGTCGCAAAGCCGGCAAGAAGGCTCGACGAGGATCGTCCGCGCTATGGCGAGCTGGCTGACAAGTTCCAACACGTCCTCGTCGACGAATACCAAGACGTGACGTTTGCGATGGTGCAGCTCATCAAACAGCTCGCCAAGAACGCGAAGTCCCTTTGGGTGGTCGGTGATGTTCGCCAGGCGATTCATCACTGGCGGGGTGCCTCGGTCGAGAGCCTGCGGCGCTTCGCGCAAACGTTCAAGGAGCAAGCCGGCAACTCGCGAATACGCGAGTACCCGCTCAAGCTGAATCGGCGAAGCTCGCCCGAGATTCTGGCGTTCGTCAAGCACGTCGGTCGACTGCATGTTCTTGAGAAGACCTTGCCGCTTGCAGACACCGAGGCGACGTCGGAGAGTGGACCTCGCCCCACGGTTGTCTCGTGCACGCCGACGTTGTCGATGCCTGAAGCAGTTGCCGCGGCGGTGAAACGCTTGCGCGCCGAAGGTTTCAATTACGGTCAACAAGCCATCTTGAGCCGAGGGAACCATGAGGTCGAGCATCTCGCGCAGAAGCTCCGCGAAGCAGCGATACCAGCGCTCTACATCGGAGAACTTGCTCAACGGGCCGAGGTGAAGAAGTTGCTCTGCTTGATGCAACTCCTCGTCGAGCGCCAACCCCGGGCGCTGGTGGGACTGATGTCGGTGCCGGACCTTGCCATCGACATGCAAGACTTGCGCGCGCTCATGCAGGCGTGCATCGACGACCCAGATCTACAGCGTGGCGGGTGGATGCAAGATCTGCCGGCGGGACTAAAGCCCAATACGCTTGCCGCGCTGAAGCGCGTCACGCAGCTGCTCCAGGGACAACGACGGCGTTCAAATCCGTGGGCATTCGTTTGTGACCTGCTCCTTGAGCGTCGCTTCGGGTACCCGGCAAAGACTGAGCAGTCCATCCATGCTCATTCGGTTCGTATTGCGCTATGGCAGTTTGCCTATGCGACACGTGCCGGTGATGGCGATCGCAAAATTCCCACACTACCCCGGTTCCTGCTGCGCCAGCAGCTACGACAACGCATCCGCGAGACGTACTCTGAGCGAGAACTTCCAGCCGAAGCCGCGGCACTCGATGCTGTTCACTTGCTGACCGTGCATGGAAGCAAGGGGCTGGAGTTCGACGTTGTCCATGTGTCCAACGTCAATGTGGATGACTACGGTCCAGATTGGCCGTGGTACCCCCGCCCAGACATCCTGAAAATCGTGCCGCCAGAAGTGCTTGGCAGCACCCAGCAGGCATGGGAAGACGAAGCAGCCGTCGAGAGGAACAACCTGCTCTATGTTGCCGTTTCGCGGGCGAGGAAGCGGCTCGCGCTGTACGAGAACGGCGAGGATCAGAAGAAGCGTGCCCCGCAACTTTCGCAAGTCTCATCGCTCTGTGTGAGGACGAACTACGCTCCAACGATGGCCCCCGCCGCAAAGGCGAGCGGGCCGTTGCGTGGCTCCAACCCGAGTTCGGCAATGGAGTTTCGCGAGTTCGAGACGTACGCGCACTGCTCGTTGCAGCACTGGTACCGATACACCCTGGAACTCCCTGGCGAGCAGTCGGTTGAAATTTCAGCACGTGCTCGATGGGCCATCATGGAAGCGCTGAAGGCCTTTGCGGCTGACCAAGCACTGAAAATTCGCGATGTCTTTGTGTCGGCGTGGGCAGCTGAGAAGCTGCCGAGCAAGGCAGAGGACAAGCAGCTGTGGGAGCACGCCATTGCGGTCTTCAAGGACGGCGTAGAGCTCATCCGGCAGTCCGATGGAACCTACGCCGAGCCGAAGACGGCTGTCGATGGCTTTCCGATTCAACTGCCGTGGGTGCTGCTGAAGGGCGCGGGCAAGCCCGCAGTCGACGTGGTCAGAGTCCACGTCGGCGAGTTGCAGCGCTCGGTCGCGTTTTGGCGACCCATGCTCAATGGCCTTCGGCCGCGCGACGGCGAGAGCGTGACGATTCACAGGTTGCTTGACGGTGATAGTCATCAAGATGGACCAAGCAAGGCACTCTCCAGCACCAACGCATTCAAGGCGGTACAAAGGTTCCGGGCGGGCGATCTTCAGCCGACGGTCGGCAAGCACTGTGCCTGGTGCGCCTACACGACGTTCTGCCCCACGCGCCCGCCCACCTGACCGCGGCACAACAGACCGCTGCCTGCCGTCCAACACGCTTTCCTTTTCGCGAAGTCATCTCGGTTTAAGTACCAGAAGGCCGTGATTTCACGGTCACCGAGACGAGGGCTTCACCATGAAGGTTCAGGTGTTCCTGCAATCCGAGGTTCTGGGCGACATCGAGGTCATCGAAATTGAAGCCGACGCGGGCCATAAGGCTCTGCATCGTGCGTGCCTGGACCGGCTGGGCTCGGCCCAGACCGACGACTTCTTCCTGTTCGTCGAGGACGACGACGACGAGAATTCGTTCGACAAGGTGAAGGGCATCCCGGACGGCCTGCGCGTGCACTTGCACCGCCTGAAGGGCATCGATGTCATCGTGCGCTACGCCGGTCGAGACGTCCGTCGCCCGTTCCGTCCGAGTGCGACCGTGGGTCGAGTCAAGCGCTGGGCCGCGCACGAACTGGGGATCGCGCCATCGGACGCGGCCGAGCTCATGCTGCAGATCAGCGGCACCGACACGCGCCCTGACGCCGACATCCACATCGGTGCGCTCGTGACGGCGCACCAGCGCTGCATCACGTTCGACCTGGTGCCGTCGCCTCGCGTGAATGGCTGAGGGAGGCCATATGTCGCAAGGCAAGGAAGCTCTCGAAGCCCACCTGCGCTCCGGCCGGTTCCTGGCCGGGGTCGCAAAGGGGCGTTGGCACTCGCTGGGTGTGCAGTGGCCGTTCGCGTTAATTTCCGTGGCCGCGAAGGACAGCAGGTGGTTCACGCTGCGCTTTGAGTGTTCGGGCTACCCGACACAAGCGCCGACGGCCACGCTCTGGGACTGCGCCACGCAGCAGATGCTGGTGACCGAGTATTGGCCGCGCGGCGGTCGCGTTTCCCAGGTGTTTAACCCGGGGTGGAAGGGCGGCGCGGCGCTCTACCTGCCATGCGACAGGGAGAGCATTCAAGGCCACGCGAACTGGCTTGCAGAGCACCCCTGGCTCATCTGGAACCCGACACGCGGCTTGCTGCAGTACGTCGAGGCGGTCTGCGAAGTCCTCCAAAGCAGTGAGCTCGCCTGTGAAGTCGCTTGAGTTTCGCCGGGGCTTTTGGCGCGAGCTGATGGCTGATCTGCATCGGCGGGGAGGTGGTCAGCGCGAGTCGGGTGCCTTCTTGCTCGGTCACGTCACCGACGCGGCCAAGGTTGTGGAGCAATGGCTGCCCTACGAAGAGCTGGACCCGGAGGCTCTGACCTTCGAGTATGTGCGGCTGGGTACGAGCGCGTTTCCCAAGCTCTGGGAGGAGTGTGCTGCGCGGCGACTCGAAGTGGTGGCCGACGTTCACACGCATCCGATGGGGCCCGGGCAAAGCCGTTCCGACCGCGCCAACCCAATGATTTCCCTCGCCGGGCATCTTGCCTTGATCGTGCCCTGGTTCGCGCGGGAAAACGTTCAACCGGTGGATGTCAGCGTCAACGTCTATCTCGGGGGCGGAGCTTGGAAAAGCCACTTCCGGCGTGACGCGGCTGCACTCATCAACTTGTCGGAGGAAGAAGACAATGGACGCTGACTCGTTTCACCGGGTCGCCAAGGTGCTAGCCGACAGCGGTGAAGTTGCCACGATTGAGGATGCCGAAGCCGCCTTGGCAACCTATGGTGTGCGCGTTGTCTTGGACCCAAGTGTTGAAGACAGCCCATCACTACAGATCATTGCGCTCACGGCAATCAACACTGCTTCGCGAAGCTTCCTGGGCAACGTTCGCATCGACGCGCCTAGCGACACAGTGCTGAGTGCGCCAGGGTTCGAAGGCCGCACGCTGAGCGAGTTCGCTGCATGGGCCGGCGTCACTCCCAGCCCACGCGCGCAGGCCCGGACGTGGCCGGAGATTCGCATTGGCACCCATGGCGGCGCCGCAGGGAGGACGATTCGGCCGTGGGCTGACGGATGGAGTTTCGGCCTAGGGAGGCGCAACGCACCGGCTGGAACCTGCTTCGCGCCGTCCAGCGTCGCGGCCGGTGGCCTTGCCGTCAGCGAAGCGTTTTCTCTGCTGCGCCGGGACAACCCATACGCTGGCCATCGGTCGATCGCGCTTTCGTTGTGGGCACATGGCGAACAGCGTGCTGACCCCGGACCAACCACCGACACCATGACGATGCCTAGCTCTTGGCTCGTTGGCCTCGGGCATCTCGGACAAGCCTATGCATGGACTCTTGGGTTCATGGCGCCGGCCGAGGGCGCGACCCTGGTGCTGCAGGACATCGACATCGTGACGAAGTCGACCTTGTCGACCTCCGTGCTGTCCGCGACCGCCGACGTCGGACGCAAGAAAGCGCGCATCGTTGCCGAGTGGCTTGAAGCACGGGGCTACTCCACGTTGGTTGTCGAGCGCCGGTTCGACCAGTTCCAGCAAGTCAACGCGACCGAACCCAGATTGGCACTTTTTGGTGTCGACAACGCAGCTGCTCGCCGCGTGATCGAAGGCGCGGGATTTGGGACTGTCATCGACGCAGGTCTCGGGTCTGGTTTCAGGGACTTTCGAGCAATCCGTGTGCGCACCTTTCCTGGTCCGTCGAAAGCGGCAGCGCTTTGGGCTGCGGAGGATGGGCGTTCGAACGCTTCGCAGGCGCCTGCATACCAGGCGTTGCTGTCCCAGGGCGCAGACCCATGCGGCGTCACGACCTTGGCAACGCGTGCTGTCGGCGCGCCGTTCGTTGGATGTGTCGCCGCTGGATATGTCATCGCAGAACTCCTGTCTCGACAGCTGGGCGCCAAGGGAAATGCAGTTGTTGACTTGAATCTTCGTGACCCGGCTGCGCTGCAAGTAGTTGCCGAATAGAGGACTGAACCGTGCTCGAGAAACTCGCCTACTTCTTCGTCTCCCAGCCGACCCGGCTCATACTCTTGGGTGATCTAGTTCTGCGCATCGCTGCGGCTGACTTGATGGTCGGCCTTATCGGACACGTCGCAGCCGTGGGGACATCGGCACTTGCTTCCTTCGGTGCTCCTGCTTCAGTTGCACCAATGCTTGCAGAGCTGTACCCCAATCTACCGACCGGGCTAGTTCCCGAGTCCGCCTTCGGTTTCATCGCTACCAGCGTGATCGGAGTGCTGGGTCTCACAGCGATCGAAGTCGGCAAGAAGGTGAGGCGCATGATGGGATGAAGGGGCGTCAGAGCGCCGGGCGAAAATCGGACCCTCGGCGCGGAAAAACGCGTCGAGACCAGTGCTGCCGCCGAAGTTGCCTCGCGCGATGAACGCATTGCCCCCGGTTGCCGATGTTCCTAAGCAAAGAATTCCAGACCGAAGGTTCCGACGAACATGGCCGCAGCTCCGAGAGATGCCACCGCCACCTGTGGAAGCCTCAGCCCCCGCAAGATTTCGGCTCAAATCCAGCGCGTAGCCGGTCCCGAACGCGACCTAGAGTTGCCGGCATAGCTCATACCGGAGGCTGTCCGTGCAGCGCGCTTCACCTGAGTCGACATCAATCCGCACCGAGTCCGTGACTCCCGTCTTTCTGCGCATGCCTACGGTAATGCGGATGACCGGCCTCGGGCGTTCGACGATCTACCGCTTGATCGCAGACCGGAAGTTTCCGAGCCCGGTCCGCCTCGGCCCTCGCGCGGTTGCGTGGCGCCGCTCGGATCTCGATCAGTGGAGCGAGGCGCGACCCGTGGTTGCCCATTGACCTCGCGGCGGCTTGCTGACCGCGTGGTCTGCGCGATGCGCCTGATGTACAAACTGAACGCCACGCAATGAGGCGTCGGCCATTTCATGATCCAAAAGTCCGACGCGGACATGTGGATGGTCGTGACCGGCTGCAGCCGCGACGGCCTCTACCGGACTCGCTATGCCTTCCCTGATGAACAGCCTCGTTCATGGCGCCGCAAGGCTCGGCGAAATACGATTGAGCCGTTGCACGACCCCGGGGTCGGTTCGGCACCGACGTGCCGCGCTGTCCACTCACGTCGGCATCGTCAGCTTCAACACCACACCCATCAACAGCAATGCCGCCGCGATCCGGCCCCAGCGCCAGGTCGTGAACCAGTAACGGTGGTTGACCCACAGCGCGCGGTGCAGTCGTCCCAGCGCGCACAGCAGCGCCACGGCCGCGACGAACGGGCCGACCAGCCCAACAGGTTTCGGCGCATGGCTGAACACCAGCGCCCACAGGAGTGGCCACACGACCGCATCGACGGCCGCGAGAAGACGCCGGCCGGGCCAGTAAGGCACGTCCGGCTTGGCTTCGCGCGCGACCACCAGCCACATGATTCACTCCGACCCGGATCACGCGAGCGGGTTCAATCCACCCGCTCGCGTTTCACCATCAAACCCACGGTCAACCGGCCGGTCGCCGCAATGGCGCCGGCAGCCAGCGCTTGCCGGCCAGGCGCGACGCCGCCTTGACCACCAGGACATCCTTCTTCATCGCACCGGCACCGTCGTCCGCCAAGTCCGGCCCGGCCTCCTTGAGCGCCTGGACGATCTGAGCCTTCGGCACATGGCTCAGGTAGCCCTGCGCCGTGGGCTCCCACCAATCGGACATATCCAGGCCCACGGCCTCGGCGAGCACGTTCGCATCGCCGGCGGCACCGGTGCTCGGCAATGCGTTCAGCGTCAGCGCCGTGCACAGCGCCAGCAGGTCGAGCAACTGGGCCTGCGGCAGAGCAACCAACCAAGCGAACCATGTGCCGGGCTGCTCGGGCAGACGCTCCTTCCAAGCCAGCTTGGCCGCTTCGACGGCTTGCCACGCTGCGCTCTCTTTCAGGTCGTCCGCCACCGACAGAAGCGCGTGTGCCGGTGCCTGCGTCGTAATCTGCAGAGCGGAGCCGGCCCGCCGGTACTCGTCCCCGAACACGCGTTGAACAAACACGTGGGCCAGCGATGCCAGTGCCACAGGCGTGTTCCGAGACAGCATCACCTGCAGCGCCACGGTGCGATGTGCGGCGAGGCGCTTGGCGAGACTCTCGCTGCACTCGGCCGTGCGACGCTCGGGCGCGGCAATCTCAGACTCCGGTGCACCGGTTACATCGGCGGCGGCCACACCCGAGGCTCGGCCGATCACCTTCCGGGCCGAAGCCGAGGCCTTGCGGTCTGCCTCGCGCACAAGGCCTCGAATCACCTCCGCATCGCCGTCGCGGCTGACCGTGACGATCGCGCCCGCATGCGCCATCGCGGTCGGCGCCCAGGTCTTCAAGCCGTCGTGAATCGCCTTGCGCCGGGCTGCGATGTCCTGCTCTTCCAGGTCGATAACCTCCGCCTCATCGGCCGACCACTCAGGAGCGTCATTGAGGGCCTGGGCCTGCCGGTCGAGTTCACTGCTGCGACGGGACAGTGCGTCCAGGTCCTGCTGCTCCTGCCGCGTCGGCTCGCGCAACACGTGATCGCATGGCGCGAACTGCCGCAGTGCGTGCGAGTCGACATCCACGCGCGCTTCGACCCAGGCCCAGCCTTCCTCGCGCACGGCAACTGCGAGCGCGTCCAGCTTCTCGCTCGCCAAGCGTTGCAGCAGCGCCGGGTCGGACAGAAACCGACTCTGCTCGTCATCGAACAGATCGCGCCGCACGACACCACCGGCCGCCTCATAGGCCTCGACGCCGACGAAGCGCACCAAGGCATTGCCAGCAGCCTCAAGCTCACCGACCGTCAGCTTGCGCCGCAACACCGCGGGCGTGCGATCCCAAGGCTGGCCGTCGAACCACGCACGCTCCTGCGCATCGTGGTCGTCGCTCAACGCCAGCGCCATCAACTGATCGAGGTTGATGCCGTCCTGCCGGTACAGCGCAAGCAACTTCGGCGACAAGGCCGACAGCTTCAGCCGCCGCTGGACCGTCAGCACCGACACGCCGAAGCGCGCCGCCACGTCCTCGACGCCCTTGCCCTTATCGATCAGGGCCTTGAAGGCTTCGAACTCGTCGGCCGGGTGGAGCGCCTCCCGGCCGCTGTTCTCGGCCAGACTGACCTCCAGCGCCCGCTCGGGCGGCACCAGTTCGCACAGCACCTCGTGCGCCTTCGGCAGACGGCCTTTCTGCTGCAACAGCAGCAGCGCACGCCGACGCCGCTCACCGGCCGCGACCGCGAACTTGACCTTGCGCGCCTTGCCCCGGCCGACCACCTGCTCGGTGACCACCAGGTTGTGCAGCAGCCCCTGCGCGTCGATCAGCGCAGCCAGTTCCTCGACCTGGCCGGCGGTGTGCCGGCGGACATTGAACGGCGACGGCACAAGGTTGGATAGATTGATCGCGAGCAATTCCTTCGTGTGTTCCATGACTTGAACTCCAATGGTTGAAGACGATTCGGCAGACCTTCGAGACACGACCTCAGGGCGGCAGGCCGGGCCACGGAATCAACAGCCACCGCAAGCACACCGCAACCGTTCGTAAGAACTGTCGTCCTGCGCGGTCCTTCTCGATGTCGCTTCGCATCGCCATGTCTTTGCCTTTTTGAATTTCAAAAAGCACCTGCCCTAATTTCCGAGGGAGCCGATCCATTGACTGGACGGGCTGTTGATCCCTCGGCGTTGGGTGCGTTGTTGAGCTGTGTTCTGCCCCGCATTCGTCGGTCGCCGTGCGAGACCGACAGCGCCGCGATGAAGCGCAGGCGCAAGGGCACCGTGGAATAAATGGAAGGGGCCCCCCAGAGCGAAGCGACAGGTGGGAAGGCGGCCGTTTATGCCGCGAAAGGCCCTTGCGCCTGCGCGCGCGGCGCTACGGTTCGCACAAAAGGCGGCCGACAAATGCGGGCCAGTTCAACGGGCCGACGCGGGATGCTTCAAACCCGTCGATGGCCACATTCATGGCTCCGTGCATGAAGGCGTGGTGAACACACCTTCGCTGCGCTGGGACGTTGTGGGACGACACGCTGCTGATCGCCACGGTAACCATCGTCACAGGATCGATACATCCAAGTCGTGGACAAGGCACGCCCTCTTGTTCTCGAATTCGGCTATAGCGGCAGCCCATCATGGCAAGCCGCCGCACAGCCGCCGCTCCGAGCGGTCCACCGGCCGCAGTGGCCAGTTGGAGCACGGATGAGCACTGATTGCCAACCATCCGCCGCCGCGCCGTCGGCGACGGCGAAAGACGTGTCCTCGCCGCCCGGCAAAAGGCGACTGGACCGGATCGACGAGCCCGCGCGTCCTCTGGGACCCAAGCGCGCCGCGCTGCAACTGCGCCGGCAGCGCAATGGCGCGCCAGCAGTCGCGACCAAGTCGCAATCCACGACCCAGGCAACACCGGCTTTGGTGTCGCAGGATGGCTCCGTCGGATTTGTCCTGCGCGCCTCGCTCAACGGCCTGCTCATAGAGCGCACGCTGCGCCAGGCCATCGGCGCGCGCCTCGTGCAATGCATGGTGTTTGGCGACCCAGGCACGTTCGACCGCTGGTGCGAATCAGAGCCGATGCGATTCGAGGACCCGGCGCTGTACGACCGGCTTCGTCGTGAAGGTCATGAGGCACTCGGCGGCAAACGGTGAGACCCAATGCCTGGCCGCGCTGACGCGCTCGCCGGACTACGACGCGCGCGTGATCGAGAAGCTGTCTGTCATCGGCGACGCCGATTCCACCGAGACGGTGATGGACCTTTTCGCGCAGGCCGTCGCGAACCTGGGCGCCGATGCCGGTGTGTTCATGAGCTACCTGCGCGACGACGCGACGCGGGCTTCGTACCGTTCGCTGCTGGCCTGCGACCCGGTGTGGGCTTCGGAGTACGCGCGCCGCGGATGGTTCGAGTGCGACCCCTGGCTGCGGCATGCCACCCACGACACCGAGCCCATTCGGTCTGCGGAACTGACGCTGATGTCGGCGGAGGAGGAGGCGTTTGTTGATGCCTCGACGGCGTTCGGATTCGCCTCCGCGGTGATAGCTCCAGCGCCAACCTGCGTGGGCTTGTCCCGCGTCGGCGTACTTTGCATTGGATCCAAACAGCACGGCTTCTTCGACGACGAGGGCTACGCGACGCTGCGTGTACTGGCGCGCGCGCTCGCGATGGAACTTCACCGCTGGCTTCTCCAGTCGATCCGACGCGAACTTCTGCTCAAGTCGCGACTGACCGCGGCAGACATCGAACTGTTGAGGCATGAAGAGGCCGGCCACAGCAGCAAGGTCATCGGCGCGGCGCTCAACATCGAGGCGAAGACGGTGGACTGCCGGTTCCAGCGCGTGAGCGCGAAGCTGGATGCGCCCAACAGACGCATGGCTGTGCGCATCGCGCGCTTGTACGGCTTGCTTTAAGTCGTCCCGTCCGGGACGCCCGTGGCGTCTGATCCGAGCCATCCGTTGACTACCGCAGCAACGGCGTCGGCCTTCAGCGAGGCCAGGCGGATCACCTCGACCTTGGCTGACGCCAGCAGACTTGCGCTGCGGGGGTCGATGTAGCCCCTGATGATCGTGGCCAGAGCGTCAGTCACTTGCCCTGCATTGGCCAAGGCGCGCGACTGCTCGAGGACTTTGGACGGTGGCGGCAATGCCGACGCGGAGAAGGCCTGCAGCAGCGCTGCAATGGACGTGTTCATGGCCTGAAGACGTTCGAACCATGCAAGCGCGCGTACGGGCAATGGGACTTCCAGCGTCACGCACTTTGATCGCTGCAACGCGTCGCGCAGCGAAGGCGGCAAAGTCAGACCCCCCAGGCCGGCGATGCCATCACGGAGCCACACTTGGCGTTGTGGGTCCAGGTGCCGCATCGCATCGAGGAGCGCTGTCTCGAACGCATGCTGTGAAGGCGGCTCATCGCCTTGCAGCGTCAGGCCGGGCACGAGCCTTTGCCCAGCCAGCGCCGCGAGATCGATGACCTGCTCGCCCTGCCGGACCAGCAAGTCCAGCACGCGGCACAACCCGCTGACAGGGGGCGCCAAAAGGGGCCGGAATGTCAATACCCTGGGCAGCAGCTCCAGGCCTGCACTCACCCAGCGGCGGTAGTTGATCCATCCACCGCCCAATACGTCAACCTGGAAGCCGGCAGAGCGTAGCGGTGCCGCCCAAACCATGCTGTCCAGTCCGCCGCGGTCGCAGTAAACCAAGATGGTGTCGCCAGCCGGCAGGCCCTGCGTGTGGACGGCCAATGCGTCGGGTATCGACGGACCAGACTCGCCCGTCAACGACGAATCTTGCGCGGAGAAAGGCGGGGTCGCTGCGATCGGCACACTGGCCGCGCCGGGCACGTGATCCTCCTGGTACGCCCCGGCACTTCTGGCGTCGATGACGAGTGCGTAGGAAGCGAATTCCTGAATCTCCATCTGGTGCGGATGCACCAGTGAGCCGAGAGACGCCAAGTGAGTGGGCATCGTGTTCGACCTGCAAACGGGGGTGCTGGAAAACGGCCCGAATCCAGCGCTGGGCCGCAGGGGTTTGAGTCCTAGAGTGTTTCTACGGTGTTCAACGAGCCGGCACGGGATGCCTCCTCCGATGCACCGCAGACATGAGGGCTCAGACCATGAACAATTCAGCGAATGTAGACCTGTCGCCGGGCCGTGCCAAGCGGTTCACACCCGGTGCGTTGCCCCAAGCGCATCGCATTGCGGCAGGCGCATTGGGTATGTTGATGGTCATCCTGGCCATGTTGTTGCCGACCCCGGCGCGCGCAGTCGATGGCTGCAAGGTCCTGCTTTGCCTCGCCGCACCAAGCTGGCGCTCCATCCCGGAATGCGTGCCGACGATCAACCAACTGCACCGGGACCTGGCCAAGGGCAAGCCGTTCCCGGCCTGCTCGATGGCCGGCGCCGGGAATTCGGCGAACAACGCTTGGGCCAGCGCTCCGTCCAACTGCCCGCCGCAGTACACGCGTGTCTTCGAAGGCGAAAGCGGCCCGATCTACTCCTGCGACTACTCGGGTGCCGTGACGGTGAACATCAACGGTGCCCCGTTCACCCGAACCTGGTGGAGCATGGGCGGGGACACGGTGACCGAGTTCACCCCGGCGGCGAAGTCGCAGCTCGGCACCTGGGACAGCAAGTTCGACGACGACTACGCGATCTGGCTCGCCTCCCTGCCGCCGCCGGCGCCACCTTGCCCGACATGCTGAGGCCGGCATGGACACAGGCACCTTTTCGGCGTTGGCACTGGCGTGTGCACCGCTGGTGCACGCGAGCACGGCGCACGCCCTCGTCGCTGTCGAGAGCAGCTTCAACCCGCACGCCATTGGCGTCGTGGGTGGGGTGTTGGAGCGGCAACCGCGCAACCGGGCCGAAGCGCTGGCCACGGTGACCCGTTTGCGGGCCACTGGCTGGAACTTCAGCGTCGGTCTCGCGCAGATCAACGTGCACAACTTCGAGCGGCTCGGGCTGACCCCCGCCTCGGCCTTCGACCCGTGCGAGAACCTTCGCGCCATGCAGGCGGTGCTGACCGAGTGCTTCGATCAATCTGCACCTGATCGGTCCGACCAGGCAGCGCTTCGGCGAGCCTTGTCTTGCTACTACAGCGGCAACCTCGTCACCGGCTTCCGGCAGGGCTACGTCCAGCGCGTCGCCCGAGCTGTTTCTCCCGGCCAAGCCGCCAGCCGCGTACCGCCTTGATCTCGTCGAACCGACGACACCGAGCCCATCCTTCAACGACTCATCGAGGTACTGACCATGGCCACCACTGCTTCACTTGTGAAACCGACGCGCATCACCCCAGCGTGCATCGGACTGGCGCTGACGCTGGCATTGCTCATGCCGCGGGCAGCCTTTGCCCAAGGTTTCGACAAGATCAACACCACGGTCACCAACGTCAACACCATCCTGGTGACGATCTCAATTGCTGTGGTCACGATCGCGATCATCTGGGCCGGTTTCAAGATGATCTTTCAAGGCGCACGCCTTGCCGATGTCGCCAACGTGCTGATCGGCGGCACGCTGGTCGGCGGCGCAGCCGCCTTCGCCAGCTACATCGTCAGCTGACGGCAGCGGGAAGCACACCATGCAAGCCGAAGCCATCTACAAAGGCGCTACCCGGCCGGCCATGAAGCTGGGCATCCCGCTCGTGCCGCTGGTCGTCCTGTTCGGCACCGGGATGTTGCTGATCATGTGGGGCGGCACGCTGGTGAGCTGGTGGATCGCATTGGCCGT
>JANLQP010000032.1:0-8646 GCA_031367895.1 Hyphomicrobiales bacterium
GCCTCGCCCCGTCGCCGTCGCGCGCGGCAATGAGAAGGGCAGAGTCGAGCGCGCCATCCGTTATGTCCGCGACAGCTTCTTTGCCGCCCGCACGTTCGTCGATCTCGACGACCTCAATGCCCAGGCCGAGGCTTGGTGCAATGGCCTGGCTGCCGATCGGCGCTGTCCCGACCAAGACGCCCGCAGCGTGCGCCAGGTCTTTGCCGAGGAGGTGCCGCGAACCCTCGAGTTGCCCGACAATCCCTATCCCTTGCTCGAGACCGTGCCGGTCACGGCCGGCAAGACACCCTATGTCCGCTTCGATCTCAACGACTATTCGATCCCCAGTAGCCACGTGCGCCGCGCCCTCACCGTCCTCGCCGATCTCCACGAGGTGCGCATCCTCGACGGCCAGCAGATCCTCGCCCGCCATCCGCGCAGCTACGACAAGGCCGCCCAAATCGAGGATCGCGCTCACGTCGAGGCTTTGCTCGGCCAAAAGCACGCCGCCCGCCGCCACCGGGCCACCAACCTGCTGGCTCAGGCCGCACCGGCCAGCCAGACGCTGCTCACCCGTGCCGGCGAGCGCGGCGACAATCTGGGAGCCATCACCGCCGCCCTGATGCGGCTGTTGGCGCGCTATGGCGCCGCCGAGCTGCAAGCCGCCATCGGCGTGGCCCTCGATCGCGAGGTGCCCCACCCCAACGCCGTGCGTTTGGCGCTTGAGCGCCGCCGTGAGCAACGCCAACAGGCTCCCCCTGTCGCCCTGACGCTGCCCGAGCATGTCCAGGCCAGGGATGCGCCCGTGCCGGCACATCAACTCGCAACCTACGACCAGCTCAAGGAGAGCCCCGATGACGCATGATCTCAATGCCATGCGCGCCCGTGCCGAGGCTTTGCAACTGCATGGCTTGCTGGCGCACTGGCAGGAAGCCGGCCTCGACGGCTGGGTGCCCGCGCTGCTCGATTGGGAGGAGCAGGAGCGCGCACGTCGCAGCATGGAGCGGCGCCTCAGAGCCGCCCATATCGGCCGCTTCAAGCCGTTGTGCGACTTCGACTGAAGCTGGCCGCAGCGCTGCGACCGCGGCACAATCGAAACGCTGATGGCGCTCGACTTCCTCAACGACGCCACCAATGTCGTGCTCGTCGGCCCGAACGGCGTCGGCAAGTCCATGATCGCCAAGAATATCGCCCATCAGGCGCTCATCCAAGGCCATACCGTGCTCTTTACCAGCGCCGGCCAATTGCTCGGCGACCTCACCGCACTCGACAGCGATTCCGCCCTGCGGCGACGCATGCGCCACTACGCCTACCCCCACCTCCTGGTCATCGACGAGGTCGGCTATCTCTCCTACTCCAACCGCCATGCCGACCTGCTGTTCGAGCTCGTTAGCCGGCGCTACGAGCACAAGAGCACCGTGGTCACGACCAACCGCTCCTTTGCCGATTGGCGCGAGGTCTTCCCGAACGCGGCCTGTGTCGTCTCCCTCGTCGATCGCCTCGTCCATCACGCCGAGATCATCGCCATCGACGGCAAGTCCTACCGGCTCAAAGAGGCCAACGAGCGAGCCGAGCAGCGGGCACGCAAACGCCGGAGTGCCAAATCATGAGCCAGCCCCCCTCAACCCGATCGCTGCTCACCATCCCGTTCGCCATCCCCGCCTACTGGACGCCGGAGCAGGCTCTTGCCGTCGTCGAGCTGCTCGATGATCTGCGCGAGTTGATCTGGGCCCACTACGGCCTCCAGATGATCGACGAGTTCAGGCAGCAAAATGGCCCCCGCGGCAACGAGCAACCCGACACCAAACGTGACACCCCGGACGATCAGCCGTTCTGAGCCACGCGTCAGCATCACATCATCAGGGGCCGCCAGCGGCCCCTTTCGTTTGGATCGCAAACCTCACGCCATTCCCGCTTGCCGCCATCCGTCCGCGCTTCTGCGAAACCGCTAACAAAAGCAAATATCGAACGTGAGCGCTACACACTCAACCTCATCATGGACAAGAATCGCAACGGCGCCACTGGGCTCATCAAGGCCGAGATCGATGTGCGCTACAACAGGACGTGGTGAGATGCGCAATCACATCGAGAATTACACTGGGCGCGGCTGGCACCTTCTGCCGCTCCGCCCGAACGAGAAGAAGCCCATGCTGCCCGACTGGGTCAACGCCTGCTCGGCGGACATGGCGGTCGTGATGGGGTGGCTGCAGCGTTCGCCGCAAATGAATCTCGGCGCGGCATGCGGGGTCAAGTCCGGCTTCTTCGTCGTCGACGTGGATAAGAAAGCGGACGGGTTGAAAACCTACGGCAGGGTGCAAACCTCGCCAAACCGGTTCCCCCCGACGTTGATGCAACGAACGGCCGGCGGCGGCCTGCATCTGCTTTACCGCACCAGCGAGGACTTCAGCCCTGGCAACCGTAAACTCGACAAGCTCGGCCTGACGGGAATCGAGGCGCGCGGCCAGGGCGGCCAGATTGTGGTTGCCCCGAGCGCCGTCGATGGCGTGCCCTACGCTTGGGACGGCAGTTCCAAAATAGTGGCGGCTCGGCGGGCAGCGATCGAGACCATCAACCGCGGCTTCGACAAGTTCGTGATCGGCGCCGCCCAATATCAGAACGACGTGCACCTACTCGGGCGGGCAGCCGATCATCGGCGGATCGCATAACCAAGGCCTGATTGTGAAAATGTTCAAGGAAGGCGATCCCGCCGGCGCCAATGCGGTATCGGCCAGAGGGACGCTCGGGCCCGACTGGAAGCAGGCTGTTGCAGAAGGTGGCAACGGCACCTGTTGATGCGTGGTGCGCCAAGTGCGGTCAGCGCAGTGTCGCGGGACGGCAATATCATCGCCGCCGAGCGCGAGACGCTGACGGTCGAGTTGAAGAACGACGCTGGCGCGATCAAGTTGAGCTTGGAACGTCGTAGCACTTTGAGGGGGTGGCCATGCTGTATCGGTTCCTTTTGGCAATCGCGATGTGTCTCGTATCGGCTGCGCCAACGTTGGCACAAGGAGATGTGGTCGACGCTCAGCTGCGCATCAACACAGCGGTCCAGGACGCGCTTGTTTGGACCGGCCACTATGACGGGCTGACGGACGGCAGCATGGGCGAGCGATCGATCTCGGCCATCGCGGCGTATCAGCGTGAACAGGGGTGGCAGGCAACCGGCGATCTTGCGCCCGAGCAGAAGTTTCAGCTTTTGCAGAACGCCGACTTGGTGCGACGTCGCTTGGGTTTTCGACCTGTCGTCGACGCCAAGGCGCGGACCACGATCGGCCTGCCGATGGCGCTCCTCTCGGGACGGCAGGATACGCAGCGCGGATCACGATATTTTTCGGAGGGCGGCGACTTCGAAGTTGTGATCGGGCTTTTTGCGCCACCGGAGGGCGGCATCTGAGAATTGTTCAACGACTCACTGAAGAACACGGGCCTCAAGACCGTGGCGCTCAAGGTGCTGCGACGCGACGCCTTCTATGTGGCGGGCGAGACCGGCAAGTCCGACCGCTACTTCACGGGCAGGGCGGTGCACGGTGGCGTGCTCGGCATGTCGATCACGTATGTGCGCACAGGCAGCTCGTTCTACCAGCGGCTGGTGGTGGCAATGGCCAATGCTTTCCATGGCCGCATGGTCGACTACGTCGAGGTCGCCAAGCTAATTGCGCCGCCACGACAGCCCGCCGTCGCCGGATACGAGCAGCGCGCGCCCGCCGTTGCCGCGCCGCAACCAGCTGCCAACTCCAAAACGTCAGAGGGCTTCGTCCCTCGCGAGCAGGTAATGCGGATCGTGAAGGCCATGATGGCCGATGCGCAGGTCGACAATTACAAGATCCTTCCGCCATCGGCGGATGGACAGCCAGCTGTTGTCTGGCGGTTCGAGGATGGTGAGATCGGCGAGCTTGTCGTTCTGCGCCCTAAGTCCGGTGTGACGCTTGATGAGTTGGCCAACATCTCGATCCAGAGCGCCGTTGCAAAACTGCAAAGGCGAGCTGGCAGTGGTCCGACCGCAACCGCGATTTTACCAAGGCTCGGAAATTCGGCGCGTTGAGGCCCGCTGCGGCGAGGGCGGTCGTATCAAGCCAACCAGTTTCTCAATCGTCGAGCTGCCAGATGGGTTCGTTCTCCGCTTCGGCAGCTTCAATGCTGGCGTCGCCAACACCGACCCGGAGCAGCGTTCCCACCGTGTCGAGAACGCCGGCATTTTGCGGGCGGCGACGCGCGGTCAGTGAATCGCCTTGCCGGAAACCAATGCACGCTGAGTAGGTCCGGAATCCTGTTTGTCGAATCGGCTGAGAGCCTATTGCCACACAACGCCGCGCGATGCCGCGTCACCCGAAGGTCGCGCGCCATGCGGACGCGATCAGCAAGCGGGCGGCCTCGGCCAGTCGAGGTGCATGCGGGTACAAAACCAGCAGTGCCACCGACGCAAACACAACGCCGATCGCCGTCAACGCCCGCTTGCTGGTTCCCGATGCCAACGAAGCGCCGCCTGTCACACCTGAAGCCGATGCGACGGCGTGCGGTTCATCGACCGGCTTGGTCAGTGGCTGCGCAGAGGCATCCACCTTCACTGCGGGATGGCTCGCGCGCGTGCGCTCCAGCATGGATCGTGCATCGTTTTGCGCCTTTCCGAGGGAATATGTGGTCGAGGCCCTGGCAAGCTCGCTCAACAGATCGCCAGTCTTCGCCGTTCGGTCCAGTTGCTCGATTTCGTTGATGTCGCGGATAATGGCGTGCCGCATGCGGGCTTCGATCGAGGCGCTGTCGGTCAATTCAGCCAGTGCCCCCAGCGCCTGCTCAGCGTTCTGGCGTTTATCTTTGGCGGGCGCTGCTTTGGCCGGTGCGCTTGGCGAAGCGGTCGTCTGGCCGTCGAGGCCAACGGCTTGCTTCCGGCTGTCGCGGAATGGGACGCCATTCTTGTCGGCCCCCGATCGGTACTTCTTGCCGATGATCATCATCATCCCTTGGGCGGAGATGAGTGCTTGCCAGCGCTCGTCGGGGTTGTCACCGATTTGAAGGGTCTTCGATACATCGGCGAGGATCATCTCTGCGTTCTTGCGAGACACGCCCAGGGCGATCAGATCGTCAACGCGATCGAGCAAGTGCTCGACCATGTCATCCTGCTCACCGAGCATCAGCGGGGGGAGTTCGGGCTTCGGCATGGACGATCCTCTTTCGCAACGTGCGTCGCAGCGGCTGGTAGCCAATCTTGGCGTCACAAAATGCGATCTCAAGATCTTGTCCGCGTCATGGCTCTGCGGTCCGAACTCAAGTCCATCATCACAGGCACCTGTGCCCAGCCGAGCCAAAAACAAAGTCTGAGCCACATCGGCAAGCTCGTCATGTCCGGCTTCATGCTACCTCCGCAATGCATCGCTTCTTACAGGATGGCTTCGAGGCCCTTGGCCTTCACGAGCGCCAGGAGCTTCAAGGAGGGGCCAGACGGTCGCTTTTCCCCCCGCTCCCACTCGCCAACAAGCTTCACCGCCACGTTGAGATGCCGCGCCAGAACCGCCTGGCTGACACCCTCGCGCTCGCGCAGAGCGGCGATGTCCTTGGCCGACAGGTTCTCGACCGGCGTCAGGCACGCGGCGTCGAACTCGCGCATGGTCTTCTTGTCGACGATGCCAACGTCATGAGCATCCTGCATCGCCTCGTGGACCGACGCCAGGATCTTACTCTTGTAGCTCTTAGCCATCGGATTTCACCTCGACCCATTTGCCATTGGCGAGCAGCGTCGTAACGTCCTCTTCCGACCATCCAAGAAACTCGCCGGCCGCCTTGCGCAATTGCTTCAGTTCGTCGTCCGACACGTTGTCCTGGTCGTTCTTGGCAAAGCCGTGCATGAACACCGCGCGGGTTTCCGTGCGGAACACGATGAACGTACGATAGCCGCCCGACCTGCCTTTACCGGGCCGCGCCACACGCTGCTTGATGACGTGTCCACCAAGTTCGGCATCGATCAGGCCGCGCTCGGCTCGATCGATAGCCTCGCACAACGCGGCCTGCCTAAGGCGCTCCTTGCGAGCGAAACGTTCAAAGGCTCGCGTCATAAAGATCCGCACCTGCTGCCCCTCGCCCGTGCTGGTCAATATACTCCCCCATGGGGAGTAATTCAAGGGTTCAAGTGAGCGGGCGCGAAAGTCTGGCTCAAAGCCCGACACCCTTCCGATTGAACGGCGATCGCTTGAGCGCATCGGCCTTCTGAGCGTAGCGGCGCGGCATCTCCAAGCTGCGATGGCGCGTCACCAGGGCGATCTCGTCGGCGCTCGAGCCGGCCTCGGCCGCCGTCACGGCGAAGCCGACGCGCAAGCTGTGGCCGCTATAGCGCTGGGCCTCGGTCGCAGCCTTGTCGCGGGGAACGCCTTGCCTCTCGTAGTGCTCGGTGACCCGGCGTCGGATGATTTTCGGAATTGATTGTGGGTGGAGCGGGCCCTTGACCAGGCCAGCCTTGGTCACGCCCCTTAGGATCCGGTCGCCGGGTTGGATTCCGGAAAGCGCGATCCATCGCTCAAGCGTGGCGACGGCGGTCGCGACGGCCGGCCGGGGCACGGTGACGGTCTCGACCTCGCCCGCCTTCGACGTCTTCGAGCGGACGAGCACAAGCTCGACGGTCGTCGCGGTGATGCACACGAAGCCGTCGCCGTCGCCGTGGCGATCGAGATCGAGCCCGACGGCCTCGCTCCGGCGCAGCGCGAAGACGTAGCCGAGCGCCAACAGGGCGCCGTCGCGCGCATCAAGGATCGAAGCGCCGAGGCTGGCCAGGATCTCGGATACGTCGCCGCCCCGGATCGGCTCGGCCTGGCGCTGGGCGCGCGCCTCCGTGCGGCCGATGCCGCGCATGACGTTCTCGATGGCCGGCGCACCGGTGTTGAATTCGAGGCCCAGCGCCGAGCTACCCGCCCTGATGGCAGCAATGGCCGTCCGCAACGTCGCGTAGGCTTGGCCGGCCGCGGCGCGTTCGCTCAACCAGTTGGCGACGGCCGCGGCATCGGCCGGAAACGGTGGCCGCCCGTGCAGTTCGCGGTAGGCGGCCCAGCGCTTGAGCTGGGCGGCATAGGCGCGCCGCGTGTTGACCGCCTTCGAGGCGGTCGCATAGGAGCGGGCTTGGTCCGACAGTTGAATGGAGGGGACGTCGGTCGGGAGCAGGCTCGTCGGGTCGGCACCCCGGAGGGTCAGGGTGCGGGTTTCCATTTATGGGTGTTGCCTTTCAGGTTTGAACGATAAGTCCAATTGTCAAACCTTGTTCTCGTCACCTTCGGCGGCGGTTCGGTCACGGACGGCGGCAAGGCGGTCACCATCTGCCTCGAGCATGGCGTCACGGATGTCGACGGGCTGGAGCCCTTCCGTAGCGTGGTCGCCGACGGCAAGCGGCGGGTGCCAGACTTCCGTGCACCCAAGGCCCGCCAGATCGCGGTGCCGACCACGCTTTCCGCCGGTGAGTTCAATGCGCGCGCCGGCATCACGGACACGCGGCTCAAGCTGAAGCAGAGCTTCGTGCACCGCTCGATCGTGCCGGAGAGCGTCATCCTCGATCCCGCCGTCACCGTGCACACGCCGGAGTGGCTGTGGTTGTCCAGCGGCGTCCGGGCCGTTGATCACGCCGTCGAGACCCCTGCTCTCCCTCGACGCGCACGACTACACGGACGGCACCGCGTTGCAGGCGTTGCGCGCGCTCGCGGCGGGGCTTGCCGGCGTCAAGGCGGACCCCAGCAACCTCGACGCGCGGCTGCGCTGCATGATGGGAGCTTGGCTCTCGATGGTGGGCATCGTTTCTGGCACGCGGCTCGGCGCCAGCCACGCCATCGGCCACATCCTCGGCGGCTCGGCCAACGTCCCGCACGGTCACACCTCCTGCGTGATGCTGCCCTACGTCCTCGATTTCAATGCGCCGGTGAACGCAGAGCGCCAGCGGGAAGTCGCCGCCATGGGCCAACCGGGCAAGCGCGCATCGGAGGTGCTCGACACGTTCATCCGAGGCCTCGGCGTGCCGCGCCGCTTGCGTGAGGTGAAGGTGGACGAGGCCGACCTGCCGCGGCTGGCACAGAACTGCATGCTGGATGATTGGACCTACTCCAACCCGCGGCCGATCACGAGCCCTGAGCAGGTGATGGAGATCCTGCGCGGCGTACTGAGCAGGCAGAGCTGCATCGCTGCCAATGCAGCGTCTCGCAGCACGGCCGCGACTTCCGCTGCTCACCCGATCGCGTCGGAAATTAACTGAACTTCGTTTTTTCTGCCATGGGCCATCAAAAGCGCCACAAGCCAGACGCGGATCATCAGACGTAGTGTGCTTTTCGTGTGCACCAGCCGCGAGTGCTACGGGTCAAGTTCTGCTCCACTGCAACTGAATCGGCGCATCTCGCGGCCCGTCGCCGGAAGAGGTCGATCTGCGGCGGAACAATCACGATTTGTTCCAAGAGTTCTGCTCCACTTCGATTGTGGTCAACAACCAATAGCAGATCGTCTGACAGGGGAATCGCATGAACGGATTTACCCTGCGCCGGTGACGAGGCTTTCGAGATAGGCGTTGTCCCATGCGGCGAGACGGCGTTTGACGCGCATGGAGTGCTTGTCGAGCTTGGCGCGCATCAAGTTGCTCGCGATATGTTTGATGGTGGCGAAGTTGGCTGGTGCATTTTCACTGCGGATGCGGCACTCGTCGTCACGGAA
>JANLQP010000063.1:0-14748 GCA_031367895.1 Hyphomicrobiales bacterium
TGAGCACGGGCCAACTCATCGCCGAGACGCGCCGCCAAGCCCCGGTGACTTTCGTTACCGATTGCTCCTAGTCCCCAAGTAACCACCGCCAACGTGCTGTCTGTCCCGATCTCGAATATCTTCTGTGCGTGGTTAAGAAAATGTGGGAGACCCCGATCCTCAAACGTAGTTGTGCTGTCCGCCCCGAGCACCAACCCCTCGTTGGTCAAATAGCACACAGCGATTGTCATCGTGGTGTCCTCACTCGACCGAACGAGGTTGCAGCTGCGAGTATTTCCGATTGGTACATTTGTGCTTTTGGGCAGCTTAATCAAACCTTCGGCTGCTCGCCGGTGCCTGGTACCTCGTCGTCGCCGCCACGCCGGCCGCCACCCTCGAAAGCGTCGTCCTCGCTGAACGTCTCGATGTCGAGCGCTTCGTCACGTACCATCGTGACGTCCTCGCCGCGCGCCTGACGCTGCGCTTCGTCGTCGGAGCGGGCGACGTTCATCGTTACTTTTACGATGACCTCCGGATGCAACTGCACGCGGATCGGGTGCACGCCCAATGCCTTGATCGGCTTGTCGAGCAGGATCTGGTTGCGATTGACGTCGAAGCCGCCGGCCGAGATCACCTCGGCGATGTCGCGGGTCGAGACCGAGCCGTAGAGTTGGCCGGTGTCGCCAGCCTGGCGGATGGTGATGAAGGTCTTGCCTTCGAGCTTGCCGGAAACACCCTCGGCCTCGCCCTTGAGCTCGAGATTGCGAGCTTCGAGTTGCACGCGCACCGTCTCGAAGTGTTTGCGGTTGTCGTCAGTCGCGCGCAGCGCCTTGCCCTGCGGCAGCAGGAAGTTGCGCGCGAAGCCGTCTTTGACCTTGACGACGTCGCCCATCTGGCCGAGGCGGCCGATACGCTCGAGAAGAATAACCTGCATGTTCGTGTCTCCTTGATGATGCTTGTCGGCTTAAGTTGTTGGGTGAATTGTTGGGGTGCTGGTTTTGCCTGAACGTGGATGGAAAGGTTAGTTCGGCGGCGCAGTGCCGTTGCGTATGGCGCGCCGCCAGGGAAGGAAAGGCTCGAAGAGGCCAAGCATCGCGACCGCGAGGCCGGACCACGGATTGAGCACGACGAGACCGACATAGACGCCCCCGAGCAGGAGCGGGCGCGCCGGCTTACCGCGGCTGACATGGTGCAGGATTGCCAAGCCCATCAGCAGATAGGCAAGCATTACGGCGCCGGCGAAGCCCGAAGCCAGCAGCGCCGGATAGCCTTGCGTCACGGTTGCGGTCGCCAGCGATATCGCCAGCGCGAAGCCGAAGCCTTTGGGGAACTGCATGGTGGCCAGATCCGGCCACGGACGCGGCAATCGCCCCGACGCCTGCGTCACACGCCCGGCGATGTAGAAGTTCAGCAAGAAGGTGCCGGCCCAGGTCAGCGCCATCGCCGCCGGGAAGCCATAGAGCATAACCTCCGTCAGTGCCTGGATCTCCGGCTCCTCGACCTTGCGGTCCTTGAGTCCAGGAAGCTGCTTCAGGAACACGTTTTCAATCAACTTGCGCAACAGTACACGTACGTCGTCGATACTGGTGCCGAGCAGGATGATGGTCAGAAAGCCGAATGCTCCAGCCAGCAGTGCGATGATGGCTATCAGCCGGCCGATCGGGTACCATTCAACGATTTCGGATGGTGCGGACGACCCGCCAGCCGCTGGCATACTGACGGTACGATTGAGTTGTGCGAGATAGCAGACGAGTGCGACCGGCACACCCTGGCTCGCCAGCACCATGGCACCCGCGTATGGGCCGCGCAGGAGCGCGCAACCGATGCCGGCTGCAATGGCCGCGGCAACGGCCGCAACAGCACCCCAGCCGAGACCTGCGAGGAAGGCCGGCAGCGCCGCCAGGAAATAGACGATGATAAGCCCGTCGATGCGGGCCGAGGCGCCGGCGCCGCCCATTGTCGCCAAGGCGAGCAACGCGGCCGAAGCCAAGCCGGCGGCGAGGCCGACGAAGATGTTCTGTTGCATCGAAGCTGTCCCGCGGCGGCGGTTAGAAATGGCACACCGGCCATCCCAGCCAGTAAGGGTGTCAGACCCATGGGTCTGACACCTCGCTCGCTTTACTTGATCACGTACGGCAGCAGGCCGAGGAACCGCGAGCGCTTGATGGCGCGCGCGAGCTCACGCTGCTTCTTGGCCGAAACCGCAGTGATGCGGCTCGGCACAATCTTGCCACGCTCGGAGATGTAACGGCCGAGGAGACGGCTGTCCTTGTAGTCGATCTTCGGCGCAGCGGCGCCTGAGAACGGGCAGGTCTTGCGGCGGCGATGAAACGGCCGGCGAGCCTGTGCGGGTGCGGGTGCGTCGGCCATCAGGTTCTCTCCGGGCCAGCGTTGGTGGGATTGGGTGCACGCGGCGGACGATCGCCACGGTCGCCGCCTGGGCCGCCGCGGAAGCCGCCTTCACGCGGCGGCCGGTCGCCGCGGTCACCGCCTGGGCCGCCACGGAAACCACCCTCACGCGGGGGCCGGTCACCACGATCGCCGCCGCCGCGGAAACCACCGCCACCAGCGCGGTCGCCGCCACGGAAGCCGCCGCGTTCACCGCGGAAGCCGCCACCAGGACGGTCGCTGCGCTCGTCGCGGTCGCTCTTGCGCATCTGCGCCGATGGCTCGGTCTCGTGCTGCTCCACCTTGACCGTGATGAAGCGAATGACGTCGGCATGGATCCCCATGCGACGCTCCATCTCGTTCACCGCCGCCGAGGGGGCTTCGATGTTGAGTAGCGTGTAATGCGCCTTGCGGTTCTTCTTGATCTTGAAGGTGAGCGACTTCAGGCCCCAGTACTCGGTCTTCGAGACCTTGCCCTGGCCTTCTTCGATCACTTGTGTGAATTCCTTGGTCAACGCCTCGACCTGTGTCTGCGACACGTCCTGGCGCGCAAGGAACACATGCTCATAAAGCGGCATGCCTTGGCCTTCCTTTCTGGTTATCCGTCCGGCGCGTAGCCTCTGTTGGACCGCCGACACCGGTAAACGGTGAGCGGAAAGGCCCAAGCAAAGCGACCCAAAGAGCGGAGACACCGGGAACGGCTGCCTTCCGGCAGCACTGCCGTTGTGCCTGGGCGCGTGTCGAAACACCTATGGCTCAAACAACAACGGTCCCCGTTCAGCCCCCAACCGGAGCGGGTGACGCGGTTGTTATACGCGCTTTCATTGCCGCAGCAAGGGGAAAGCGGCAGCGGCCGCCTTGCCAAACACAGCGATGCCCGCCACATCTGGCCCGTGCGGATACACCAACGGGGCAACCCAGGGAGCCTGACGGAAATGAAAGTCGAAATCGAATACTGCGGACAATGAGGCTACGAGCCACGCGCCCGTGAGGCGCAAAAAGCGATCCAGAAGGCCAAGCCTGCCGCGACCGTAACGCTGATAAAGACGGGCGGCGGCGTCTTCGAAATCAAAGTGGACGGCAAGCTCGCCTACTCGAAGACGGCAACCGGCGAATTCCCGACGGCCAAGCAGGTGATCAGTTGCGTCGACTAAGCCGTCAATTTTCTGATTTGGCCGGCGTTTGGCGAGCCTCGATGACGGCCGCAATTTTTTGCACGTTCGGGCTCCGGGTGTGCAGCAGGTACCCTGTCAGAAGCCTGTAAATGCTAGGTTTCTTTGTAGATCAACGGTCTAGGGACCGTTTGGTGCGGCCGAGAGGACTCGAACCTCCACGCCTTGCGGCGCTAACCCCTCAAGCTAGTGCGTCTACCAATTCCGCCACGGCCGCGTTTGGAACAAGCTTGGTTCGCCAACCATCTGGTAAAGTCGTCTTAGCCGAGATTAGCCAAGTCGCCGCGAGCGAACAAGTTGTCGTTCCAGAGGAAGCTTGCAGGTAGCAGGCCTTGCAGGCAGAAGCAAGCTCGATCCCATATTCCGATCCGTAGCAGGCCAAGGCATCATGTCACGCGATGGTAGAACAGCGCTGCATTCTCCTGTCGACTGGTTCGTCAGTGACGCGCCGGTCGCCTATGATACGGCGCTGACGGTGATGGATGCGCGTGCGAAAGCCGTTGCCGAAGGAGGCGCCGCCGAACTCGTCTGGCTGCTGGAGCATCCGCCGCTGTACACGGCCGGTACCAGCGCGAAACCCGCCGATTTGCTGGCGCCGGATCGGTTTCCGGTGCACGCGGCCGGACGTGGCGGGCAGTTCACGTATCACGGACCCGGCCAACGTATCGCCTATGCGATACTCAACGTGAACCGCCGTGGCGGTGACGTCCGCGCGTTCGTGACGAGTCTCGAGACCTGGATCATCGACACGCTTGCGGCGTTCGGTGTGCAGGGCGAGACGCGACCGGACCGCGTCGGCGTCTGGGTGCGCCGGCCGGAAAAAGGCCCCGCCCACGAAGACAAGATTGCGGCGATCGGCATCCGCATCCGGCGCTGGGTCAGCCAGCACGGCATCAGCATCAACGTGGAGCCCGATCTCGAGCATTTCTCCGGCATCGTGCCGTGCGGCATCTCAGGCTACGGCGTGACGAGCCTCGCCGATCTCGGCCGCATCGTGCGCATGGAGGAGGTGGACATGGCGCTGGCCGACGCATTCGCCCAACGCTTCGGGTCAATCCGCAGGGTTGGGAACGTGCCTGAGCTGGGGCCGTGAGATGAAACGACAGAGGCCGGAGCAGAGCGCCAGTCGCAATCCGACATAGGCTATTGCGCAAGACTACTTCTTCGCGGGGGGTGTAGCCGGCGGCTGGCCCGGAGCTGGTGCAGGCGCTGCGGGCTGGTTCTCGGCGGGCGCATCCGGACCGTCGTAATACAGATACCCGTCCTCGATCGAGACGACCTCGGTGCCTTCGAGCTCGTACTCGTCCTCTTCGCTATCGTTGAGACGGACCACGCAACCTGCTTTGCAGACGTTTTCAAGAACGCCGCTGCCCTTGAGGACGTGATCGGCCTTGGTCTTCCCGTCTTCCTCGATGATCGTGAGCTTATGCTCCTTGTCATCGCGGTTGGTGATTGAAACCGCGGCTGACGCGCTTGCCCCGGCCAGCCCTATTGCCAGCACCAGCGCGCACGCAGCCAACAGCCCCTGACCCCGAATCATGACGAGAAGCTCCGCTCCTGTTGCAACGGCGCGAAGTTACTCATTTTTCGCGTAGTTGGCATCCCTCTTTGCGGTCATCTTTGCCGCAGGCTGTGGCGATGTGTGGACAATATGAAAACAATAAGGCTCTTGAAAAACAGTCCCGGCATGCCGGCTTTCCCGTCCTGTGAAGGATGATGTGCGGCGCCCACGTTCGAGGCGGTCAGGGTGTTCTGCCATGACCCACCAAGCGAATCGGACAGGACATGGCCCTACGCGCTGGTATCAGGCCCTCGCCGATCGACGTCAAGGCACTCAACGCCTCCAGCCTTGAAACAATCCGTCGGGAACGATCGTTCTGCCCGGCCCCCAATTTCAACGGCCTACTAGCTCAGGCCGTGCGCTTGGCCGGCTTCGGCCAGCGGCTGGCCGCGCGCGGCAGCACCTCCTCGATCAGGCGCTTGGTTTGGGCCATCAGCACCTCGTCGCTGCCGCCGATCGGGCGCAAGACGAACTTCGAAACGCCGACGTCCACATATTCAGCGACGCGCGCCACGATGTCGTCGGCATTGCCACAGGCGATCAGGCGGGCGGCATCACGGCCTGTCCGGCGCTTGTAGGACTCGATCATGCGATTGGGCGCGGCGTCGCTGGCGGGCCCGAAATAGTACGGGAAGCCGGCGCCGTAGTGGTCGTCGTCGATCTGGCGGCCGGCCTCGGTTGCGGCCTTCTTGATGGCCGCCACGATGGCGCCCGCCTCGGCCGGTGACTCGGGGCCTGCCTGCCAGCCGGTGCCATACTTGGCGGTGCGCTTGATCGCTGCCTCCGAGCCGCCGCCGATCCACATCGGCAGATCCGGCTGCACCGGCTTCGGCGAAATCGAGGCGCCGGAGAGTTTGTAGTGCACGCCCTCAAAGTCGACCTTTTCGTCGCGCCAGAGCCGGGTGATGATCTCGAGCCCCTCGTCCGTCTTGGCGCCGCGCGTCTTGGTATCGAGGTTCAGCGTCTTCCACTCCGGCGCCACCGGACTGCCGATGCCGAACGCCGGCAGCAGGCGGCCGTCCGACAGCACGTCGATCGTCGCGCATTGCTTGGCGACCAGCACCGGATCGCGCAGCGCCAGCGAGACGACGTTCATGCCGAACTTCAGCCGCTTGGTGCGCCCGGCGAGCGCTGCCAGCGTCGTCATGCATTCGAGGATCGGCTCACGCGAGACGACGCGGTCCGTCTGCCACATGCTGTCGATGCCGCCGGCTTCGCACAGGTCGATCCAGCGCCAGTAGGCGGCAGCGCCGGAAAAGGGGAAGTCCATCAAGCCAACGCCGATTGCGACGGTCATGTCCGCGCTCCACGATTGCGATTGGGAAATCCTAAGCCTTCGCCATCGGCGCCAGCGTGTCGAGGTGCTTGAGGATGCCGTCACGGTCGAGGTCGGGGATCTCGAGCAGTACGCGTTTGATGCCGGCCTCGCGGTACTTCTCGAGTTTCGCCTGATCGCTCGGCGCGCGGAACACGGTGATCGACAAATCCGCCCAGTTCCGCTTCACCGTGCCGGCCGCTTGCCGCAACCGGCCGACGAACTCGCGCGGGTCGGTGTCGGGCTTGGCGCGCGGGAACCAGCCGTCGGCGTAATCGACGATGCGCTTCAGCGTGTGATCGGTCTCGCCGCCGAGCAGGATCGGCGGATGCGGGCGCTGTTTCGGCTTCGGGTTGCTCCAGATCGGATCGAAATTGACGAACTCGCCGTGGAACTGCGCTTCATCCTTGGTCCAGATCTCCTTCATGGCGAGCAGCCGCTCGTTCATCAGCTTGAAGCGCGACTCGTACTTGGCGCCGTGGTTCTCCATCTCGTCGACGTTCCACCCCGCACCGACGCCGAACTCGAAGCGCCCGCCCGCGAGCTGATCAAGGCTGGCGATCACTTTCGCCGTCACGATCGGATCGCGTTGCGTCATCAGGCAGATGCCGGTGCCGAGGCGCAGCGTCTTCGTGGCGGCCGCCGCGAACGAGAGTGCCACGAACGGATCGTGCGTGTGGATGTAGCGCTTCGGCAGTTCGCCGCCGCCAGGGAACGGCGTCCGGCGGCTCACTGGAATGTGCGTGTGCTCGCACACGAACAGTGCTTCGAAGCCGCGGTCCTCGAGCGCCTTGCCCAGCTCCGCCGGATCGATGCCGTAGTGGGTTGGGAAATAAAATACGCCAACATGCATGGAAGCCCTCCGGATCCTGACCGACGCAAACTTGAGCGCAACCGTAGTCGGTTTCCGGAGGCGTGGGAACAGGGCGGCTCGATCGAGGCGGATCGATCAACCGCCGCTGTTTCAGCCGAGGCCGCTGGCCGCGGTCAAGCCGCCGTCGACCAGGATCTCGGTGGCGGTGATGTAACGCGCTTCGTCCGAGGCCAGGAACAGCACCGCGTGCGCGATATCCCAGGCGTCGCCCATCTTGCCGGTCGGGCACGAGGCGTTGCGCTTGTCGATCAGGCCTTGCAGATCGTTGGCGGCGATCGTCTTGGCGAGGCGATGCTCGACCAGCGCGGTGTGCATCAGGCCGGGGATCACCGTGTTGCAGCGAATGCCCTTCTTGGCATAGGAAATCGCCGTCGACTTCGAGAACGCGAGGATGCCGAGCTTGGTCGTCGAATAGGCGACATGTGCGCGCTCGGCGGTCATGCGGAGGCCGGCGACCGAGGCCAGATTGACGATCGAGCCGTTGCCCTGCTTCTCCATGATCGGCAGTACGTACTTGCACCCCAGGAACGCCGTCTTGAGGTTGTGACTGACCTGCGTGTCCCAGACTTCCTCCGGCATCGTCACGGCGTTGCCGGGCGCCGATCCTCCGACATTGTTGACGAGAATGTCGATGCGGCCGAACTGCTTCATGCAATCCTTGACGGCGGCCTCGACCTCTTTCGCCTTGGTCATGTCGACAGCGCGCGTGACGCAGGTGCCGCCTTCCTTGTCGATGATGGCCTTGGTGATGTCGGCGGCTTCCTTGCGCAGATCGACGCCGTAGATCTTGGCGCCCTGCCGCGCCAGTAGCACGGCCGTGGCCTTGCCGTTGCCCCATACCTTGGCGTCGGGGTCGTCACCGACCGAGCCCGCGCCCGACATGAAGACGACCTTGTCCTTGAGACTGAGCATGATGGTGTCCTGCTGAAAGCTCTGGCTGATGGATCTGGGTGGCACTTAAACACGTCCAGGCGTCATGGCCAACGTGCGCGGCCTGCAGCACAGCTCCGCTTGGCCCAGGGTTGGCGCGGCTGACTTGGCAATGCTACGCATGGGAACCAGTAATTCTTCGCAACGGGGAGAGCAGCGATGAGCACGGGCGTCGAACTCGATTGTCTCGAAGGCATACGCGTCGTGGACTTCACCCAGTTCGAGGCGGGTCCGTCCTGCACGGAGTCACTCGCCTGGCTCGGTGCCGAGGTGGTGAAGATCGAGAACCCCGGATTGGGCGATCCTGGCCGCCGCCTGCAGAAGGGCAAGCCCGACAGCGATCCCTGGTACTTCCACCAGTACAACGCCAACAAGAAGTCGGTGACGTTGAACTTGAAGTCGCCGCGCGGCCTCGAGATCGTCCGCGAGCTGCTGAAGAAGGCCGACGTCATGATCGAAAACATGGCGCCGGGCACGATCGAGCGGCTGGGCCTCAGCTACGACGAGGTGAAAAAGATCAATCCCGGCATCATCTATTGCCAAATCAAGGGATTTGGAACAGGGAGCCCCTACGAGACGAGCCTCGCCTTCGACATGATCGCGCAAGCAGCTGGTGGCACCATCAGCGTGACAGGCGATGCCGACCGTCCGCCGGTGAAGCCCGGTCCCTCGCTCGGTGACACCGGCACAGGGATGCTGATGGCGATCAGCATTCTCGGTGCGCTCTACAAGCGCGCGAAGACCGGCGAAGGCCGCCGTTTGCAGGTGGCGATGCAGGATGCGATGATCCACTACATGCGCGTGCCGCTGTCGCGCACGCAAGGCACGGGCAAGGCGGTGCCACGCGATGGCACCAGCCGGTCGTCACCCGGCGGACTGACGCCGTCGGCGCTTTATCCGTGCAAGCCGGGCGGGCCGAACGACTACGTCTACGTCTTTTGCAGCCGCGCCAACCCGGAACATTGGCAGCGCCTGCTCAAGGTCATGGGCCGCGAGGATCTGGCTGGTGATGCGCGTTACGACACGCAAACGGCCCGCGCCGAGCGGCCGGCCGAGGTCGACGCGATCATCGCTGCCTGGACCAAGTCGCACACCAAGGAAGAGGCGATGAAGCTGATCGGTGCGGCGGGCGTGCCCGCAGGCGCGGTGTTCGACACGCTGGAACTGCAGAACGATCCCTCGCTCGCTGCGCGCGGCATCATGCAGACGGTCGATCATCCAACCACCGGCAAGGTCAAGATGCCCGCCTGGCCGGTGCGCTTCGATGGTGCGCCGCCGAAGCTGAAGCCGTCGCCAACGCTCGGCCAACATGTCGACGATGTACTCGGCTCCTGGCTCGGGTTCGACGCCAAGTCGCTCGCGACGCTACGCAAGGAAGGTGTTGTCTGACGCGCGCCGGATGCGTAGTGGGCATCTGAAGGCGCAAGCAAGACCGCGCCGGATGCTCGCGCGGTTGCTGGTGGGCAACCGAAGCGCAATCAAAAAGTGGGCATCTGAAGGCGCAAGGAAGACCGCGCGTTCTGCGCCGTGTTCGGCGCAACGGCAGAGGCGGGGGAGCACATGCCACGAGACGACCTGATCGGGGCCGGCCGCGCGGTCGTGCTGGTGCACAGCTCCGATTTGCACATCGACGACGACATCGAGCCCGGCCGCTACCACGGCCTCGATGGCTTGCGCTTCGTGCTCGCGGCGGCTGACGCCGTCGATGCCGACGCCGTGCTGCTAGCTGGCGACACCTTCGACAACGGCCGCGTCGCGCCTGATATCGCGGCCCGCGCCGGGAGATTGCTGGCTGACGCGCGCAGGCCCGTCGTGATCCTGCCCGGCAATCACGATCCGGCGACCGAGGACGGGATTTTCCACCGCTCCGGGATTCTCGGATTGCCGCAGGCGATGGTCATCGGCCACACGCATCCGGAGCGCATCGTTCTCGACGCGTTGAACCTGGAGATCCTCGGCCGCCCGCACCGCAACTATCGCGACATGGCGCCCTTGCCCGTCGTCGCGCCGCGGCAGGCACGCTGGCAGGTGATCATCGCGCATGGGCACTATGTTCCGCCGCAGGATTGGGCGGACGAGGCGCATCGGTCCTGGCGGATGAGTGACGCCGACATCGCCGCGACCGGCGCCGACTACATCGCGCTTGGCCATTGGGACCGGCCCGTCGCCGTCGGCGATGGCCGGGTACGGGCCTATTATTCGGGCGCGCCGGACCTGGCGGAAACGGTCAACGTGGTGCGTCTCGATCCGAATGCCGGCGTTTCGGTCGATCGGCACCCGCTCGGCATGCCATTCCCGCGGCGGTGGTAACGCGCCGGATGCGCAAGTGGGCATCCGAAGGCGCAGCAAAAACGCGCCGGATGCGCAAGTGGGCATCCGAAGGCGCAGGCAAAACCACTGCTCCACTTTTTGACGCCTGACGGCCGGGCTGGCGTCCCTGCCATGCAGGCGCCCGCTCTTTGCGGAGCCGAAGAAATCGTCGATGAAATAGCCGCAGCCTACAATTGCGCCCATCCTGAATTGCAAGCCCTGACAGCCCTCGACATCCGCGGCGACACGATCCATCCTGAATGGAACTGAATGGAGCTACACAGTTCACCCCGACCCGAAAAATCGTGGCAGTTGATTTTGCAGATCTCCTTGACGTTGGCGTCGATCTCTGAGTCATGCGATCACCGTCATGCTTGCTCAACCCAACACACGGTGACACCAGATCATGCTGGAAAAACTGCGCACCGACATCCTGATCCTCGGCTCCGGCGGCGCCGGCCTGTTTGCCGCACTGCATGCGCATCAGGCCAATGCCGATCTCGACGTCACCGTTGCCTCGAAAGGGCTGCTCGGCAAGTCCGGCTGCACGCGCATGGTGCAGGGCGGCTACAACGTGGCGCTCGGCAAGGGTGACTCGGTCGAGCGGCATTTCATGGACACGATCGACGGCGGCAAGTGGCTGCCCGATCAGGAGCTGGCCTGGACGCTCGTCACCAAGGCGATCGAGCGCGTGCAGGAGCTCGAAAACGAGATCGGCTGCTTCTTCGACCGCAATCCCGACGGCTCGCTACACGGCAAGGCGTTTGCCGGGCAGACCTTCGATCGCACCGTGCACAAGGGCGATCTCACCGGCATCGAAATCATCAACCGGCTGATGGAGCAGGTCTGGGCGCGGCCGATCCGGCGGCTGGAGGAGCATCGTGCGGTGGCGCTGATCCCGGAGAAGGGCGGGGCCAGTATCCACGCGCCGGTTGGCACTGGGCAACCGAAGGCGCCAGCAATAAGCGCCGTGCTCTTCATCGACGTGCGTACCGGAACTTTCAGGCTGGTCGAGGCGAAGGCCGTGCTGCTCGGCACCGGCGGCGGCCCGACCATGTACAAGTATCACACGCCCTCCGGCGACAAGTCGATGGACGGCCTCGCCATGGCGCTGCGCTTCGGGCTCAGCTTGCGCGACATGGAGATGGTGCAGTTCCATCCGACCGGCGTGCTCGCTGGTCGCGACACGCGCATGACCGGCACGATCATCGAGGAAGGTTTGCGTGGCGCTGGCGGTTATCTGCTCGACGGCGCGCAGCAGCGCTTCATGTTCAACTACGACCCGCGCGGTGAGCGCGCGACGCGCGATCTTGTTTCGCAGTCCATGTATCGCGAGATGCAAGCCGGCCGCACGACGCCGAACGGCGGCCTCTACATCGCCATGGGACATCTCGGGCCGGAGAAGGTGCGTAAGCAGTTCAAGGGCATGGTCGAGCGCTGCGCCGACTGCGGTTTCGATCTCGCCGGTGGCATCGTCGAGGTCGTGCCGACCGCGCACTACCTGATGGGCGGCGTCGTCTGCAAGGTGGACACATCGACAGCGATCACCGGCCTCTACGTTGCCGGCGAGGATGCTGGCGGCGTTCACGGCGCCAACCGGCTCGGAGGCAACGGCGTTGCCAACTCGACGGTCTACGGCGGCATCTCCGGCGAGACCATGGCCGCCGATATCAGGCGTGGCCTCGGCCGGCGCGAGCCGGACATGGACGTTGTCGCCGCCGAGATCGCGCGCGCTGAGCAATTATTCCACGCGCCGGTTGGTACTGGGCAACCGAAGGCGCAATTCAACGCGCCGGTTGGTACTGGGCAACCGATGGCGCAAAACTTAAACCACATCAGGGACAGCTTGCTGTCCTTGATGTGGGACGACGTCGGCATTATTCGCGACAAAACCGGCATGACGCGCGCGCTCGGACGTCTCGACGAGCTTGCCGACGACTTGGCGCGCACTGGCGTCGCCGACACGAACCGCGCGTTCAATCTCACCTGGCACGACTGGCTCAACCTGCGCTCGCAGATCGAGATGTCGAAGGTTGTGACGCTCGCCGCCTTGCAGCGCGAGAACAGCCGTGGCGCGCATTTCCGTGAGGACTTCAAGGAGCCCGGTGATCTCGCAACCTCGCGCTACACGGTCGTCCGCGAGATCGACGGCAAGCTGTCGGTCACCGACGAGCCGGTTCAGTTCACCATCGTCAAGCCCGGCGAGACACTGCTCAAGGACAACCCGAAAGCCGCGGAATAATCCGCATCACGCCTTGAGCAGCCGCTGCAGCGTGCTCGTGAATCGCTCCACGTCGGCCTCGTCGTTGTAGACGTGCGGACTGACGCGGATGCGGCCGAGGCGCGGTGCCACATAGATCTTCTCCGCCGCCAGCTTCTCGATCAAGCCGTCGGGCATGCCGTGCTTGAAGGTGAGGCAGATCACGTGCGGCGCACGCACGCGCGTTTCCGGGACTGCAACGCCAGCACCCTGCAATTGCGCGCCGATCAGACCGGTGAGATAGCTCAGCCGTTCGAGGACCTGTTGCTGCCCGAGCCCCGCTACGAACTCGATGCCCGACGCCGCCATGTCCATCGAGATGAAATGATCGCGCTCGCCCATGTCGAAGCGGCGGGCGTTTGGAACGTACCGCAGATCCAGCAAGTAGGTGGTTTGCTCGGCTTTGACTGCGCGCCGGCCGTGCGCCGTCTGTTCCAGAGGCGTGCCCTCCTGGTGCCGCTTGGCAATGTAGAGAAAGGCGCGGCCGTAGGGGCCAAGCAGCCACTTGTAGGTCGGGAAGATCAGGAAATCCGGATCGAGCGTGGCGACGTCGATCTTCTGCACGCCGGCGCCGTGCGTGGCATCGATCAGGAATGCTGCTCCCAAAGCTCGCAGTACCGGCGCAATCCGGTCGACGTCGATGGCGCCACCGTCCGACCAGTGCACGGACGACATCGAGGCCAGCGCCAGCGGCGGCGCCCCTGGCCGTGCGATCGCCTCCAGTACGGCCGCCGTCCAATCTCCGTCGGCTGGCCGCTTTACGGTCTCGACGGTGAAGCCCGCAGCAACGGAACGATCCATCCACTCGAGAACCGGCGAGGAATGGTCGTCCTCGATCACCAGCACGCGGCTGCCGGCCGGAATCTTCAGCACCTTGCCAGCCGTGGCGACGCCGTAGCCGACCGAAGGAATCAGTGCCACGTCGTCCGGGCTGGCATTGATGAGGCCTGCCGCTGCGGCGCGGGCACGCTCGTTCTGGTCATTGATGATGCTGCCGGGCAGCGTCCACGGCTGGCTTTTGCGGCCGACGCCTGCGCGACCCTTCTCCTGGACGGCGATCGGCAGCGGGCTCCAGGCTGCGGCATTGAGGTAGCAGACGTCCCGGGGGATATCGAACAGCGCGCGTTGTGATGCTAGCATGATGGTGTCCCCCGTTTTCGTTTGCTGCGTGTGAGTATCTTGCGCAAAATCCAGGATGCGCCGAACATCGCACCATCAGACCCCGATCCCAAACAAGTTTTCGCAATCGTGAGGATAAAAGATGCGCGGCCGCCAGGTGTTCATGGAAAGTCTCGTCGCCCACGGCGTCGACCGCATTTTCGGCAATCCCGGCACCACGGAAAGCCCGCTGCTGGACAGCCTCGGCGCCTATCCCTCGATCCGTTATGTGACCGCGCTGCAGGAAAGCATCGCCATGGCCGCGGCGAGTTTTTACGCGCAGGCCTCCGGCAAGACCGGCATCGTCAGCCTGCACGTGGCGCCTGGTCTCGGCAATGCGATGGGCATGCTCTATTGCGCCATGCGCGCCAATTCGCCGGTCATCGTGACGGCCGGCCAGCAGGATACGCGCATGCGATTGGCCGACCCCGTGCTCGGCCATGATCTCGTGGCGATGGCAGCACCGCTGACAAAGTGGAGCGTGCAGGTCGAGCGTGCCGACGAGATGGCGCCGATCCTGCGCCGCGCCTTCAAGGTGGCGAACGACGGCCCGCCCGGCCCGGTGTTCATCGGTCTGCCGATCAACGTCATGGAGGAGGAAACGAGCATCACACCGGCGACGGCCGGCACCTTGCATCGCAAGCCCGAAACCTCGCGCGGCGCGATTGCCGCCATGGCCGAGTTGATCCGCGGCGCGCAGCGTCCGGTCATCGTCTGCGGTGACGACGTGGCGCGTGCCGGCGCGATTCCGGCGCTGGCGAAGCTCGCGGAAGCCATGGGCGCATCGGTCTGGTGCGAGGG
>JANLQP010000076.1:0-38041 GCA_031367895.1 Hyphomicrobiales bacterium
CAGCCCTGGGCCGCATGCAGGATGCGACATCGGCGGGATGGGCCACGATGCAGCGGTTCTGGCCGAGGGGGATAAGTTCGCCAATCGGCCGCCGCCGCAGAGTTAACGCCCAATGGGCCCGAAGTAGTTGGATAATCGGTAACTGTCACTATTTATCCGAGAACGCCGCGCGACAGGCGAAGCGGGAACCAATCAGAGGTCCGCGCGTTGAAGTTCAAGGCAATCAACGGAGGCCAGGATGCCCGACGCAAAGAAGCTCAATGAGCAGAAACGATCCGAGAAGGAGCCTGCAGGCGAGGAGGACTACAACCCCGTCAATATGGCCGGGAAAAAGACTGAAATAAGCGATGAACCGTCGCAGGAAAAAACGCCCGGCAAAGATGAGTACAATCCGGTGAACATGGCGGGCAAGAAGGCTGACACCCGACAAGATGATGGCAAACAGAAGAATAGAAAATAAGAAAAGTGACGCGAAAAATAATGACTTGGTGCCAGGGACATGCCGGGGAATCGCAGACGGCCCCGAGCAGTGGACCCCGAGCCGTCGATCCTGTGATGTCGATCCTGTGATGTCGTCACGCGCGACAGGCGCACGGAATCACCCGCTGTAAAGCTCAGGCGCGCCGCCTGGACGACCACTCGCTGTGAAGGTACAGGCATGCCAAAGCGCCAGACACGTCCGACGACGAATTCCGCAGAAGGTCACGGCGGCGAGTTGCATCAATCGGCAACATCCGTGGAGGCTCGCCTCACGACCAATCACGGCGTCCCCGTCAGCGACAACCAGAATTCGCTCAAGGCGGGTGTGCGGGGACCGACGCTGCTTGAAGATTTTGTCCTACGCGAGAAAATCCAACACTTCGATCACGAGCGGATTCCCGAGCGGATCGTGCACGCGCGCGGTTCAGGAGCGCACGGCTTTTTCGAACTGACGCACTCGCTCGCCAAGTACACACGCGCCAAAATCCTGACCGACGTCGGCGCCAAAACAGAAGTTTTTGCGCGCTTCTCCACTGTCGCTGGCGGTGCCGGCTCGGTCGACACGCCGCGCGACGTCCGTGGCTTTGCCGTCAAGATGTACACCAGCGAAGGGAACTGGGATCTGGTCGGCAACAACATTCCAGTATTTTTCATCCAGGACGCAATCAAGTTTCCCGATCTTGTGCATGCCGTCAAAATGGAGGCCGATCGTGGTTACCCGCAAGCGGCGTCGGCGCATGACACGTTCTGGGATTTCATCGGTCTAATGCCGGAATCGACGCACATGATCATGTGGGCCATGTCCGACCGCACCATCCCGCGCTCTCTGCGCATGATGGAAGGGTTTGGCGTCAACACGTTCCGGCTTCTCAACGCTGACGACGAGGCAACGTTCGTCAAATTTCACTGGCGGCCGAAGCTCGGGACGCAATCGACGTGCTGGGATGAAGCCGTGAAGATCGCCGGCGCCGATCCCGACTACCACCGACGCGACCTGCACGAAGCCATCGCCGCCGGGAACTTCCCCGAATGGCAGTTCGGTGTCCAACTGCTCAGCCAAAAAGAAGCCGATGCTTTGCCGTTCGACATTCTCGACGCCACCAAGGTGATCCCAGAAGAACGCGTGCCGATCCGCTTTGTCGGACGCATGGTTCTCGACCGCAACCCGGATAACTTCTTTGCCGAAACTGAGCAGGCGGCGTTCCTGCCGACCAACATGCCGGCTGGGATCGACGTATCGGAAGACCCGCTGCTGCAGGGTCGGCTCTTCTCCTACCAGGACACACAACTGTCGCGGCTCGGAACCGTCAACTTCCATCAGATCCCGATCAACCGTGCCAAAGGCTGCCCGTTCCAGAACATGCAACGGGACGGTCAGATGCAGACGCAGGTGTTCACGGGTCGGGCCAACTACGAGCCGAACAGTCTTGCGGATGCCGGCGAGGATGGTGGGCCGCGCGAAGATCCGAAAGGCGGTTTCCGGACCGTCAGTCAGCCGGTTGACGGGCAGAAGCTGCGGCTGCGCCCTGAATCGTTCGCCGACCACTATTCGCATGCGCGGCTGTTTTATCGCTCGCAATCTGATATCGAGCAGGCGCATCTTGCCAGCGCACTCGTCTTCGAGCTGTCCAAGGTCACCTTGGAGCATGTGCGTCGCCGTGTGATGGGAAATCTCCGCAACGTCGACGAGGCCCTGGCGCAGCGGGTTGCGAACGGCATGAACATGGAACTGCCGGCCAAATCGAGACCGGCAGCCGAGCCGCAGGACATGAAAATATCCCCGGCACTGCGTATTATCGGAAAATATCCGGCCTCGCTCGATGGCCGATCGCTGGGCGTCTTGGTGACCGACGGTGCTGATGGCAAGACAATCAAGGCGCTGAAGAAAGGTGCCGAGGCTCAGGGAGCGTCGGTGAAAATCATTGCGCCGAAGATCGGCGGCGTGACCCTGAAGGACGGCTCGAAGCTGAAGGCTGACGGACAGCTCGCCGGCACGCCGTCGGTGCTGTTCGACGCCGTCGCGCTGGTGCTTTCGGAGGAGGGCTGCGCGGAGCTGCTGAATGATGGCGCGGCTATTGACTTCGTCAAGCAGGCGTTCGGCCATTTGAAAGCCATCGGACTGTCGCCTTCGGCCGAGCCCTTGCTGGACAAGGCGGCGATCACGCCGGACGAGGCAGTTCTCGACCTGACGTCGGAACTCGAACGATTCTTTGACCAGGCGGCGACGCGTCTGTGGGCGAGAGAACCGACCGTTCGCATGCTGGCTTGACGGGGCGACTAACAGGCGACGTGTGTCGGTTAGACGTCGCAGTTCCATTTCAGATCGGCGGACGCCGGAACCTGTCGCGGGTTCGCGCGTTGTGTATGAAACCTCGTTTGAAAGGAACTCGTGATGGGCGCACATCTCAAGGGCACTACCGTTCTGATCATCGAACCCGATTTCGACTCGGCGCTCGATCTGCAAGATCACCTTGCTGACGAAGGGGCGACAGTTGTTACCGCCTATCGAAAGGAGCGCGCCTTGGATCTGGTGCAGCGCGCGACCGTGATGGGTGTCGTCATTGAGTGCTCTGTTTACGAGGAAGACGCTGAGCTTCGCGTCCGTCTTCGTGAGCGCAGCATCCCGCACGTCGTTCATTGCCGGGCAAAGCCCGCCGCTGTCGTTGCCGAATTGCGCGCGCTCGTAAACCCGAACCCGTCCGCGGCCGTTGCCGTTGATCCCGTCACCTACTAAAATAGGACCTTGAAATCTTAAAATAATGACAGTTACCATTTACCGCGCAGTGCCGTTGCTTGTTGCGGGATGGACTGGCCACATCGTGCCCGAGCTGTTGAGTAGGGAGCAAGCGGTTGCTCTTGGCAGGTCTGCTTCGCAGTTACGCTTCAGCTCTCGGCCCCAACGCGTACGCGGCAAGCCACCAGCGCTCCACCAAACTCCCGAAATCCCGACCCTTCCGCGGCCTTGCGGCTTGACTCCCTACCTCATGCGCCTATGGTCCCGCCGCTTTGCTCATTGCAAGGCATTGCAGAATCGCAATTTGGACCCCCTGAAAGGCAGTGTGCCATGGGCTTCTACTCCGACAGCTTGAACCGGATCGGCCTCTCCGCGACGATGGGCATCTCGGTCAAAGCGCGAGCGCTCGCAGCTGCCGGGAAAGACATGGTCATCCTGTCGCAGGGTGAGCCGGATTTCGACACACCGCAGAACATCAAAGACGCCGCGATCCGGGCGATCCAATCGGGCAAGACCAAGTACACCGACATCGACGGCATCCCCGAGTTGAAGGACGCCATCGCCGGCAAGTTCAAGCGCGAGAACGGCCTCGAGTACAAGCGCTCGCAGATCTCGGTCGGTTCCGGCGGCAAGCAGGTGCTGTTCAACGCGCTGATGGCGACGATCAACCCCGGCGACGAGGTGGTGATCCCGGCTCCGTGCTGGGTATCCTATGCCGACATCGTGCAGCTGTGCGGCGGCACGCCGGTGTTTGCCAACTGCTCGATCGAGGACGGCTACCGGCTGCGCCCCGAGGTGCTGGACAAGGCGATCACGGCGAAGACGAAGTGGTGCATGTTCAACGCGCCGTCGAACCCGACCGGCGCCGCCTACAGCCGCGCAGGGCTCAAGGCACTGACCGACGTGCTGATGCGGCATAAGCACGTGTGGGTGATGACCGACGACATGTACGAGCACCTGCTCTATGATGGGCATAAGTTCTATACACTCGTCCAGGTGGAGCCGGGCCTCTACGACCGCACGCTGACCGTGAACGGCCTGTCCAAGGCCTATTGCATGACGGGCTGGCGCATCGGCTACGCCGGCGGCCCCGAGCCGCTGATCAAAAACATGAACAAGTTGCAGAGCCAGTCGACGTCCAATCCGTGCTCTATTTCGCAATGGGCGGGCGTCGAAGCGCTGAACGGTCCGCAGGACTTCATTCCGCTGAACAACGAGAAATTCCGCGAGCGCCGCGATCTCGTGGTGTCGATGCTGAACCAGGCCAAAGGCTTGAAGTGCCCGAAGCCGGAAGGCGCGTTTTACGTCTACCCGTCCTGCGCAGGGGCCATCGGCAAGACCACGGCGTCGGGCAAAAAAATCAACACTGACGCGGACTTCGTCACGGCATTGCTCGAGGACGAGGGCGTTGCCTGCGTGCATGGTGCGGCCTTCGCCATGTCGCCGTTCTTCCGCGTCTCATACGCGCTCGACAACAAGAGCCTGGAGGAAGCCTGCCACCGTATCCAGCGCTTCTGCGGCAATCTCCGATAGGCTTTCGCCTGCCGGACCTGCGACTCTCCACCGCGGCATAGAACGGAACGAGTCTCAAGTTTTGGGAGTTCGTCCGCTGGACGCTGGCACAGCGTGCGTGACATATTCCGCCGCACTTTGGCCGACGCCGCCATGTGCTTGAGGGAAGCACTTGGTTCGGGCGCGCGCCTTGGTTCAGTCGGTCGACTTCGGGAGTGCGCGCATGGTTTTCAAGATTGGACGTTCGTCAGCTGCTAGCTTGCTGTTGGCCGTAATCGCAGCTAGCCCGGCCGCTGCGCAGGACAAGATCAAGATCGGCGCCATCTATCCGCTGAGCGGCAACGCCGCCAGCGCCGGCAACTCCTCAAAGGCAGCCATCGAACTTGCCGCCGAGATCATCAACGGCGCCTACCCCGATCTCAAGGCGTTGCCGCTTGCCGAGACTGCCGGCTTGCCGAACCTTAAGGGCGCCAAGATCGAGGTTGTCTTTGCCGACAACCAGGGGACGCCTGCCGCCGGCCAGAATCAGGCGCTGCGCCTCATCTCCGAGGAGAAAGTGGTCGCCCTGATCGGTGCCTATCAGTCCGGTATCACCGTGACAGCCAGTGCCATGGCCGAGAAGTACGGCATTCCCTTCCTCACACCGGAATCGGTTGCCGCCGACCTCACCGAGCGCGGCTTCAAGTGGTTCTTCCGCTCGACGCCGGTCGCCTCGGACTTTGCGCGCTCCTATTCGCAGCTCATTCGCGAGCAGAAGACGGCCGGTCGCAAGGTCGAAAACATCGCGATCGTCAACGAGAACACCGAGTACGGCAATTCCGTCTCGAAGGTGATCAAGGATGTCTTCGCCAAGGACGGCATCGCGATCACGCAGCAGATCGCCTATTCCGCCAATACGACCGACGTGCAGCCCCAAGTGCTGCAGTTGAAGGAGAAGAACCCGGACGTCGTGATCTTCATCTCCTATACATCCGACGCGATCCTTTATGCCAAGACGATGAAGGACCTGAATTGGAAGCCCGCGATCCTGATCGCCGACGATGCCGGCTTCAATGACCCTTCGTTCGTCAAGACGTCCGGCAGCCTGGTCGAAGGCCTGATCAGCCGCTCGGCGTTCGCGCCCGGCAAGCCCGGTTCGGTCTCGGCCATCATCTACGACATGTACAAGAAGAAGACCGACAACGATCTGGACGACGCGTCCGCTCGCGCCATGCAGGGCCTGCTGATCCTGGCCGATGCGATCAATCGCGCCGGTTCGACGGAGCCGGCGAAGATCCAGGCCGCACTCAAGGCAACCGACCTCAAGGCCGAGCAACTGGTGGTCGGCTACAACGGCGTCAAGTTCGACGAAAAGGGCCAGAACGTGCTCGGATCGAGCCTGATTACCCAGATGACTGCCGGCAAATATGTTCCGGTGTGGCCTAAAGACAAGGCCACGAACGAGATGGTCCTGCCCTATAAGGGTTGGTAACTCGTAAGAGTTGTTAAGTTGCGGCGTGTATGCGTTCAGATAGCCATGCAACCAAACGGGTTGCCTGGCCGCATGGAAGGCACGCGAACTGCATGTCCACTCTCCTCCAAGTCATCGTCAGCGGCTTGCTGCTCGGTGCCGTTTACGCATTATTCTCGTCCGGCCTCACGCTGATCTGGGGCATGATGAACGTCGTGAATTTCGCTCACGGCGAGTTCGTGATGCTGGCCATGTACGTCGCCTTCATGGTGTTCACCTCGCTCGGTGGTGGGCCGGCGGTCGCCATGCCGATCGCGGCAATGGTGCTCGCATCGCTCGGTGTGGCCTGCTATTTCCTGCTCGTGCGCCATATCATGAAGGGGCCGATGCTGGCGCAGATTCTGGGCACCTTCGGGCTGGCCCTGTTTCTGCGGTATTCCGCCTTCTGGTACTTCGGCTCGGACTTCCGCACCCTGCCGGACACCATACTTGGTCCCCCCTTCATCATCGGCGACCTGCGCATTGACGCGTCCCGCCTGCTCGCCGGTGTGGTCGCGCTGCTCGTGACGCTCGGCCTGCACCTGATCCTGACGCGCACCTCGCTCGGCAGCCGCATGCTGGCGGTGTCCGAAGACGCAACCGCCGCGCAGCTGATGGGGATCCGGCCCGAGCACATGCAAGCCGCCGCCTGGGCACTGGCTGCCGGTGCCACAGGCATCGCCGGCGCACTGATCGCGATGTTCTTCTACACGTCGCCGACGGTCGGCGAGACGCTCGCCATCATCGCCTTCGTCACCGTATCGCTCGGCGGGTTCGGCAGCGTGCCTGGGGCGCTGGTCGCGGGCTTGCTGATCGGCCTCGTTGAGTCGCTGTCGGCCTATTTGATCGGCCCGGTCTACAAGGATGTCATCGTCTACATCCTTTTCGTCCTGGTGCTCTGGGTGCGGCCGCAAGGCCTGATGGGGAAGATGTGATGCGCCGATATCTGCTCCCCGTTGCCGGGCTCGTCGCCCTCGCTTATCCGATCCTGACGATGCCGTTTCCGGTCTATCAGCGTCTCGGTGCGCTGGTGCTGCTGGCGGCGATCGGCGCTTCGGCCTGGAACATCGTCGGTGGCTACGCCGGCCAGGTGTCTGTCGGCCACGCCATCTTCTTCGGTGTCGGTGCCTATTCGGCCGTGCTCGGCTACCACTATCTGGGCCTGCCCCCGATCTTCGGCGTGCCCGTCGGCATGGCCGTCAGCGCCAGCATCGCGGCGTTGATCGGCGGTCCAACGCTGCGGCTCTCGGGCCATTACTTCAGCATGGCAACGATCGCGGTGGCCGAACTCGCCCGCGTGCTGGTGACGACATCGGACACGCTCGGCGGCGCGCAGGGCCTGACCGGTCCAACGATCCCGCGCACGGTCCTCGATCTCTCGTTCACCTCGTCGATGCCCTACTACTACATCTTCCTCGCCGTGCTGGTCGCAATCCTGGCGCTGACCTGGAAGATCGAGAACAGCCGCATGGGCTTCTACCTGCGCGCCATCAAGGACAGCGAGCGGGCGGCACGCTCGCTCGGCGTCGCGGTCGGGCGCTACAAGCTCTATGCCTACATGTTGTCGGCGGCACTGGCGGCATTGGCCGGCGGGCTCTATTTCACCATGTTCGGCTTCATCGATCCGGAGTCCGGGCTCGGCATCCTGATCTCGGTGAAGATGCTGATCATGGCGGCGCTCGGAGGTGCAGGCCTGCTGTTCGGCCCCCTTGTCGGCGCGCTGATCCTGGTGCCGCTCGAGGAGATCTCGAACAGCCTGCTCGGCGGCAAGGGCGCGGGTCTCACCTTCGTCGTCTATGGTTATATTATCGTCATCATTGCTCGCTTCATGCCGGGTGGCCTGCTCGGAGCGACGCAGCAGGAATTGCTCCGAGTTGGACAGATTCTCGCGGGCACTGCGGCGTTGGCTTGGTTCTGCACGCGCGTCGACTACGGAATCTATATTGTGGTGCCGGGGGTGTTGGTTGCGTTGTGCATAGGCGCCTACAAGGGTCGGAGCATCTGATGCTGCTTGATGCACGCCATGTGACAATGGCCTTCGGCGCCTTCAAGGCCGTCGACGATGCCTCGGTCACGGTCGAGGAAGGCGAGATCCTGGGCCTGATCGGCCCGAATGGCGCCGGCAAGTCGACGTTCTTCAATTGCCTCACCGGCGATCTGGTGGCGACATCAGGCCAGGTCCTGTTCCAGGGCCAGGACGTGACGAAGCTGCCGCCCGAGGCCCGCGCGCAGCTCGGCCTTGCGCGTACATTCCAGGTGCCGCTGACGTTCGAATCCATGTCGGTGCTGGACAACGTCATGATCGGCGCATTCTTGCGCTATCCGGAAGCCGCCAAGGCTCGGGATGCCGCGCGCGCCGTCGTCGAGCGCGTCGGTCTCAGCAGTGTCATCGACGCACCGGCCAAGAGCCTCGGCACCCCCGGTCGCAAACGCCTCGAAATCGCCCGCGCCCTCGCCAGCGAGCCGAAGGTGCTGCTGCTGGACGAAGCCATGGCCGGCCTCACTCCGACCGAGGTGAAATCGGCCATCGATCTCGTGCGCAAGATTCACGGCACCGGCATCACGCTCGTGATCGTCGAGCACATCATGGAAGTGATCGTCTCCCTGACCAGCCGCGTCATCGTCTTCCACCAGGGCAAGGAGATCGCCCGCGGCACGCCGCGTGAGGTGACGACGAACGAGCGCGTGATCGAGGCCTATCTCGGCCGCCGGAAAGCACGGCAGATGGCAAAGGGCAATCCATGAGCGGCAAGGCTGGCGCACCGCTGCTGAAAGTGACAAATCTCGAGGTGCGTTACGGCGACCTGATCGGTGTCGCCGACGTTTCGCTGGAAGTGCCGCAGGGTGGCGTCGTGGCGCTTCTCGGCTCGAATGGCGCCGGCAAGACGACGACGCTCAACGCCATCGCCGGGATCGTGCCGGCGAGCAAAGGCAGCATCACGTTTTCAGGCGACGAGGTCGCGGGGCAGCCCGCCTACGCCATCGTCCGAAAGGGGCTTGCACTGTCGCCGGAGGGCTGGCGGCTGTTCGTGCAGCAGTCCGTCGAGAGCAATCTGATGCTCGGCGCGACGCCACTGGCCGACAAGTCCAAGGCGCCGCAACTGCTGGAGAAGGTCTACGCGATCTTCCCGCGACTGGCGGAACGTCGTCGGCAACGCGCCGGCACCATGTCCGGCGGCGAGCGGCAGATGCTTGCCGTCGGTCGCGCCTTGATGAGCGCGCCGCGCCTCCTGCTGCTGGACGAGCCGAGCCTCGGCCTGGCACCTGCTATCGTCGAGACCATGTACGAGACGTTCCAGCGGCTGCACAAGGAAGGCCTCACGATCCTGCTCGCCGAGCAGTCGGTCGACCTGGCGCTCGAAGTCTCGGACTACGCCTACGTGCTGCAGGTCGGCCACAGCGTGCTCTCCGGCAAAGCCGCCGACCTCGCCGGCAACGCCGACGTGCAGCGGATCTATCTTGGGCATGCGTGAGGGTGCGCCGGGACGTGTGCGGTGCACCGGCGTGGCCGCGTGCCGTCGTCGCTCTCCCCGGTTCCGGCTCTTGAACCGGGAGACGGTTAGCCCGGGGGAGCCCGGACACTTGATCCGGGGAGGGGCGGCACCGGGTTCGATTGTTGGATCGACGCTCGCGAGCCATGCAGACGATGACGCTCTGAGACCTTGCCTGCGGCCTTGCTCGGAGCACACGGAGCGGCCATAAGGTGCCGCCCGGTTGGTGGGACCGGCCACGCTCCCAGATGATTCGACCCCGGCCGATGGCGCTTTTCCTCGACATCCTGACCAAGGTGACGCTGCCGATCGTCGTGATGGTGGCGCTCGGCTGGCTGCTGCAACCGCGGCTGAAGCTTGATGTCGGCACGCTGAACCGGCTGCAGGTCTACGTCGTGATGCCGGCGTTCTTCGTGCATTTCCTATCGAGCGGCAAGCAGCCGATCTCGGTCGTCTGGCCGGTGTTCTACTTCGGTATCGTGCAGTTTCTGATCCTGATCCCGATCGGCTGGCTGGCGGCGATGCTATTCCGCATGCGGCATGGCCTCGGCCCGGTGATGGGTTTGGCCACCGCCTACGCCAACGTCGGTTTCTTCGGCGTGCCGGTGACGTTGTTGGCGTTCGGGCCGGATTTCCTCATTCATCAATCGGTGCTGGCGGCGCTGATGGCGACGCTGACTTGTACAGTCGGTGTGTGGATGCTGGCGCCGTCCGGTGGCAGCGTGCTGGCGAAACTGCGCACCGTGTTCGAGACGCCGCTGATCCCCTCGATCGTCATCGGCCTGCTGCTGCGCGGCTTCGAAATCCGCATTCCCACATTGATCCAGCAACCGATCGAGATGCTCGGCACGATTTTCACGCCCCTCGCGCTCTACACGCTCGGCGCGCAGGTGGCCGCAACCAATGCGGTGAAAATCGAATGGGGACCGCAGATCCTGGTGCAGTCCCTCAAGTTCCTGGCAGCGCCGGCTATCACCTGGTGGATCTGCGCGACCATGAGCCTGCCGCGCGACGTGACCGACGTGATCGTGGTCGCGACCGCGACGCCGGTCGGGGTGCTGATCAGCATCTTCGCGGCCGAGTACAAAACCGAATTCGAGTTCATCTCGACCTCGATCGTGGTCTCGACAATCCTGTCGCCGCTGTTCGTGACCGGCTGGATATTGGCCGTGCGGTTGTTTTGACCGGCGCGAGCGGCGCCCACTCGTCCGGGATGGCCGAGCGCGTTTGTCCGCTGCTCGGCCTGCGCGCCAACCTGCCGTCGCTCAGAAGGCCTTCTTCGTTTCCGGCCGGTGCTTGTTGGTCGGCACGAACGCTGACCGTTCCGCCTTCCGCGGTTCGCGCACCCAAACCTCGCGGTTCGGATGCATGCCGCCGCCGCGGGTGGCCGGGACGGCGGTATGGCGTGCGCGGTGAAGCAGGCGGGTGTCGGCGATACCGCAGTTGGGGTGGACGCCGCCGTTGTCCGCAACCACTTTCTCCCACGCCACCTTGCGCTTCTTGTGCGTGGCAGGATCAGACAACGCCGAGCAGTTGAGCTCGTTCTTGTTCAGGTCGATGACGATCTCATCGCCGTCCTCAATGAACGCGATCGGGCCGCCGAGTGCTGCTTCCGGGCCGACGTGGCCGATGACGAGGCCGACCGAGCCGCCGGAAAAGCGCGCGTCCGTCATCAGTCCAACGACGATCCCGCGCTCACGGCAGAGCGTCGTGATGCGCGATGTGGGATCGAGCATTTCCGGCATCCCCGGTGCGCCGCTCGGGCCCTCGTAGCGCACGATGACGATGTCATTGTTCTGGAACTGACCGGGCGCCGTGTCGAGCGCAGCGATCAGGGCCTGTTCGCCTTCGAAGACGCGCGCCTTGCCGCGGAACATGTTGCCCTCGAGCCCGCCTTCGACGCCGGCGAGCTTCAGGATCGCTGAGAAGTCCGGCGACAGGTTGCCGCCGAGCACACGCAGGCCGCCGGTCGGCTTGTAGGGCTTCGCGACGGAATAGACGACCTTGCCGTCTGCGCGCCTGGCGCCGAGGCGCTCGACCTGTGCACTGAGGGTTTCCCCCGTGCAGGTCATGACATCGCCATTGAGCAGACCTGCCTCCAGCAGTTCGCGGACGATCACCTGCACGCCGCCGACCTTGTCGATGTCGATCATCGAATATTTGCCGTAGGGCCGCGCGTCGGTGAGCACGGGAACGACGTGCTGCGAGAGGTGATTGAACTCCTCCGGCGTCATGACGTCCTTCCAGAAGTCGGCGTAACCGGCGGCACGCGCGATTTCCGGCGCATGCAACGTCACGTTGGTCGAGCCGCCGATGGCCATGGCAACGATGACCGCGTTGCGGAGCGAATCGCGCCCGACGATGTCGCGCGGCTTCAACCCTTTCTCGATCATACGCGCGAGCAGGTCGACCAGTTCGGCCGGGAACTCATTCAGCCGGCGCGGGTCGTCTGATGGCGGCGCCACCATGTGCAGCGGCTGCATGCCGACGACGCCGATGAACGTCTGCATGGTGTTATAGGTGAACATGCCGCCGCAACTGCCAAAGCCGGGGCAGGCGTGGCAGGCGATGTGATGGCGGTGCGCGGCGTCGGGGTGCCCGGCGACCTGGTAGGCGCTGACGAGATCGATCGTCTCTCCCGTCTTCGGGTCGGTGCCGGGGTGGATCGGGCCGTCCGACATGATGATCGCGGCCTGGTTGTGCTCGAGCAGAGCTGCGAGCGTGCCGACCGGCGGTTTGTCGCAGGCGACGACCGCGATCGTACCGGCAAGGCCCGTGGCGCTCAGATGCTCACAGAGCGCGTCGTGCGTCACTTCGCGGCCGATCAACGAATAGCGCATTTCGCGCGTGCCGTTACGGATGCCGTCGGACGTGGCGATCGTGTACTCCGGCTGGACGAGGCGCAGTTTGAGCAGGCCGGGACCCTTGCCGATGCGGCTCTTGAGGCGCGCATGGATAGCGTCCACCTTGGATAGGACGCCGAGATAGCACTGGCTGTCGCCTTTCGTGCCGACCACGCCGACCGACGGCTCGTGGATGAGGTCCGGATCGGTTCCGAGTTCGCGCGCAAGCCCGATGGTCTGGCTGTTGCGGCCGGGATGGTGGTCGATGATTACGACATGCGATTTCGTCACGGAGGGCTCCTAACCGAAGGTGCGGCCTGTTTTTTCGGCAATGCGCGCTGCGTCGGCGAACATTGCGATTGTCAGGCTTTATGGCCGGGAACAACGGCCGGTGGCAAGGGTGAGCCACGCGTCGAGGGTGGCATGCCCGGGTCCAATCCTCCATGCGTGGACACTTCCAGTGCTGACCCGCGCTGCCCATTGCCCCGCAGGGCCGGGACGGGTACCCTTTGCGCCAATCATTTGATCGCGCAAAGCACCCGAGGAGCCGTCCATGATCGATCTGTATACTTGGTCCACGCCGAACGGGCGCAAAGTTTCCATCGCGCTCGAGGAAATGGGACTGCCCTACACGGTGCACGCCGTCGATATCTCGAAGGACGAACAGTTCAAGCCGGATTTCCTGAAGATCTCGCCGAACAACCGCATACCGGCGATCGTCGACCGCGACAATGGGCTGTCGCTGTTTGAATCCGGTGCTATCCTGATGTACCTCGCCGATAAGACCGGCAAGCTCTGCTCGAAAGATCCGAAGGCGCGCTGGGAAACGACGCAGTGGCTGATGTGGCAGATGGGCGGCGTCGGCCCCATGCTCGGCCAGGTGCATCACTTCGTGAAGTACAACAAGGGCAAGGCTCCTTACGCCGAGGAACGGTACCTGAAGGAGGCGCATCGCCTCTATGGTGTGCTCGACCGGCAGCTGGCGAAGGCGGAGTACGTCGCCGGCGCCTATTCGATCGCCGACATCTCGATCTGGCCGTGGATCTCGCGCTTCGAGTGGCAGACGATCGACCTGAACCAGTATTCCAACGTCTTGCGCTGGTACAAGGCGATTGCGGCAAAGCCCGCGACCCAGAAGGGCTACGATGTGCCGGTGAAGCAGCCGGGCATCCCGATGCCATAAGGCGGCGCGCGAGTACCGGCTCGACGCAATTTCCGGCCACGCGCCATGTATGCTTGGCCGCAACGCTTGTCCGTGGCCGATTTCCATTCACATTCGCACCGAACGAACAAACGAAACACCTGGGGTAGGACATGAAGGACAATCCGATTTTTTCCGGCGTGATCGCGCCGGTGGTGACGCCGTTCGGCGAGGATGGCGCGCCCGATCTCGACCGGTTCGTCGAGCATTGCGAGTGGCTGCTTCAGGATGGCTGCACGGCGCTAGCGCCGTTCGGCACCACGAGCGAGGGCAATTCGATCGGCCTCGATGAGCGCATGGAACTGCTCGAGGAGTTGGTCGATGCCGAAATCGATCCGAAAAAACTGATGCCGGGCACCGGCTCGTGCGCCGTCGCGGACGCCATCATCCTTGCCGAGCATGCCGTCGAACTCGGCTGTGGTGGCGTGCTGATGCTGCCGCCGTTCTACTACAAGAACCCCAGCGAGGAGGGCCTCTTCCGCTTTTTCGCCGAGGTGATCGAGGAGGTGGCCGACGACGCCTTGAAGGTCTACCTCTACCACATCCCGCCGATCGCTCAGGTCGGTTTCCCGCTGACGCTGATCGAGCGTTTGCGCAAGGAGTTCCCGAGGACCGTCGTCGGGCTCAAGGACAGCTCGGGCGACTGGTCGAACACCAAGGCCATCCTCGATGCCTTTCCGGACTTCGAGGTGTTCCCGGGCTCCGAGGTGTTCCTGCTCGATGGCTTGCGGAACGGCGCCGCTGGCTGCATTTCCGCGACGGCCAACATCTCAGCCAAGGCCATCCGCAAGGTTTACGACAACTGGCAGGGGCCTGACGCCGACCGGCTGCAAGGCGAGATAACGGCGCTGCGCAAGGCCGTACAGTCCTACCCGATGATCCCGATGATCAAGGCGTTGATCGCGCACTATCGCGAGGACCCGGCATGGGCCGATCTGCGTCCACCATTTACCGAGATGCCACCGGAGGAGGTGGCGAAGGCGGTGAAGGCACTGGCCGACGCGCACGGCTTCAAGCTCGATTTCCCGGCCGCCGCGTAAGCGGTCATCGTCGAGGCGATGCAAACCGCCACGCAAAAAAGCGGCCCCTCGTCCGGTGGAGGAGGGGCCGTTTCAGTTTTGCGGAGGAGAGACAGTGAAGTGAGAGAGAGTCAGTGGAGACAGTGAAGCGAGAGAGACTGTGAAGCGCAGTGGGAATGAAACCAATTGGCCGGATGAGGCGCCGGCCCGCCACCGCCCGTTACCGGGCGGTTAAAACTTGCAGTGCTCGGACCGAGGTGGTGGTGTTCGAACCCGTTGGGACAGCGAGCGACGTGATCAGGATGCCGCAAGCCAAAACGAAGCAGAGGAACGCGCCGACTTTCGTGAGCCGGCTGCTCAAACTGGTCAGACGTGAAGCTGCTTGAAGGTCCATGGGGTGGGTTCGGTCTCGGTCAACAGCGATTTAACTTGAGGAATTTGTAACCGATAAGATCTTGTTAGTCGAACGAACCCTAAAGGCATGTTTAACCGTCGAAGTGTTAAATTAAGATCTTGTTAAAGTCTGGGATTGACGGCCGTGCACGGTTGTTCTTCGGTGGCGCTTCGGCACCCTTGCATAGCGCCACAATCTGCCGACAAAGTTCCCGTTCACTACGCCGCTCGAACAGCACGCATCCCAATAGCGCGCACCCACGAGGTTGACGTGATCATGCTGAAGCAACTCCGCATCAATTTAACGGCCCTGACGCTGCTCGCAGGCCTCGCCGCCGGGGTCGCGCCCGCAGCCGCACAGCCTTGCGGCAACGACGGCGCCGGCTTCGATCGCTGGATCGGCCAGTACAAGGCCGAGGCGACCAAGCAGGGCATCTCGGCGGCAACCGCCAACGCGGCCCTGTCGGGCATCGGCTACGACAGCAAAGTCATCAGCCTCGACCGCGGCCAGCGCTCGTTCAAGCTGTCGTTCGAAGAGTTCTATGCACGCCGCGTTTCGAGCTCGCTGCTCTCGAAAGGGCGCCAACGCATGCAGCAGAACGCAGCCCTGCTCGATCGCATCGAGAAGCGCTTCGGCGTGCCACGCGAGATCCTGATGGCGATCTGGGGCCTCGAGACGAACTACGGCTCGGACGGTGGCGGCAAATTCTCGATCGTGCAGTCGATCGCGACGCTCGCCTATGATTGCCGGCGCACGGACTTCTTCCGCAAGGAACTCGTGGCGGCGCTGCGCATCATCGACCGCGGTGACATTCCCTCAGCGCAGATGCGCGGCGGCTGGGCCGGCGAGATCGGCCCGATGCAGTTCCTGCCGGCGTCGTACGACAAGTACGCGGTCGATTTCGACGGCGACGGCCGCCGCGATCTGTTCCGCTCCGTGCCAGACATGCTGGCCTCGACCGCGAACTTCATCAAAGGCCACGGTTGGCTGCCGGGCCAGCCCTGGAACGAGGGCACGCCGAACTTCGCCGTCATCCGCGAATGGAACAAGGCCGAGGTCTACGTCAAGACGATCGCCATCATGGCGATGAAGTTGCGCGAGGCGCCGGCGCCGGAGCGTCGCGTCGAGCGGCAAACGCGGTAGGGCGAACAGAGCTGACAGAAAAAATCGGCGGGCAACGAGGCCCGCCGTTCGCGTTCGTGGAGAGTATTGGGTGAGCTGTTAGGGCGGCAGCGCGCCTCAGGTGCGGCCGACCTCCATCAGCAGCTTCTCGGTGCGGGCTTCCTCGATGCGGCTCGCGAAGCGCTTCGCCTCGTGCTCGTCGCGCACAGTCTTTGCCAGCGTGAAGGTCGAGCCGACCAGGAACACGCTCGACATCATCAGGTAGCCTTTCACCATCAGATCGACGGGCATGGCCCAGATGCCGACGGCGGTCATCAGTGCGGCGGCGCCGAACTGGGCGTAAGTGAAAGTCAGCCAGGCGCTGGTGTTGGACGTGGGCGCGTTGTGCATGCTGTTCATGGAATAGCTCATCGGTTCGGGTTGGATGGAGGATTGGGTGACGGTGGCAGTGGTGCGGGCAATGCGGCGGAGATTCTGGGTGTCCATGAGTGCGCTCACTTGGGCTCGGGTTTCGGCGGATTGGCCGCCGCCGCCGACGTCCCTGCTTGCTTGCGTTTCAAGCGCTCCAGGACATCAGTCGGCTTGGTCTTGAGATTCGGCCCGAAGCCGGCTTCCGCCATCCGCTTGTCGATGGCACGTTCGGCGGTGTCGGCTTCGAGCACCTCGCAAGCCTCGGCGAAATCATCGGAATGCATGTGCTTCTCGCGGATCTTGGCGAGCGTCGCCTCGGCTTCGCGGAGAGCACCCGAGCCGGTGGCCAGCGCACGCCGGCCGTTGGCGCCGGCACGCCGCAGCGCTTCCTGCGCGCGGGCCATCTCGAGGCCACGACGCAACTCGGCCAGGCGCTTGCGGCCGTTGTCCGAGAGCATGCGCAGCCGCGCGATGTCGGTATCGAAGCGCTTGCTCGCGGCACGGCGTTCGTTAAGCTCGTCCTCGGTCGCGGCGATGACCGTCGCGGCATCGTTCGCCAGGTCCTCGCGGCCACCGGCGAGGGCTTCGACGGCTGCCTGCTCGAGTTCGGCGCGGCGGGCTTCCAGTGCCTCAGCCGCGCGGGCCTCGGATGCCCGGTGCGCCATCGCGCAAGCAAGCTCGCGCTTGGAGTATTCGAGCGCGCCGGCTGCCTCGCGCAGCTGCTGCTCGAGAATGCGAATGGCATTCGCATCGAACACCGCTTGCTCAGCCTCGGCTGCAGCTCCGCGGACCAGGGTGGTGAAGATCCTCAACATGACATTTTCCTCGCTACTCTACGAACAGACGCGTTGGTGGAATGAGCATCCGCAGTTGGCTCTGCGGCCGGATTTGAGTTCCAGGCTTGGCCTTGCCCGTCGGTTTCGAACCGCTCGGCTTGCCCTTGAACTCAGTTCATACGAGTGTTGTAACTCGGCAATGAACCTAGTTCAACCCGAAAAATGATTCCAGTTCAGAACAATGTCTGCGTGGTTAACGAGATGCCAACCGCGGGCTGCCAGCATGACGCGTAGTTGTGGTACCTCGCAATTACCGACCAGAAATTGCGACGGCGGGTTTTCGTCGGTTATTGCAAGACGGGACACGCGCCGAGGCGACCGGAGAGAGACATGAGCGAGCCAAGCTACCGTGAGCGCCTGCGCAAGGAGATCCTCGTGCGCGCCTGTCGCATTCTGGAAGCGGAAGGCCTGGATGCCTTGCAGGCGCGACGCATCGCCAAGGAGGCCGATTGCTCGGTCGGCACGCTCTACAACATCTTCGGTGACATCGACGGGCTGATCGTGGATGCGAACTCGGCGACGCTCGCCGCAATGGGGCACGCGCTATCAACGGCGTTGGAGGCGGCCAAAGGTCAGTCGGTTCGGGATCGCTTGTTGGCGCTTGCGATCGCTTACATGCGATTTGCGTTGGAAACCCAGCGCCCCTGGGAAGCGGTCTTCAAGTACCGGCGACCGGAGGGTAGCGAGGTCCCGGCCTCATACCTCGAGGATCAAGCGCGGTTGCTCGCACTGATCGAATGCGTGCTGGCTGACATCGTGCGACCAGGCGAGCAGCGGGCCAAGATGGCGCGCGCGCTGTTTGGCGCCGTGCACGGCATTGTGGCACTCGCGCTCGACAACCGACTCGGTGGACGGCTGCGCGAGGAGATCGAGGAGCAGGTGCGCTTCATCGTGGATATAGCCGCCCGCGGCATTGCTGCCGAGGCGGCAAGCTAACGCGACGATTTCAGGCGCATATTGCCGGGCCTTTCGGCCCCTCGCCTGAACCGCCCATTAACCGCGGCGGCTGCCTGGTGGTGGCGCCTGCGACAGCGTTGCTACGATCGACGCCAAGTCCGACAGCAGTTGGTCACGCTGCTTAGCCGAAAGTGCCGACAGGATCCGTTCGTCGACGCGCCTGACCACGGGGTCGGCGACCTTGAGCACGCGCCAGCCTTCGTCCGTCAGTTTGACGGCATAAGCACGCGCATCTTCCTTGGTGCGCCGGCGCTGGAGCAGGCCCTTTTTCAGCATGCGCCGAACGATATCCGCGAGCGTCGAGCGATCGACTCCGGTCTGTTCGACCAAGTCCGTCTGGCTCAGGCCCTCGTTCAGCGACACCGTATGCAGAACTGCGAACTGGCGTGGCGTCAGATCGGTCTCACCGATCTCGGCCGCAAATATGTCTCCCGCGCATTGACCCGCACGGTGCAACAGATGGATTGGCGACTTTTCCAGTCGACTGGTTGTATCGCGCTTGATCATATCCAATTTTTTGTTCGACATCTGTGTGGACGGTGCTTCTGTTATTCTTGAGCGCAGGCAATCACCCGCCTCTTGGGATAAACACATCCTACGACAAAACGAAAATACCGTCCATATCGCTATTTTACAAGCTGTCTTTCTTCTGGTCTGTGACAAATGATTGCAGGCAAAGGAAAATCACGGTCGTTCAACGTGCGGATTTGTCGGTTGTATCCGGGACGGTTGTGTCTGGCACGATGCGGTGCCGCTCGATCAAACCGTACTGGGACGCGAAGAAAATCAATGTGAGCGGAAGAAAGCCGAAAACCTTGAACGTTGCCCAGGTCGTTTCGCTGAACATGCGCCAGATGATCTCGTTGAGGCCGGCCATGGCGACGAAAAAGAAGCCCCACCTCACCGACAGCTTGACCCAGCCTGAATGGGTGAGTTGCAGCGCTTCTCCGAGCAACCATTGCAGCATCGGCTTGCCCGCCAACAATCCGCCAAACAAGGCTGTGGCAAACAGCAGGTAGACGATCGTCGGCTTCATCTTGATGAAGCGAGGATCGTTGAAGAAGAGCGTCAGAGCGCCAAAACCGATCACCAGCAGCGTGCTCAAAAGCAAAGACATCGAGATGTGGCCAAGGAAGTACCAGGACAGCGCCATCGAGATGACGCTGGTGACCATCAGAACCCCTGTCGCCCACTGAATCCCGAGAGTCATGTAGGTACCGAAGAAAATCAGCAACGGCAGGAGATCGATGGCGAGCTTGAGGAGTTGCTTGGCATCGACCTGAGCCTCCCCGCCTGATTTGGGATCTGGGGATGTCATGTGTTCTCATTGCTCTACAAGTGACAAATGCATCGAAGGTCCGCTGACTGCGGCCCTCCTGGAATGCGCTGGATCGCTGATTACTTCTTGATGTCCAGAGGCAGTCGATACTTCTGCATCAGGCGGACTTGCCAGATCAGGTAGATCGAGGTCAGCGGCATCACGATGAACAGCTTGAAAATCATCCAGACGTCGAGGCCGTTCAGCGTCGGTTTACCCATCAGCCAGGTCCACTGCTTCGGGCATGGTATCTGGGCGCTGGCGAAGCCAATTCGCACTGCTTCGTTGGCGATGGCCGTGATCAAGAAGAAGTATGCCACATTGCGGGTCAACAGGTACCAGCCGCGCTCGGAGTAGGCGAACGTCCTGCCGAACACGAACTCGAAGAAGTACTTCCGGCGCATCAGGCCGCCGAACAGCAGCACGGCAACCAGCGCGTTGAATATCGTCACCTTGATCTGCACCCACATCGGGTCGCCGGTGACATAGGCAAGCGTGCCGAACGTGACCGTCACGGCGCCGGCTATGAACGGCATGATCGGCGGGCGCCGCAACACGAGCAACGACGCCGTCAGAGCCAGCACTGTGGTGCACACCAACGACAAAACACCCGCCTCGATGCCGAAGGCGAAGTTCACGATGAACATCGTGAAGATGGGGCCCATCTCACTGAGGATGTTCAGTGTCTGCTCGGCGTTGAATGGGTACCAGCGCTTGCGCTCGGTCATTGTCTCGTCCACCTGTCCCGATGATCGTATAGCCATTTGAATGGCTTGTCAGCTTTTTCTGATTTCTTGACCTGACGGATCAACTCTCAGCGATAGCACGTGCGAACTCCCTTGCGTCGAACGGTTGCAGATCATCCACACTTTCGCCGACGCCGATCGCATGTACCGGCACCCCGTATTTGGCTGCAATCGCAACCAGAATACCGCCGCGCGCCGTACCATCGAGCTTGGTCATCACGAGCCCCGTGACGCCAGCCTTCTCACGGAACACCTCGACCTGCGAGAGGGCATTCTGACCCGTTGTCGCATCGAGCACGAGCAGCACGTCGTGCGGGGCATCCGGCGCGTTCTTCTTGATCACCCGCACCACCTTCTCCAACTCGCTCATGAGGGCCACCTTGTTCTGCAGCCGGCCCGCTGTGTCGATCAGGAGCACATCTATATTCGCGGCTTGCGCCTCTTTCATGGCATCGAATGCGAGACCTGACGCATCTGATCCCTCCGCCCGGGCTATAACCGGCGTATTGGTGCGTTCGCCCCAGATCTGGAGTTGCTCGATGGCAGCTGCCCGGAAGGTGTCGCCGGCGGCCATCATGACGGTGCGGCCCTCGGATTTGAACTGGGCGGCGAGTTTGCCGATCGTCGTGGTCTTGCCGGATCCGTTGACACCGACGACCAGGATCACGTGCGGGCGATTGGCCTTGTCGACGACGAGTGGCTTTGCAACCGGCGCGAGCACGCGCTCGACTTCGCCGGCGAGGACGGCTTTCACGTCCTCGGGCGAGATGCCCTTCTCGTATCGGCTTTTCGAGAGCTCGCCGGTAATGCGCATGGCCGTGTCGACGCCCAGATCTGCCTGGATCAATAAATCTTCCAGTTCGTCGAGTGTACCGGCGTCGAGCTTCTTTTTCGTGAAAAGCCCGGTGATCCCCTCTGTCAGTTTTGACGAGGTCTTGGCAAGGCCTGATTTCAGGCGCTGGAGCCAGCTTTTTTTCGGCGCTGGCTCTGCGGGTGCGGACGGTTGCAGCACCTTCGACTCAATCGGCACATGGGCTGGAGCCGCGACCGCCTCGATGATCGGCGCGCCAACGTCGATGTCTTGGACTGGTGCGAGAACGATCGGCTCCGCCTGCTCGACCGGGCTTGGCCGCAGCGAGCGCGCAACGATCTCGATGGGATCTGGCCCGGACGCTGGCGAGGTGCCTTTATCCAAGGCTTCATCCTGGACAGTCGGCACGACGGTCTCGGGATCCGGCGGCGCCACACCGCGGCCGAAAATACGACCGAACAATCCGCGCTTCTTTTCTGTGGTTTCGCTCACGCGATCACCTCGCCGATGAGACGCGCATCTGCGACGCCAACGACACGCGAGCGGACAAGGCTGCCGAAGGCTGCGCCCGACACGTCGATCAAGCTGAAATCCGGCGTGCGGCCGACACCATTCCGCTCCATCAGCACATCCTCCATGCGTCCTATGTGTTGCGTGAGGTGGCGGACGCGGACCTCGGCGCCCTTTTCGCGCAGCCGCGCGGCGCGCTCCTTCACCACCGGACGCGCCACCTGCGGCATGCGCGCAGCCGGGGTTCCATGCCTTGGCGAGAACGGAAAAACATGCAGATAAGCCAGATCGCAGGCATCGACGAGATCGAGGGACTGCTGGAACATGGCCTCGCTCTCCGTCGGAAAGCCAGCGATCAGATCGGCGCCAAAGGCGATGTCGGGGCGCAACCGTCGCGCTTCGGCGCAGAAACGGATCGCGTCGTCACGCCGGTGACGTCGCTTCATGCGCGTCAGGATCATGTCATCGCCGGCCTGCAACGAGAGGTGCAGATGCGGCATCAGGCGCGGCTCGTCGGCGAGTGCGGCGAGCAGGTCGGCGTCGGCCTCGACCTGATCGATCGAGGAGAGCCGAAGGCGCGCCAACTGCGGTACTTGCCGCAGGATCTGACGCACCAACCGGCCAAGGCGCATCTCGCCCGGCAAATCGGCGCCATAGGAGGTCACGTCGACGCCGGTCAGCACCACCTCGGCGTAACCCTGCTCGACCAGACGGCGGATCTGGCGCACGACCTCGCCAGCCGTCACCGAACGCGATGGACCGCGCCCGAACGGGATGATGCAGAATGTGCAACGGTGATCGCAGCCGTTCTGCACCTGGACAATGGCGCGGGCGCGGCTGCCGACACCGGAAACCAAGTTGCTGGCAACTAAGTTGCTGGCAACCAAGGGTTCGACCGTCTCGTGAACCGCCATGATGTCGCTGACGCGAATGCGTTCAGTCGCACCGATCGCGAGCGCATCCCAGGTCTCGCGTCGTGTCTTGTCGCCATTGCCGATGACATGATCGACCTCGGCCATCGCGGCGAACCGGTCCGGGTCGGTCTGGGCTGCGCAACCGGTTACGATGATGCGCGCTTGCGGGTTCTCGCGCCGCATCCGCCGGATCGTTTGCGTTGCCTGGCGCACGGCTTCGCTGGTGACCGCGCAGGTGTTGATGATGACGGCGTTGTCGATGCCAGCAGCCAGCGCATGCCGGCGCATCACCTCGGACTCGTAGGTGTTCAAGCGACAGCCGAGCGTGATCAGGCGCGGCTCTGCGGCGGTTTCCTGTGACGGGCTGGACATGCGGAGGTGGCTAGACGCCCTCCCGCATCAGTGCTGCGAGATCCAAACTGCCGGTGTATTCGAACGTCGCTGGACCCGTCATGTGGATGTGATTGTCCTGTCGCCAATCGATGTGCAGCGGGCCGCCCGGCAAGGTCACGGTCACCTGGCGGCCGGTGTACTTCTTGCGCGCTGCGCACACGGCCGCCGCGCAGGCAGCCGAGCCGCAGGCTTGCGTCAGGCCGGCGCCGCGCTCCCACGTGCGCAGCAGGATCGTCGACTCCGACGTCACCTGCGCCAGCGAAATGTTGGCGCGATCCGGAAAGATCGGGTGGTTTTCCAGCAGCGGCCCGTTGCGGTCGAGGCGGTGCGCGCTGACGTCCGTGACCCAGAACACGGCGTGCGGGTTGCCGACGTTGACGACGGACGGCGAATGCAGCACCGGGTTGTCGATCGGGCCGATCTGCAACTCGATCGTCTTGGTGTCGTGGAACGGTTCAGCCAGCGGGATATCGGCCCAGCCGAAGCGCGGCTCGCCCATGTCGACGGTGATGTGGTCGATGCTCTCGACGAAGGCATCCAGCACGCCAGCCGCGGTCTCGAACTTGAAGGTCTTGCGGCCGGTCTCGCTCGCGGCATGCCACGCGACGCAACGCATGCCGTTGCCGCAGGCTCCGGCCAGCGAGCCGTCGGTATTATAGATGCGCACATAGGCGTCGGTGCCGGGCGTCTTCGGCGCGTGCAGCACCATCATCTGGTCGAACACGGAGCGCGGCGCCGCCGCGATCGCACGCGCCTCCGAACCGCTCAGAACACGCGACGAGGCACGCAGATCGACCACGACGATCTTGTTGCCAAGACCGTTCATTTTTACAAAGGGAAGTGAGTTCGATTGCGGCATGGGCTCTTATATGGCGCGCGCACAAGCTAAGACAATTGTTTAGAGAGGTGCACATATGCGTGATCGTCGTTCACAGCGCCTCAAGCCGAGGCAACCTTCCGACTGGGTTGTCCGTTTTTACCCAGGCATCAAGCACAAGGGCCGCGTCCTGGACGTCGCCTGCGGCGCTGGGCGGCATTTCTCCCTCGGCATGTCCTCGGGTAAGCGCATTGTCGGCATCGACCGCGACATCGCTGAAGCCAGCCAGTTCCAGAACGCCCAGACCCTCGAGTTGATCGAGGCGGACCTCGAGGACGGGCGACCACTTCCGTTCCGCGGCCAGCAGTTCGACGGCGTCATCGTCACCAACTATCTCTGGCGCCCGATCCTGCCCGACATCATCGCCGCGGTCGCCCCGGACGGCATCCTGATCTACGAGACGTTCGCAATCGGCCAGGAAAAGCTCGGAAAACCCTCGCATCCGGAGTTCCTGCTGCGGCCCAGCGAGTTGATGGATGCAGTCGCCGGCAAGCTCCGCATCGTCGCCTTCGAGCATGCGCGCCTCGGCGGGCCGGAGCGCGTCGTGCAACGGATCGCCGCCGTCGGCCCGGCGCATCGTTGGCCGGGCGACGAGCCGCCTTGGGGGTGAGTGTGCGGCTCGCGCCGTCGCGCTCAAACCCGATCCCGCCACAGTTGCCCGCGATGTTGGACCTCCTTCAGCCACTCGAGTCCAAGCCACCATGCGCGCCCCGATTGCCGCCCTGATAGCAGCCTGCCTGACTGGATTGGCTCATGCGGAGACGGCGCTGACGCGTGCTCCGCCGGCAGCGAAGACCGAGGTCAAGGTCGAGGTTGTGGCGAAAGGCCTCAATCATCCCTGGGGCCTGCAGTTCCTGCCCGACGGCCGCATGCTGGTGACCGAGCGGCCGGGCCGGCTCCGCGTCGTCACAAAAACCGGGCAGCTATCCGAGCCCATTGCCGGTGTCCCGGCCGTCGCTGCCTCCGGCCAAGGCGGTTTGCTCGATGTCGCGCTCGCGCCGGATTTCGCCACGTCGTCACGCATCGTGCTCTCCTACACCGAACCACGCCAAGGCCAGTTCACCGGCACCGCGGTCGCGACGGCGCGATTGACGCTCGCCGGGAACGGCGGCCGTCTCGACGCGGTGCGCATCATCTTCCAGCAATCGCCGTCAGTCGGCGGCGGCTTGCACTTCGGTAGCCGCCTTGCGTTCGCGCCGGACGGCCACCTGTTCATCACCCTCGGCGAACGCAATCAAAGGGATGGCGCGCAGGATCTGGGCAACCATCTCGGCAAAGTGGTCCGCGTCAAGCTCGATGGCGCAATCCCCGACGACAATCCGTTCGGACGGCAGAGCAACAAGCGCTCCGAGATCTGGAGCTACGGCCACCGCAACGTGCAATCGGCCGCGATCCACCCCGAGACCGGCAAGCTCTGGACCGTCGAGCACGGCCCGCGCGGCGGAGACGAGGTGAACGTGCCTGAAAAAGGAAAGAACTACGGCTGGCCCGTGATCGGCTACGGCATCGATTACTCAGGCGCCAAAATCCACGAGGCAACGCAGAAACAGGGTATGGAGCAGCCCGTCTACTACTGGCGGCCATCGATCGCGCCGTCGGGCGCTGCATTCTATACGGGCGCGCTGTTTTCCGCCTGGAAAGGAAATTTCCTGGTCGGCGCGCTCGCGGGGCAAGCCTTGCATCGCCTCGTTCTCGATGGCGAAAAGGTCGTTGCCGAGGAAATCCTGTTGAAGGAGCGGGCGGAGCGGATCAGAGACGTGCGCATCGGCCCGGAAGGCGCCATCTGGCTCCTGACCGACGATTCAGACGGTCGAATTTTGCGATTGATGCCAATCCGAAATTAGAGTTTCTTCATAAATCAAGTGAACGTCAGCTCGCAGAATTTGATTGCGGTTGGCGGCATTGCCATGTTGGATGCAATCCGCCACGGTGTCGCAGTATGTCGTCACGGTCGCAGACAGATCATGCCCATTATGCGTGGAACGTACCAAAGTCCATGCGTTGCAGAAGTTGAAGGAAACCCCTCGAATGAACATCGTCTCTATGGCGGCGTCGTATCTGACGCCGATGATCATCGACAAGATCGCATCGTCGCTCGGCATCTCGAAACCGCTCGCAACAAAAGCCATCGGCGCGATCCTGCCGACGATCCTTGCCGGCATTTTGGGTGCGTCGTCGAAACCGGATGGGCTCAGCTCACTGACCAAGGCACTCGGCCAGCAGGATCCAGGCCTGCTCGGCAACCTCGGCAATCTGATCGGTGGCTCGGGCCAGGGTGCACTCATCAGCGCCGGCACCAGCGCACTCGGCGCGCTGCTCGGTCCTTCTGCGGCCGGCTCCGTTGCTGGTGCGGTCAGCAAATTCGCCGGGATTGGCGATGCACCCACCAAGAGCCTGATCGGCATGCTGGCGCCGGTGGCGCTCGGCACGCTCGGAAAACAGCAGAAAGATGCCGGGCTCGATACCGCCGGCCTTGCCAAAATGCTGATGGGCCAGAAGGACAATATCCAGGCAGCGATCCCGCCCGGCTTCGCGGACCTGCTCAAGGGCAGCGGCCTGCTCGACACGCTCGGGACTCCGGCAAAGGCGCAGATGTCGTCGCCGTCGCCCTCGCCATCGCCATCGACAGGCTCGCGCCCAGCGGCAGTATCGACATCGCACGAGGTGCCACGCGCCGCCCCGAGCAGCGGCTCCGGGTGGTTGCCATGGGTCGCCGGTCTCGCTCTGCTGGCGCTCGCCGGCTGGTATATTGCCGCACCTGCGATACGTCAGGTCAACTTCCCGGCCGTGCCGAAGATCACGGCCGGCAGCCAGGATATCGGCGCCCAGCTCGGCTCGGTGGTCGAGGACCTGCGCGGTACGCTCATTGGCTTGAAGGACGAGGCCAGCGCCCGGGCAGCGTTGCCGCGGATGCAGGCTATGTCGAAGCAGCTCGACGGCATCAACGGTCTGCGCGGTAATCTGCCGTCGGAGGGTAAAAGTGCGCTCGCCGGGTATGCAAACTCGCTGTTGCCACTGCTGCGTCCAATGATCGAGAAGGCGCTCGCAACCGCTGGCGTCGGCGCCATCGCCAAGCCCGTCCTCGACCAGATTTTCGCCCGCATCGAGGCGATGGCGAAGGCCTGATCCACCTCATCGCTGCACATCATTGGCCGGCCAGCCTCGCACTGGCCGGCTTTTTTGTCGGATGCGCGTCAAGGCCACTGTTCAACCGGCCAGCAACCGCCTATGTCCGGGCGACAGCACGATCCCGACGATAACTGGATGCCAGCAATGCCGAGCTTGCACGAATGGCGCGATGCCATGGCCCCGTCTCTGGTCGAGTTCGAGCGGCTGGCGGCCCTCGCGTGGGATCGATTGCCGTCCGAATTTCGCAGCATGTCCAAGGACATCGTCATCCGCGTAGAAGATTTCGCGCCGGAAGAGGTGCTGGACGAGCTCGGCATCGAGGATGCCTTCGAGCTGATGGGGCTTTATCAAGGCGTCAGTCTCGACCGCAAGAGCGTCATGGACCCGCCGCGTGAGCCGGACATGGTGTTTCTCTATCGGCGTGCGATTCTGGACTATTGGTCTGAGGGAGAGGAAACACTCGGCCATCTTGTCACCCATGTTTTGGTTCACGAGGTGGGCCATCACTTCGGTCTTTCGGACGCCGACATGGAGGCGATCGAGGCCGACGCAGACGACGGCCACGGTGGATGATACAATTCTCCGCCGGTGTGGCCGGACTGCCGCGGTGCGCCGATGAGATCGCAGTCGGCGATCTGTACCGTTGCAACCTGGGGTGAGTTCGGGCAATGGTGACCGACTGTTGAAAGGTCGCCAAGGAATCGCGCTTTTTGCGGCGCATATTCGAACGGGGCGGATGCTTGAGACGCGATGGACGGCGCCTAAAAGCAAGGCTGGCGACATTGGCACTGGCGGTCACGACCGCCTTAGCGGTCGGCGTGGTTGCGTCTGCCGGCCCGACGCCTGAAGAATATGCCGCACATGTCGGCGGCGACACCAAGATCGTGCAACCCGGCAATTTGAAGCTCGACGGTCAGCGCATGACTTGCGGTCAGCGCCCGACTGTCCTCGACAACCAACTCGACGACTATGGTGCGGCCTATCCGGGCTTCCTGATCCTGAACCCGAAGCTGATCTCCAAGGTTCCGACCGTTGTCAAACAGTGGATCTTCGCGCACGAATGTGGCCACCAGTTCCGTGGGCCCGACGAGGAAACCGCCGATTGCTTCGCCGTCCAGCGCGGTCGCCGGCAGGGCTGGCTCAGCGCAGAAGGCCTTGAGGAGATCTGCCGCTTCATCAGCCCGGCCAAGGGTGACAGCATGCATTTCTCCGGCTCACATCGCTGCGAGACGATGCGCCAGTGCTTCGCCGACCCCTCGATCCGCTGATCACTCCGCTGACGCCGACGCCACGCCATTGACCGCCAACGACGGTTCGGCGCGTGCAACGCGGCGTCCCTTACGATTTTTCACCGGGCGTCTTTCCAGCACACCATTCCATGGGCCATGATGGCGGCTGTTCAACGCCCGGGGCCAAACGCCATGACCACTCCAGAACGCCAGACACTGAAGCGCGACGGCGGCAAAGGCCGCGCGGTGCACGATGTCGGCGGCCTCGAATTCGGCGCCATCGACCGCAGCGAGCACGATCTGGCGCTATGGGAAAAGCGCACGGATGCGATACTGATCCTCCTCGTCGGCCCGAAGAAGGGCGCATTCAAGATCGACGCCATGCGCCGCGTGATCGAGGACTACGGCCAGCAGGACTACGACCGCACCGAGTACTACGAGAAATGGATCCGCGCCGTCCGCAACCTGATCGTCGAGCAGGAAATCGTCACCGCCAAGGAGATCGACGAGCGCATGGCGGAGGTGGCGAAGCGCCACGTCAAGGCCGGCCGCAAAGTCTCCAAGGCAAAGATCGCGTGGTGACGGTGATGTCGCAAGCGAGCCCAAAAGCCGTGTTCGGCGCCTTGAAGACGAAGCCGCGATTCAAGGTCGGCGACACCGTTCGGGTCGACCAACGCGCGGCACTCGGCCATTGCCGCACGCCCTGGTATCTTCGCGGCAAGCCTGGCGTCGTCGTCGCGATTCATGGCGCCTATCACGATCCCGAGCGCCTCGCCTATCACCGGCCGGGCCTGCCCGAGCAGGTCCTCTACAAGGTGCGCTTCCGTCAGCAGGATCTCTGGCCGCGCTACCAGGGTCTGGAAACCGATCGTCTCGAAGCGGACATCTACGAGTACTGGCTCGGCGAGCCGAAGGAGAAAAGCCGATGAACGGCGGCAAACACGACCACCACGATCATCACCACGACGATCATGATCACGGGCACGATCATGACCACAGTCATGATCACGAGCCGCATCCGCCGCAGAAGGATCACGACGCGGACGAGATGTCCGCCTACGAGGTGCTTGAGGAGGCCGTGCGCACGCTGCTGATGGACAAGGGCGTGCTCTCGAAGGAGGAGATCGCGGGGCAAGTCGACCTGATGGACAGCCGCTCGCCGGCACTCGGCGCCAAAGTCATTGCCAAGGCGTGGAATGACGCGGCCTACAAGAAGCGGCTGCTGAAGGACACGCGCGGTGCCCTCTCCGAAATCGGCATCGACATCGGCACGCTCGCCGATTTCCGCACTGTCGAGAATACGGCGAAAGTGCACAACATCGTCGTCTGCACGCTCTGCTCCTGCTATCCGAAGCTGCTGCTCGGAATCCCGCCCGCCTGGTACAAGAGCCTCGCTTACCGCTCGCGCGTCGTCATCGATCCACGCGGCGTGCTCGACGAATTCGGCGTCCAGGTGAAGCCCAACGTCGAAGTCCGCGTGCACGATGCCACCGCCGATCTGCGCTATCTGGTGCTCCCCATGCGCCCGAAAGGCACCGAGGGATGGAGCGAAGAGCAACTGGCCGCAATCGTCACACGCGACACCATGGTCGGCACAGCCGTGCCGTCGGTCCAGCGCAAAGCCGCCGCGGAATAGATCACGTTTGGAGAGGCACACGCACATGAACTCACGACACAGGACAATCCGGTTACTGCTGGCAGCACTGCCGCCATTGCTTGGTTTCGCGAGCCCGGCCTTCGCGCATCACCCGACCGGTGGCCGCATGCCGGCCAACATGCTCGAGGGTTTCCTCTCCGGCGTCGGGCATCCCGTGATCGGACCCGATCATCTGGCTTTCATCGCCGCCATCGGCATCGCCGCGGCGCTGGTGCCGGTCGGCGCGCGGCTGATCGCGGCGTTTGTTGCAGCTTCACTGGCGGGAGTGCTGGTGCACGCGGGCCGTCTGGATATCCCGTTGAGCGAGCAGGTTGTGGCGCTGAGCGTCGTTGCAGCCGGCGCGATGCTGGCCATCGGCCGCGAGGGCTCAGGGCCGATCTGGCTGGCACTCGGCGCCGTCGCCGGGCTCTTCCACGGATACGCCTTCGGCGAAGCGATCGTCGGCGCGGAGCGTAGCGTCGTCGGCGCCTACCTCGTCGGCATCACGGCCATCGCGTCGATCATCGCGGTAACGCTGATGAGGCTGACGCCGCGGTTGCTTGCGCCATCGGCAAACGTTGCACCGGTTCGGTTACGCGCAGTGGGCGTCGTCGTCGCGTGCGTCGGTCTCGCAGTGCTGGCGAGTGGTCTGGCATGACGACGGCGCAAGCAGCGATCATCGACGCAGAGAGCAGCCGCATCATCGCGATGTTCGAGGCGCTGCCGCAAATTGTCGCGGCGGACGCCGATCTCGTACGTCGCGGGCGGTTCCTCACGACCGAGTTCGAGATCGGCGTCGGCGCGGTGCCGCTGCATGTCGCAATCGCGGAGGGACAGGTGCGTTCGGTGACGCGCGGACCGTTTCTGCTGAAGCCATGGGTGTTCGCGCTACGCGCCGACGCGTCCACCTGGGCGAAGCTGCTGGAGCCTGTGCCAGCGCCCGGCGTGCACGATGTCATGGCGCTCTCGAAGCGTGGACTCTTGCGCATCGAAGGCAATCTGCAGCCGTTCATGGCGAACCTGCAGTACATCAAGGACGTCGTGACCGCGCCGCGCGCACTCGCAACGAAACGTTGATGGCCGAGCCGGCCGGCCTGACCCCGATCCTCACGGCTCGCCTCCGGCAAGACTGGGCAACTGAAGGGCCAGGAAACATGACAACAACCACCCCGCAGTTCGAGCCGATCGTCGGCCGCTACCTCAATCTCGCGCTGTCTGGACGTCCGCACCGGCTCTATGTCGAGGAAGCCGGCCCAAAGGACGGCGGAGGCATTCCGCTGGTCTGCCTGCACACTGCCGGCGCCGATGGCCGCCAGTTCCGCCACATCCTCAACGACGAGGCGATCACCAAGCACTACCGCGTCATCGCGTTCGATATGCCCTGGCACGGGAAATCGCTGCCACCGGAAGGCTTCGAGCGGGAGGAGTACAAGCTCACGACGCAGTCGTTCACGCAAATGGTGCTCGACGTTTGCGATGCGATGAAACTCGAGAAGCCGGTGGTGATGGGCTGTTCGATCGGCGGCAGGCTGGTGCTCAATCTGGCGGCCGAGCATCCGCGCCGCTTCCGCGCCCTGATCGGCCTGGAGTCGGCGGACTATCAGCAACCCTGGTATGACACGGAATGGCTGCATCGGCCGGATGTGCACGGCGGCGAGGTTTGCGCAGGCCTCGTCTCAGGCATGATGGCGCCGCAGAGTCCCTCGACAAGCCGCCACGAAACGCTCTGGATGTACAAATCCGGCGGTCCCGGCGTGTTCAAGGGCGATCTGCATTTCTATCGTATCGACGGCGATCTGCGCGATCGCATTGCCAAGATCGATACGAACCTCTGCCCGCTCTACATGCTGACGGGCGAGTACGACTTCTCGTGCACGAGCGAGGATACGCTGCGCACGGCAGCCCGCATCAAGGGCGCCGAAGTCTCGATCATGCAGCGGCTTGGCCATTTCCCGATGAGCGAGAACCCGGCGCACTTCAGGACCTACATCCTTCCCGTATTGGAAAAGATCCGTGCCAAGGGCTGACGCATGTTGCGGAAATGGGACACGTCGCCTTCAGCCGTCCCCGATCCGGCCAACGCTGTCCCGGGATGGCACGTCGGGGTGGTACAGCGCCGTGATGCGCATCTCGGCCGCGGTGCCGGAATGCGATCTTATGCGTGGGCGTTCTCTTTCTGCCGCGCACAGCTGGCTGCAGGCAAGTTGGCGGCCGTCGGTGTTTCCGCCTCGACCCGCCGCAGCCAGATCTCGCGCCAGAACAGCGGATTGTTGCGCGGGCAGTTCTTCGAGCATAGACCCCGGCACGTGACCCCCTTCAGTATCACGGTGCTCGACAGGCGGATCATCTCGCCGGTCTGTTCGAGAATGATGCGCGTCACCGGCTTCTCGACCTGATGGCGCTGCTGCGTGTAGTCGGCCATATCAGGCTCGAACGTCAGGCCCTGATTGCGTCCGGTCGGATCGAGCGTTGTCGAGATCTCGGCCGTGGATTTGATGTCGACGATCTCATTCGGCGCCAGAGCCAGATCGCCCTTCGGGTTACGGCGCGATACCCCGGCGAGGCCGCCGATCTCGGGCAGACGGACGAGCTTGCGCGCCTTATTGTGCAGCCCGCGTGTCACGATCTGGGCGAAGTGCTGCAACGTGACTTCGCCGGTCGCAACCTCGCGCAACAGATGCATAGGGTTCCAACCGGAGAGCTTGCTGGTTGCCGCCGCGAGTGCCGTCGACTGGCAGATGTAGCGGCCGCCGCTGCGGGTCGGCAGGTTCGCCGCCCAACCTATCGCTGCAGCCGTTGCCCCGTGAGCAGGTGCGGACGCCTCATCCGCGGCCTGATCCGCAACCGGCCTCAGCCAGGCTTCTTTCCAGAACATCAGGCAGCCTCGCTCGCAGCCGTCGTGGACGGCGCCGTCGCACCGGAGGTTTTCGAGAAAGACCGTGTTGCGCAGCCGCCGCAGACCAAAACCCTCGACGCAGGTCTTGTCGGCCCGCCGGTAGACGCGAACGCGCTGCCCGCAATAGGGCACCATCTCGGGCATGAACGGCATGCCGTCGAGGCGGCCGTCGGCGTCGAGTGTTGCCGCAATCTCGATCGCCGAGCGGACCTCGACGAGATCGCCGCGACGAAAGCCTGCAGGCCAGAATAGTCGGAGCATTGCTCATCCCCTTCGACCATGGTGGCGTCCATGGGGTCATGCGCAGAATATTTGCAATCCGCGTGCCACGAGGAATGGCGTTCAACGCCGCGGCCGCGCCTCATGGTTGAGGCCAGCGGGTCTGAGCGCCGCGGCCGCCCCTTTACAGGCTGCGCATACTGCTTTCAAGTGCCGCAAGAGGGCAACAGCGCGAGGCTTCGACGATGACGGCGGCACTGGAACCAAGACCCAACCTGCCATTGGCGGGCGTGACGGTCGTCGATCTCGGTCAGATCTACCAGGGACCCTATGCAACGCTGCTGATGGCCAAGGCCGGCGCGCGTATCATCAAGATCGAGCCGCCGTCGGGCGAACCGGCGCGGCTCAGAGCGAAGGTCGCCAAGGCCGCGACGTTCCCGTTCGCGATGCTGAACTCGAACAAGCAAGGCGTCACGCTCAACCTGAAGGAACCGCGGGGCCGCGAACTTTTGCAGGCGATGGTCGCCAAAGCCGACGTGCTGCTCGAGAACTACGCGCCAGGCGTGATGGATCGGCTCGGCGTCGGCTGGTCGGTGCTCTCGAAAATCAACCCGCGCCTCGTTTACGGCTCCGGCACCGGCTACGGCCTCGACGGTCCGGATCGCGACAATCTCGCCATGGACCTGACCGTGCAGGCGGCGTCCGGCATCATGAGTATTACGGGCTTCCCGGATGGTCCGCCCGTCAAGGCCGGACCGGCTGTGGTCGACTTCATGAGCGGTATCCATCTTTACGCGGCGATCGTGACAGCGTTGTACGAGCGGCAGATCACTGGCCAGGGCCGCCTCGTCGAGGTGGCGATGCAGGAAAGCGTGTACCCCGCGCTCGCCTCGAATCTGAGCTTTCTCTACAACACCAAGGGCGACTTGCCGCCGCGCACCGGCAACCGTCACGGCGGCCTCGCGATCGCGCCCTACAACGTCTACGCGACGGCGGACGGGCACATCGCCATCATCACCGTGAAGGAGGAGCACTGGACTGGCCTCCTCGATGCGATGGGCCGCACGGAGCTCAAGACCGATCCGCGCTTCCAGAGCAACGCCATGCGCGTCGAGCACATGCCCCTCGTCGACGGGCTGGTGGAGGCTTGGTCAAAGACGCTGCCGAAAGCGGACGTGTTCAAGCTGCTGCGGAAGCATCGCGTGCCCTCGGCACCTGTCCGCGACCTGCGCGAGGTGATGAACGATCCGCACATGCACCAGCGCGGCATGCTGGAAACGATTGATCATCCGGAACTCGGCCGCATCGTCGTGCCGACGTCGCCGCTGCGCTATCATGGCGCCGACAAGGTCAAGACGACGCCGTCACCGAGCGTCGGCCAGCACAACAACGAGGTCTACGGCAGCTGGCTCGGCCTCGACGAGCGCGAGATCGCCGCGTTGAAGTCCGGCGGCGTGATTTGATGCTGACGCTTATTCTTGGCGATTGAGTTCGGCTGTCAGCTGATCGAAGATGCGTGATCCCACCGGCAGGAGGCAACCTATGACCACGTTCAAGTTCGACCACATCCACATCTTCACGCGCGATCCGGAAGGCACCGCGAAGTGGTACGAGACCATGTTCGGCGCCGAGGTGATCCGCACGTCGCAACAGGGCAAACCCCGCCTCGACATGAAGATCGGCGGCGCCAACATCTTCATCCTCGATGTCAGCGGTGACTCGAAAGCCGCGACCGAGCCCGGCCATCCGCACCGCGGCCTCGATCACTTCGGCTTCGAGGTGACCGGCCTCGATGCCGTCTGCGCCGAGCTGAAGAAGAAGGGCGCCAAGTTCACGCGCGAGCCGGACAACGTCCGCCCCGGCATCAAGATCGCGTTCGTCGAGGGGCCGGACAAGGTCTCGATCGAGATTCTGGAACGCTGGAAGGTCTGATCGCGCGGTTGCTATTGAATTATGTCAACGTCATTCGGGTGCCGGCTCTCGCGGCCGGCTCCCTTGCTGTGGTGCGTCACGAACTCCCGCATTCACCAATCGCGCGATGTGCCAGCACGGCCGCGGCCAGCGCATCGAGTTCGGCGAGTGCGGCCTCGACCGTGCGGCCGGTGGTATCGATCACGAACTCGGCGCGGGCGTAGTCAGGCTCGCGCTGGCTGAGCAGCACGCGCAAATGCTCGAGCGCCTTCGGATTGCCACGCATCGGCCGCATGTCGCGCTGCCCGGCGACGCGGGCCAAGTGCTCCTCGGGCGCCGCTTTCAACCAGACGGTCTTGAACGCCGCGAGGATCATGTCGAGCGCCTCGCTGTTGCCGACAATGCCGCCGGCGGTTTCGAGCACGATGCGATCGTCGCGGCGCGTCAACTCCGCAACGACATCGTTCTCCAGCGCGCGATAAGCATCGGGACCGCCGAGATTGAAGAGATCGGCGAGGCTCATGCCGGCACGTGCTTCGATTTCCCACGTGACCGAGATGAAGGGAAGCCCATGCCGCTCGGCCAGTCGGCGACCAAGCGTCGACTTGCCGGCGCCACGCAATCCCACCAGCGCGATGCCGCGCGACGAACGACGGCGCTCGTCGAGATACCGCTGGAGCACGGCCACTGCGTTTTCCTGCTCGCTGGTCGACATGCCGGCGACCAGCGCGACAAAGGCTGCGCGCCGTGGCACTGTTTCGGCTTGCTCCGGCATCAGGCCGGTTTCGTTGCCGTTGTTGGCGCCCCCAACGAGACTCGCGAAGTCCTGCCCCAACGCATCGGCAACCTTGACCAGGATGCCGACGGAGGCATTGGCCTCGCCGTTTTCCAGCTCATTGAGATACCGCTCGGAGACGTCGGCGGCGACCGCGAGTTGCTTTCGCGTGATGCCGATCCGAGCGCGGCCGGCACGGACCCTGGTGCCGATCATGCGGGCGATGTCGTCGTGCAGCATCAATTGTCTCATGCGTGTGGATACTCTAAATGTGAATTATAATGCTCTTATTTTTATTTCGTCAATTGTGCGTCGTCCGAGAAGATTGACGGACTGTCTGAGTTCGCTATAATTTACCTGCATCAAAACGCATCTGACGGCGAATCGGAGACAGCATGGCGGATAGTGCAGCCAAGCTCACTGTTCCCTCGGGCATCATCGATTTCCGATGCTCATCCGAGACGTACCATCATTGGACGCTCAAGTTCAGCGGCGATTTGGCCGAGTTGATCATGGACGTCAACGAGAACGCGACGCTGTTTCAGGGCTACCAGCTGAAGTTGAATTCCTATGACCTCGGCGTCGATATCGAGCTGGCGGACGCGCTGCAGCGGCTCCGGTTCGAGCACCCGGAGGTCAAGGTCGTCGTACTCAAATCGGGCAAGGACAAGGTTTTCTGTGCCGGCGCCAATATCCGGATGCTGGCGGGCTCGGCGCACGCGGACAAAGTCAACTTCTGCAAGTTCACCAACGAGACGCGCAACGGCATGGAGGACAGCTCCAATCACTCGGGCCAGAAGTTCCTCTGCGCGGTGCGCGGGACAGCTGCCGGAGGCGGCTATGAGCTGGCGCTGGCGTGTGACCAGATCATCCTCGCCGACGACGGCAACTCGACCGTGTCCTTGCCCGAGATCCCATTACTGGCTGTGCTGCCGGGTACCGGCGGCCTCACCCGCGTCACCGACAAGCGCAAGGTGCGCCGTGATCGCGCCGACGCTTTCTGCACGATCGAGGAAGGCGTCAAGGGCCGCCGCGCCGTCGAATGGCGCTTGGTCGATCAGTCGGTTCCGAACTCGAAGTTCGAGGCAGCCGTTGCCGAGGCGGCGAAGAAGCTCGCGGCCACCTCCGATCGCCCGTCAGGCGCCAAGGGCATCGCGCTGACGCCGATCGAGCGCACGATCACCGCCAACGCTTTTACTTACGCGACTGTCCGCGTCGAGATCGACCGTCCCGGCCGGCGCGCCACGATCACGCTCACAGGCCCAAGTGACGCTCCGCCCGCAACTGCCGAGGCAATCCAGGCACAAGGTGCCGACTTCTACATGCTGCGCCTCGCCCGCGAACTCGATGACGCCATCCTGCACCTGCGTTTCAACGAGTTCACGATCGGTACCCTGGTCTTCAAGTCACAGGGCGACCCCGCGCAAGTGCTCGCCTACGATGCTGTGATGCACGCCAACGCGACGCACTGGCTAGTGCGCGAGATTCTCAACAACTGGAAGCGCGTGCTGAAACGCATCGACGTAACGTCGCGCAGTCTCGTGACGCTGATCGAGCCCGGCTCCTGCTTCGCCGGCACGCTCGCCGAAGTCGCTTTCGCCAGCGACCGCGCCTATATGTTCGACGGCACTATGAAGGGTGACAATCGCTTGGCTGCGACAGTCACGCTATCGCCGCTCAACTTCGGCCGCTATCCGATGTCGAACGGCATCACCCGGCTCGAAACACGTTTCCTCGGCGAGCCCGAGAGCGTCACCAAAGCCAAGGCGACCATCGGCCAGGCTCTCGATGCCTCGGATGCGGCAACCCTCGGCCTTGTCACGGAAAGCTTCGACGAGATCGACTACGCCGACGAAGTCCGCATCTTCCTCGAGGAACGCGCGAGCTTCTCGGCGGACGGGCTCACCGGGCTCGAAGCGAACCTGCGCTTTGCTGGCCCCGAGACCATGGAGACAAAGATCTTCGGCCGCCTCACCGCCTGGCAGAACTGGATCTTCCAGCGCCCGAGTGCCACCGGCCCCGACGGGGCATTGCGGCGCTACGGTACGGGCGTGAAAGGCGACTTCGACAAGGAGCGGGTCTAAAATGCAGGGCGGAAGCCCCCCAAACCCCCCCCATACCCCCCAAGGGGGGGAGGGAGAAGCGTGTTTTTGCCGGGCAGGGAATTAGCCGGTTGGGGGGGTTGAGA
>JANLQP010000085.1:0-4244 GCA_031367895.1 Hyphomicrobiales bacterium
CGCGCCCTCGATGCGCTACGCCAGGGCCGCACCACCTTCATTATCGCGCACCGCTTGTCGACCGTCGCCAACGCCGACCGCATCGTCGTGCTCGACCAGGGCCGCATCGTCGAGCAGGGCCGCTTCCGCGAACTCGTCCAGAAAAACGGCCTCTTTGCCCGCCTCGTCGCCGAAGGCGGTTTCACCGAGCCGGCGGAGCCCGACGCTGAAAAAGAGTCAGCGAAGACGGCAGCGAAAGGATGAGCGCCAGCAGATGCCACCGGCCCGTCTCAGTGTGACATTAACTGTGTTTCAGGGTCCGGGAACACGTGACGGACCTTATGTGGAGCATGCATCCCCTTCCCTGCATGTTTAATCCTTCGCTGTGAACAGTGTTCCCTTCGCCGCATCGCCGGTTTGCGCAAGGTTTGTAAAGCGTTGGCGCACATCGGCGCGGACATCCTGGGCCAGGGTGCGCACATCCGGCCAATCGACCTCGATCAGGTTCTTGGCGGGGTCGCGCAGGTACAGCTGTACCTCGTGGTTCGAGATCTCGAACAGGTGGTAGCCGCGCGAATCATCGAAACAGGCCATCGCCTTGGCGTTGCGGTAGAGGCCATCGAACTGGCCGACCTCGAATGCGAAGTGCGCCTCACGGTCCCAACCTTCCCCGCGTTGGAAAAGATGCAACTGCGAAGAGCCGAGTTGCAGCCAGGCCGTCGGGAAGCCAAAGTTCGGCGTCGCCAGCCGCGTTGCGCCGAACAGCTTCTGATAAAACGTCACCGAACGCTCGAGATCGATGGCTCGCACGCTGACGTGCGAAATCCTGATGACCGCCATGCTTGTCCTTAGCCCTTTCGCGTGCCGCACACTGCGGCGTTTGTCGCTGTCACTGCGGTGACGTTAACGGCGTCGAGGGGGCTCGGCAAACGCCGGTTGTGAGCGGGTCGCGAAGCGGCGATGATCCGCGTCTTGATCTCTGGAGCCCTCTGCACCCATGTTCTTCGTCCTCTCGAAGGTCTTCTGGTTCTTCGCGCAACCGTCGAGCCTGATCCTTGCTGCGCTCATCGTCGGGCTGGTGCTCGCACGCGGCCAGCGCTGTCCGCGTCTGGGCATGCGGCTCGCCACGGGCGGCCTCGTCATGCTGATTGCCGCCGGCCTCGGGCCGATCGCCAACATGGCCGTCCTGCCGCTGGAGCAGCGTTTTGCCTCGCAGCAAGGGCAGCTACCGGAAGGGCCGATCGCCGGCATCATCGTGCTCGGCGGCTACGAAGACGGCCGAATCACCGACGCGCGGGGCACACTGACGCTGAACGAGGCCGCCGAGCGGATCACGGAAACGGCGCTGCTCGCGCATCGGTTGCCCGGCGTGCCCGTCATCGTCAGTGGCGGCTCGGGCGCCCTCGTGCTGGAGGACAAGCCGGCTGCAGTCGCCATCGGGCGCTATCTGCAGGACATCGGGATTGCGCCGGCGCGTATCCGGCTCGAGGACAAGTCGCGCACGACGTTCGAGAACGCGCTATTCACGCGGCAGCTGGTCAATCCGAAACCAGGGGACCATTTCCTGCTCGTGACATCGGCCGCGCACATGCCGCGCTCGGTGGGCACCTTTCGCGGTCAAGGCTTCGACGTCATCCCGTGGCCGGTGGACTTCCGGACGAAGGACGCAGGCGACGCATTGCGGCCGTTCGGCTCGTTGCCGATGGGCTTGAAGCGCCTCGACGAAGCAGCACAGGAATGGATCGGCCTGTTCGCATACCGGATGCTCGGACGGACGGACGCGTTGTTCCCGGCGCCGCGCTGAAGAGTGCCGAGCAGGTCTACCTCGCTCACGCGACCGGGGGCACGCGGTTATTTCTTCTTGGGGGTTTTCTCGGTCTTTATCTCGCCACCAGGCTTCGCTTCGCCGACCGGCTGTGGCATCTCGGTATTCCCGGCCTGCAGCGCTGCGTCGAGATCGAACGTTTTGCAGTTCTTGGCCGCCAGTTGGTTGTTCATGGTCTCAAGTCGCGCGCGGTCGCGTTTGTAGTCCGCGTCCTGGTCAAACCCGTACGTCACGCCGCCGGGCATCGCGTTCATGACCGACTGAGCGCCGGCTGCCACGACCGATGGCTTTACACGGGTCTCGCGCAATTGCAGGATCTTGACAGTGATGCCACCGGTCAGATGCTTGCAGTCGAGATTTTGTTCCTGTTCGGACAGGCTGTAGCCGCCACTCGCGTCGAAACCGCCGCCCTTAGGCAGCGCTGCCTTCGCCTTCTCGGCTTTGGGCGATGGCGGAATATAGCCCGGCACCATCGCCGCGCAGCCGGTCAAGGCCAGGGCGAAGGCAGACGAAAGCCAAAGTGCTGTCAGGCGGCGCATTGGGGTTCCGGGCTCGACTCGAAGTCTATCGGTGACGGGCGAACATGGCGCTGTTGCGGCGCTTCGGCAATGATCACGGAGTGCCCCGTCCCCAGGATTGCGACGCTCAGACTGCCTCGAAGCCCGCCGCCGCGATGAGGCCGTGCAAGCACCAGTCAGCACATCGATGGCGCGGCCGGCGGCGGCGTCGACCGAATGTGCGACGATCGCGGCCCGGCGTGGAGATCCGGCCATGACGTGGCCGTCCCGCTCGAGGCCTGCCACCATCGCCCATGTCAGCATCACGACGTCGGGTGTCCCGCAATTGCCGACTAGAACCTGAGGCAGTCTCACAGGCGGCAATTGCGGGATGAACACCACACTAATCTTCCTAGCTCCCTGATGTCTCGCAATTACCGAGCGCGGTCATTGCAATGGTGTCGGTAATTGGGAAGCGGGACACCGGAGCCCCATGAACATTACAGAACGGCGCTTCAGCCCCCAAGGGCACCTCGACGCCTCCCCCATCGCTCATTGCGGCCCAAATCGCAAGCGGGGGCCCAGTCTCGGCAAACCCTTCCAGCCTGCCGGCATCCAGGCTACAACACTGACCAACCGCCATCTGGACCACGAGGAGGCACCATGCCGCAGACAATCACCACCGGCTACAAGGCGATGGTCGACGCCGCCAAGTCCCAGATCGAGGAGCTGGAGGTGGCCGACGCCATCAAGCTCATCGGCGATTCCAGCGTCGTGCTGGTCGATATCCGCGATCCCCGTGAGCAGGAGCGCGAGGGCAAGGTTCCCGGCGCCTTCTCGTGCACGCGCGGTATGCTCGAATTCTGGATCGATCCCGAGAGCCCCTACTACAAGCCGACCTTCGGCGAGGATAAGAAGTTCGTCTTTTTCTGTGCCGGCGGGTTGCGCTCGGCATTGGCAGCAAAGACGGCGCAGGACATGGGGCTGAAACCGGTCGCGCATATGATCGGCGGCTTTGGCGCCTGGAAAAAGGGCGGCGGCCCGACCGAAGGTGGGCAACCGCCGAAGAAGTAACCGGCACCGACACGTCGATGGAGGTGTGCCGATGGCACAGGACACCGCGCCAGAGACCACGATCGGCCTCAGTGCGCCCAGCGCCACCACGCGGGGCTATTTGTCCGGCTTCGGCAACACCTTCGAGACCGAGGCGCTGCCGGGCGCCTTGCCGGTTGGGCGCAACTCGCCACAGCGTTGCCCGTACGGCCTTTACGCCGAGCAGATCTCGGGCTCGCCGTTCACGGCACCGCGCGCCAGCAACGAGCGGTCCTGGCTCTATCGCATCCGACCCTCGGTCAAGCATACCGGCAGGTTCAGGCCGGCCGACATCGGGCTCTGGCGGACGGCCCCCTGCCACGAGGTGCAGATGCCGATCGGGCAGCTGCGTTGGTCACCGACACCCATGCCGACGACCCCGGTCTCGTTCGTCGAGGGCATCCGGACCATGACAACGGCTGGCGATGCCGGCACGCAGACCGGCATGGGTGCCCACGTTTACCTCGCCACGCGTTCGATGATCGACGAGGTGTTCTGGAACGCCGACGGCGAGATGCTGATCGTGCTGCAGCAAGAGCGACTGCGGTTCGTCACCGAATTCGGCGTCATCGATGCTGCCGCAGGCGAATTCGTCGTCATCCCGCGGGGCGTAAAGTTCCGCGTGGAGCTGCCGGGTGGGCCGGCGCGCGGCTATATCTGCGAGAACTACGGCGGCGCCTTCACCTTGCCCGAACGCGGGCCGATCGGCGCCAACTGCCTTGCCAATGCCCGCGATTTCCTCAGCCCTGTCGCCGCCTACGAGGACCGCGATGTGCCGACCCGCCTGTACGTGAAGTGGGGCGGCGCGCTCTGGCAGACGGAACTCGGGGCTTCGCCGCTCGACGTGGTCG
>JANLQP010000094.1:0-1647 GCA_031367895.1 Hyphomicrobiales bacterium
CCTCAACATGTTCACGCTGATCGCCATGGGAACCGGCATCGCCTGGATCTACAGCATCGTTGGCACACTGTTCCCCGCACGGTTCCCGGCGGCCCTGCGAATTGCGGGCGGCGCGGTGCCGGTGTATTTCGAGGCGGCCGCTGTCATCACGCTCTCGACTACCTGCGTGACGACGACGTGATGGTCGTGACCAAGCTGGATCGGCTTGCGCGATCCATGCGCGACCTTCTCGATATCGTATCCCGCATCGAGGGGAAAGGTGCTTCCCTCCGCATCCTCGCGATGAACTTGGATACGACGACGGCAACGGGGAAGCTCATGCTGAACGTGTTGGGTTCCGTCGCCGAGTTCGAGAGATCGATGATGCTGGAGCGCCAACGTGAAGGCATCGCGAAGGCGAAGGCTGATGGCAAGTACAAGGGAAGAGCGCCAACCGCGCGCGCCAAGTCCGACGAAGTACGCAAAATCCTGGCAGACAACGTTGGTGTATGCGCAATCGCTGAGACTTTGAATATCTCTCGATCATCAGTTTGGAGAATTGCAAAGGCAACGCCATAGGCCACCCCCAGGGCACGCCTATGCGCTTAATTCCGGCTCAATCCTAAGTCATTGAGGGCTCTGGAGGACTTGAGCCATGACGCAGCCTGAACCGGACGAGACGCCGCCGCAGGACGCGGCGCAGCTGCCTGACGATCTGTGGCGGGATTTCCCGAAGACGGCGCCGGCGTTCGAGGCTCGGTTCGGAACGGAAGACGACTGCCGCGCCTACTGGAGCAAGGCACGCTGGGGCGACACGCCGGCCTGCGCGGAGTGCGCGAGCACGCGGCTCTGGTCAATCCGCAAGGGCAAGTGGTTCGAGTGTGCGGACTGCGGCCACCAGACGAGCCTGACGTCGGGCACGCTGCTCGATCGGACGCGCAAGCCGCTGAAGACGTGGTTCCGCGCGATTTTCGAGATCACGACACACCGCACCGGCATCTCGGCCAAGGACCTGCAGCGCATCATGGGCTTCGGTTCCTACGGCACCGCCTGGACGTGGCTGCACAAGCTACGCTCGGCCATGGTGCGCTCGGACAGTGAACCGCTCGGCCCTTTCGTCCAGATCGACGAGGCGCTCGTCGGGGGAAAGGGCGGCCCGAACAAGCAGTTGGTTCTGGTCGCGGCGGAAGCCAACGGCCGCGTGCGCCTCGCCCACGCCGACAATAACGACGCCGGAACGCTCAAGCAGTTCGCCGACGGACAGATCGCCGAAGATGCGAAGGTGACGAGTGACGGGCACGCCGGCTACAGCCCCAAGAGCCTCGGCGAGCGGCCCCACGAGGCGGTCGTTCAAACCAAGGCGGAGAAGAAGGAAGGCGATGTCGTTCAGGCGTGCCACTGGACGATCTCGCTGCTGAAGCGCTGGCTGCTCGGCACGCATGCCGGCGCGGTCGCCCCCAAACACTTGCAGGCCTACCTCGACGAATACGCGTTCCGCCACAACCGGCGGCGCACTAAAGGAACCGCGCGCATCGCCGCCCGCGTCATCGAGCGACTTGTCGTTCACGCGCCGCGAACGATGCGCCAGATCATCGACGATACCGTGCGGACCCGCTGGTTCACGGCAAAACCGGCCGCCGCGACACCTGAGTTAAGCGCATAGGCATG
>JANLQP010000114.1:0-38485 GCA_031367895.1 Hyphomicrobiales bacterium
CCGATGAGGGTATCGTCGCCACCATGGCCCGAAATCACGTCATTGCCCGCGCCACCGACGATCGTGTCGGCAGCATTCGCGCCAGCAAGAACTTCGTCGGTACCGGCATCCTTGACGTCGACCGTGTGCAGCACGATCGCCGGCGTAGTGTCGACGATGACGACCGGCGGCAGCGCGTCGACAACCGGCGGCAGCGCGTCGACAACCGGCGGCAGCGCGTCGACAACCGGCGGCAGCGCATCGACAACTGGCGGCAGCGGAGCGTGATCGACGACCGGCGGAAGCGCATCGGCAACCACTGGCGGAGCCGGAGGCACGTTCACCGGCGGCTGGCCGGCATTGCCCTGTTCATGGTGCTCATCGTGGTGCGCGTGACCTTGGCCATTGTCGCTGTGGCCGTCATCATTGTGATCACCGTCGCCGTGCCCGCGGCCGTCCTTCTTGTCGTCGTCGGAATTACTCTTGCCGTGATGCTCTGCCTTCTCGGCGGCTTCCTTGATCGCGGCGACCTTTTCGTCGATGACCTTGTCGAGGGCAGCCTTTTCAGCGGCGACCTTGTCGGCAACGGCCTTGTCGCCGGCGGTTTTCTCGGCGTGTTCCTTGGCGTCGTGTTCAGCGAGGTCCTTGGCCACCTTCTCGGCTGCTTCCTTGCCGGCCTTCTCGGCGACGTCGTGGTCTGCCTTCTCCTTGATCGCCTTGTCGAACGCCTGCTTCTGCGCAGCGTCCTTGTCGGCCTTTTCCTTGTCGGCCTTGTCGCAAGCGTCCTTGTCGGCCTGAACCTTCGCGGCCTTGTCGGCAGCTTCCTTCTCTGCCCGTGCCACGGCGACCTTGGCGGCGGCTTCCTTTACGGCTTTGTCCTGGGCGCCATTGGTGGCGGCGTCCATGTCAGCCTTGAGCTTCGCAGCATGTTCCAATTGCGCCTTGGCGGCCTTCTCGGGCTGCTCCTTGGCGGCTTCCTTCATGTGGTTTTCTTTAGCCATCTCTACTCACTCCCTGAATTTGAAACCGTTCCGGACCGGGCAAGGGCCGCATCCTCGAAGCTCCCACTTCGAAGAAACGACCACCAACTCGAACCCCTGGTCACCGCCCCTGATCCGGACATGCTGCAACCCACGAGGCCACAATACGGTTCGAATTCGAATATCAAGTTCAGGAAGGCGCGGTAATGCTTGGCAAATTCGCGTAAAAGTGTTGTCAATTCCAGACAAAAAAACAGCCGCAGGACGAACCGGCGACTGCTTAAATTTCACGTTGGGACCCTTCGTGCGTTACCAGGCGATACCTTGATACGTGGCGTCGTCAGGCAGCTCCTTGAAGAGACGCGCCAGATCCAGAACGTGCACTTTTGCGTTGCGCGTCTTCACCGCCATGCGGAACTCGTCCGTCGCATGGCTGACGACGACAACGTCTGAGCATTGCATCAGCGCGTCGGCGTCGGCGACAGTGATCGCCTCGAGATCATCCATCAGCTTCGCCTGCTCCGGGCACGCGTGCTTCACGTAGTCGATCTGGCTCCGCAGATGCGGACCGAAGTGCAGGTTCGGATCGTAGGCCTTGAGCGTCTCGCCCTTGGCCAGCAACTGCGCCATCAGTTCCAGCGTCGGGCTCTCGCGCAGGTCGTCGGTCGCCGGCTTGAACGTCACGCCGAGGAAGCCGATGCGTTGTCCGGCATACGCCGCGATGATGCGGACGGCAGCCGTGATGTGCGCGTTGTTCGAAACCACCAGGCTGTCGACCAGCGGCATCGAGACGCCGAGATCGCGCGCGATGTGGCTGACGGCGCGCACTTCCTTCGGCAGGCACGAACCGCCAAACGCGAAACCGGGCTTCAGGTAGTAAGGCGACAGGTTGAGCTTCAAATCTTTGACGAAGATGTTCATGACATCGTGGCTGTCGATGTCGAGACGCTTGCAGAGGCGGCCGATCTCGTTGCCGAACGCAACCTTGGTCGCGTGCCAGACGTTGTCGGCGTATTTCACCATCTCGGCGGCTTCGATCGAGGTGAAGATCACCTTTTCGTCGACGGCCTTGTAGATGTTCGAGACCACTTCGGCGGCGCGCATATCGGACGTGCCGACGACGGTCTTCGGCGGCGCGAAGAAGTCGGCGACGGCAACGCCTTCACGCAGGAACTCCGGATTGAAGCAGACGCCGAAGTCACGGCCGAGCTTCTTGCCCGAGGCCTTCTCGACCTCGGGGACGACGACGTCGAGCGTGGTGCCGGGCGGCACAGAGCAGCGCAGCACGACGACGTGGTAGCTGTCCTTCATCGCAAGCGCCTGGCCGATGGCGCGGCTCGCTTGGCGCACGTAGGTGAAGTCGCAACCGCCATCAACTGACGTCGGCGTGCCCACGGACATGAACGTCACATCGGTTTCGAGCACGGCTGCAACGAGGTTCAGCGTCGCATCGATGCGGCCCTTCCGGACACCGTCGAGTAGCAGTTCGCCGAGCTGAGCCTCGACGATCGGCGCGCGCCCCTCCTTGATCGAGCGGACCTTGTCGAGCGAGATATCGACGCCAACCATGCGGAAACCGATGTGTGACAGGCACGCCATCGACACCGCACCGACGTAGCCGAGACCGATCACACTGATCGACGGCTTGCCGGAGTGGGCAGCATCCGCGGCCACGTCCCGCGCGACGTTTGCTGCCGCTTCGATCTGATGCGACGATGCAACTTGTTCCAACGCACCCATATACTTCCCCATTCACCGACTGCTGACGCCTGCCTCGAGCACGTTTCAGGTGGACATGGGGAGACCGCAAAGCGCGGTGGCATCCCCCGAACACCCCGCGCTGCAGTCCAGCGACTGTTCCATCGCATTTCGACCGCCGCACGCGCTTGAATGTCAGAGTGACAGGGACGCGTCGTTTTTCATTGAAGGGGGACGTTACAATTTTACCGAATGCCGTGTTTTCAAAATCAATCGGAGAACATCGCCAGCACAAAGCCCAGGCTCGGGATCGTTACCAATTCAGTATAGATGACGACGCCGAGAAACAGGCCTGCGAACGATACGAGCGTCAAATACTTCGCCATGCTCTCGCGGAAGAGACCGAGCAGGTCCGTGCCGGCCAGCCCCGAAGTCTGGTTGCCGCGGTTCGCCCACTTCTGCTTGGCGAGGCGCCACATCATGTAGATCTTGACGCTGGCGTTCATCTTCTGGTTTGAAACCAGCGTCCAGACGTAGTTGAGGTCCACCTCGCGGGCATAGGTGAACAACACGATCGCCAGCAGCATGCGGGTGACCGCGAGATACACAAGGTAGGCCATCAGGAACGGCCAGCCGGCTTTCAAGCCGCCCGCCAGTGCCAGCATCGGGCTCACCAGCGTCGTCCACATCGCGAGGCGCTGGTCGATGCAGCACCACCAGATGAAGAACGGCATCCGCGTCGGACCGAGCATGATGGCACGGTAACCGTTGCGCAGCATGTTGCCGGACCAACGGCGCAGGTTTTCCTTCATGCGCACGAGGCCGCCGCCGTCGACCACCTCGATCGTCGTGCCGCTGGCGTCGGGCACATACGTCATCTTCACGCCGTACTTGAGCAGCGTGTACCACGTGCTCTTGTCGTCGCCGGAGAGGAACCGGAACGTTCCCCAGAGCCAGTGATGCAGGAAGTCAGCTTCCTGCAGGCGGATGAACTCGTGGCTGATGATGTGCGTCGCGCGGAACACCGAGAAGCGGCCGGTCAACGTCAGAACGCGGTTCGACAAAGCGTGACTCTGCATCGCCATGCGGCGCTGCGCAAAACGCATGTTGAGCCAGGACTGCATCCAGCCCGGCCCACGCACCAACACCTGCTCGTCGGTGGTCATGGCATGCAGTTCGCGATCGAGGGCGAACAACGGGAAACATTTGCGCACGATGCCGGGCGCCGGCACGAAGTCGCCGTCCATGAAGATGACGAAATCGTCGTCGCCGAGCCCGGCCCGCGACATGGCGCGCAGGATGAGTGCGATTGCGACGCGCTTGCCCGGCTGGTTCTGCCGGATGATGCGGAGCGTGAAGTCGAGATCGCTGGCGACGAGCTTCAGATGCCGCGCGATCTTGAGCTCATCTTCCAGCTCGCTCGACCCGAGCCATAGCGTCGTTGGCACACCGGCTTCGCGCGCCTCGCGCACGAGCGCCCGGATGACGGCCTCCGAAATCTCGCGATGCTCGCGAAACGTCGTCATCTGGATGTGGATATGGCGTGGCCGCCAGCCGGACTCCCAAAGTGCCGCCGCCGCATCCCGGCGCTTCGGGTAGACGAGATTGCCGTAGATCAGCGCCCGCATCCAGTGATTGAACCACCAGCTGTAGCGCCAGATGCCGAGAACCCCGATGATGTAGATGACTTCGCGGTTTTCCGGATCCCAGATCTGATTCGGGATCATGCTGAGCGCGATGAAGCAGCACGCGAAATAGAACGCGATCTTGACCTGGACGAGCGGGCTCCACTTCACCAGGAACGGAAGCGGATTGGTCGGATCATCGAGTTTGTAATGGGGCAGCGTCATGGGGCCCCTTAACGCGCCGACGTAATGAACCGCTGGCGGATGGTGTTCATGAGCGGGCTTGCCGAACGCTGCGGGAAGACGACGATGACCGGCAGGCCGGAACGGTAGCGTTCGACGTCGCGCAGCTTCGTCTGATCCTTGAACATGAGCGAAACCTTGGCTGTCCGATCGACTGGGCCGCGCCAGCGATAGCCGGGGTTCTGCGAGCGCAACTCCTCCTGGATGAAGCCCGATGTGCGGTCAATCTTGCTGACGACGGCCTTGGTTGTCTCGCCGAGCGCCGGGACATAGATGGTCGCCTCGTCGCCAAGGCCAATTCGCAGGATCTCGTCCTGGTTCAAGAAAGCTGTCACCTGCCGCAACTGGCGCTGCTCGATCACGGCAACCGTGTCGCCCTTCTTGATCGCGCCGCGATCGACGTGCGGCAGCTCGATCAGCGTGCCGTCGAACGGCGATACGACTGCCAGCCGTTCACGATGCGCGTGCAGTGCGCCGAGCTTCTGCTCGTTCAACGTCACTTCCTGCTCACCAAGGCGTACCTGCGCCTCGATCTGTTCGGTATCGCCGACCATCGCGTTGCCGTTGAAGAAACGCTTGCCGACGTTCTGCTGGGCCATCTCGACACGGCTCTTCAGTTCGGACTGCTTCGCCTCCAGCAACTTCTTCAGTGAAACCGCCTGCTTCTCGGCGTTCTCGAACAGGGTATCGGTCGTGAAGCCCTTTTTATGCAGCTGCTGCAAGCGCCAGTGCAGGTTCTCGGCCGCACTCACCTGGGCCAAAAGGGATTCGATTTCGATGCGGTTCTGCTGCACGCCGCGCAATTCCGCGTTGGCGTAACCCTGCACCTTCTCGATCTCGTCGGCCTGCTTGCGTTTCAGAAAAATCAGCTGCGCCTTGCGTTCCCGCACCGAAATCTCGGCGAGCTCGATTTCGCGCTCGAGCTGGTTGTCGGTGAGCCGTGCGATCACGGCGCCCGAACGGACATCGTCGCCGGCTTTCACCGCAGACAACGTGATGCGCCCTTCCGCCTGGGCCGATACGGACTCGACCGGCGCCGTGATCACCGCCGTCTGCACTTCCATGCGGAAGAAATTCGAATACGACAGCAGCGCCGTGTAGCCGAATATCACGACGCCGATGACACCGTAAATCGCCGTCATCACGATGGCCTTGACGGGCCAGCGCTTGATCGGAACCTGCTTCTTGGGATTGGCATCCGGCAGTAACGACGCCGGCGTCACCGGCACATCGATGCGCTGGATCGTGTCCTGCACGTCTAGCATCGAGCCGCGCACCAGCTCTTCGATGAAGTGGCTCATGAGCTCGCGCTCACGCTCACCAACTTGCTTGTACCGAACCGCGAACGCCTTCTTGTCGGTGATCGTGCGGACGACCTCGCAACCGACCTCGAAGGTCACATCGAAGCCTTGGAACGGCAGGGTCAATTGCAGCGAGACGTCGCTGGCGGCTGCCGGTAAGGTGCCGGGGAATTCATCGATCCGCAGGCCGCCGAGGCTCCAGTCCGTCGCACGCACGCGGTGCCCGTCGTAGGTCACGAACAGCGGTGCGGTAACACGGTGATGCCGCCGCTGATCTGGCCGCTCCCGTTTTATCTTGACCGCCATCCGCCACTCAACTCACGCAAACAAAAACCAAGGGTCGGCCGATTGGCTTTCCCCAGGACTTGTCTTCGCACGTCGAGGTAAAGAAACGCTTTCGGATACGTAGCGCTGTCTAGATCAAATCCATGTGTCTGCGGTACGGCACTCCGCGTGCAATGCATGCATCAATTCAAGACGAATCGAGCCAAAAATTCACGATGACGATGGATCGATTGCATTGAGTAAGTGTGAACGAGCAAGCCTCGCCTCGCTCGCCACGGCACCTCTTTCGATTGGCTCACCTGAAATCTGGTCGGCCTCAATCCATCGTCACGATCTTCCCGGGGTTCAGGATATCCAGCGGATCGAACGCTTTCTTGATCGCGCGCATGACCGCGACCCCGGCGCCGTGCTCGGCATCGAGGTACTTCATCTTGCCCTGGCCGACGCCGTGCTCACCGGTGCAGGTGCCGTCCATGGCAACGGCGCGTTCGGCAAGCCGCTTCAGGAAACCCTCGATGGCCGCGACTTCCTTGGGGTTGCCCATGTCAAACATCGGCTGCGTGTGGAAGTTGCCATCGCCGACATGACCGATGACCGCCGCAACAAGACCAGCCGCCTTGATGTCGGCCTGCGTTTCCATAATGCACTCGGTCAGCCGCGAGATCGGCACGCAGACGTCGGTCGCCAGTGCTTCGCGGCCGGCATAAAGGCTCTTGATCGCCCAGTAGCCGTCGTGGCGCGCCTTCCAGAGCCGGCGGCGGTCCTCCTCCCGCTCTGCCCAATCGAAGCGGATCGCACCCTCGGCCTCGGCGATCTCCTTGAAGCGCGCGATCTGGTCGCGGACGGCGACGTCGGTACCGTGAAACTCGAGGAACAAGGTTGGCCGCTCGTCGAGACTGAGCTTTGCATGCTTGTTGATGGCGGCAATCAGGATCTCGTCGCAGAGTTCCGAGCGGGCGATGCCGAGCCCGAGCTGGATCGACTGGATGACCGAATTGACAGCGCCTTCCAGTGTCTCGAACGGACAAACCGCAGACATGACGGATTCCGGGATACCGTAGAGGCGGACCGTCAGCTCGGTCATGATGCCGAGCGTGCCTTCCGAACCGACCATCAGCTTCGTCAGGTCATAGCCGGCCGACGACTTGCGTGCGCGCCGCGCCGTCCGCACCACAGACCCGTCAGCCATCACGGCGGTCACGTTCAGCACATTCTCGCGCATCGTCCCATACCGAACGGCCGTGGTGCCCGAGGCGCGCGTCGCGGCCATGCCGCCGATCGTTGCCTCCTCAGCGCCCGGATCGACGGGAAAGAAGAGCCCCATGTCGCGCAGATGATCGTTGAGTTTCTTGCGCGAGACCCCGGCTTCGACGACGCAATCGAGATCGGTTTCATTGACCGCGAGGATGCGGTCCATGCGGCCGAAATCCAGCGACAGGCCACCGTGCGGGGCGTTGATATGCCCCTCGAGCGACGTCCCCGCACCGAAAGGGATGAGCGGAACTCGATGCGTCGAGGCAATCTGGACGATGTCTCGCACCTCATCCGTTGACGTCGGCCAGACCACCGCATCGGGCGGCTGGTTTGGCAACCACGTCAGTGTGTGGGCATGCTGCCGGCGCAGCGCCTCACCGGTTTGCACTCGATCGCCAAGCCGTTGACGTAGAATGCTAATCGCTGTTGCGACGTCGCCCGGGATCCGCGCTTGGGGTCGCGCTGCTGCAGCCATTTGGGTCTCCTTGATCCCTAGGGTTTCCGTCGTTTGGTGTAACGCACGATGCCACGCGGTATTGCCGAATGTGTTGCACCTTCAACACACTGCCCCAACAACACTGTCGTCACACTGTGTGGTGAAATAGCCTTTTTTTGCGCACGTGGGTAGGATATGAAGCGCCCGGAAGCCGGGGCTTCTTAACCTGTCTCGAAGGAGTACTATATGTTGCGGAGGCTGTTCGTTGGAGTCCTCGCCCTGTTTGCGTTCGGAGCAACTGCCGCGAACGCGCAGGTCGAGGTCACACTGGCCGAGGAGGCCGTGCTTAAAATCATCCCTGACATCGACAAAGTCGATGCGACCAAGATCCCGGGGCGTTTCAGCGGTATTCGTGTGTATGCGCTGGAAGGCACGGCGGTCGACATCAGCAAAATCGACGTCATCTATAGCGACGGCTCGAAGTTCACCGAGGATCGCGGCCGTCTGATCCGGCTCGACCAGCGCGATGTGCGCACCCGGATCATGGGGCCGCAGAACGGCACCGGTCCGGAGAAGTTCATCGACCAGGTCGTGCTGCACTACAAAACTGCCCCCGGCGAAACGCGGCGAGCACGCATCCGCCTTGTCGGCGTAACCAGTCAGGCTGGCGCACGTGCCATTCGTGCCAACTCTGGTCCGAGCGGTCCAAGCGCGATGATTCCGCCGTCATTGCGTCCAGGTAGCGGGACTCAGATCCCGACGACCCCAACCACGCCGGTCGCCAATACGGCGCGTCCGGGCACTGAAACGGCTGGCGGCGACGTACTGTTCGGTGTCCAGTATGTCGGCTTCGGCATCGACCGAGACGTGATCAAGATCGGCTCCGACTACGGCAAGTTCGACAAGGTTCGCCTGCGCGTGCTGGATAACGACATCTTCATCAACGAGATGCGCGTCATTTACAGCAACGGCGATCCGGATGTCCTGGCGGTTGCGGCCAACGTACCGGCCAACACCCGCACGAAGTGGTTCACCCTCAAGGGCGACCGCTTCATCAAGGAGATCCAGCTCGTCTACAAGAGCCGTCCAGGCTTCAAGGGCCAGGCTCGCGTCGAGGCCTACGGCGAGCATGCCGAAGGCTGGTACGGCAAGGGTGAGGTGTCCAGCAGCGGTTCCACGCCGTCGGGCGAAGCCTTCAAGCACGCCGCCAACCGCGGCTGGCTCTATCTCGGCGGTCAGCAGCCCCTGTTCTTCAGCGTGAAGAAGGGTCTCGGCTACGAGAACGACACGGTTGCTGTTGCCCGTAACTGGGGCTTCAACAAGCTGCGTCTCGACGTGAAGGACCGCGCTATCACGCTGAACCGCCTGACGGTCGTTTACGGCGACGGCACTACGGATGTCGTGCCGGTTGGTGCCAAGGTCGACGCTGGTTCCTCGTTCGGCCCGATCAACCTGAAGTCGAAGCCGGTTCGCGAGATCCAGCTCAGCTACCGCTCGCGTCTCCTCGACTCGCAAGCAGCCGGCAAGGGCTACGCGTTCGTCGAACTCTGGGCTCAGTAAGCTCGAGCGCGGCGACACAAATGCGAAAGGGGCGCTTCGGCGCCCCTTTTTTATTGCGCCGCCGGTTGCCCACTGACGCAACCGGCGTGTAGTTGTGGCAGATTAGCGCATTGGCTACCAACCCGCAGAACCAGCACGAAGCGCCAACTCGGCGCTTCCGTATTCATGCGCCGGATGCACGCTCGTTTGCTTGTGGGCAACCGATGCGCAATGAGAAAGTGGCCATCCGAAGGCGGCTCCTAGACCCATCCGCAGGCGCAAATAAGGCGCCACATTTCCGCCGCCGGCTCATCGCCAAGCGGCCATCGCCATCTTCTATGTCTGAGACAAGCTATCCGTCCGCCAACGATTGTTGCCGCGTGCGATCGTCAATTTGAACTGACGGAGGGTGGGTGTCGGGGATTTCGAACTCACTCGATTCGTAGCGATCGCGTGGAGGGAGTGAAATAAATGAGTTCCAGGTTCCGGTTGACGGGGATGCTGTCCCTGCTCGCCGCGGCTGTGCTGCTGATGGTGGCACCGGCCCATGCCCAACGCCGATGGGCCGACCAGTGGGTCAAACTCGGCGATCAGTCCGTTGGTTTCGGTGTCGATCGTGACGTTATCCGGCTCGGTCGCGAGGACGGGCGCTTCAAGGCCATCAAGTTGCTGGTCAAGCGCAACGATGTCTTCATCCTGGACGTCAAGGCAACCTACCGCAGCGGCGAAAGCCAGGATCTCGTCGTGCGTCAGCCGATCCGCGCTGGCGGTGAGACGCCAGTTCTCCTGCTTGCACCAAGCCCGCGCGGCGACAACGGCCGCGTCATCCAGCAGATCGATCTCGTCTACAAGAATCGCCCAGGATTCGGCGGCCAAGCCGTGGTCGAGGTCTGGGGACTGCGCGCCAGCGAAGGCGGTTCCAACAACATCTACGGTTACGGCAGCCCGCAGCCGACACGCGTCTATGGTGGCGATATCCCGCGCGGCTGGGTGCTGTTTGGCACGCAAACTGTCGGCTTCCAGACCGAGCGCGATGTCATCCGCCTCGGCCGCGAAGTCGGCCGCTTCCGCAAGTTGGCGATCCGCGTGCTACGCAATGACATCTACATGCATGAGATCGTCGTCAACTACACGCGCGGCGACAGCGATCGGGTTCCAATCAACTCGGAGATTTTCGCCAACGGCGTGACGCAACCGATCGACCTGAAGCGGGAAGGCCGCATCGACAACATCCAGCTCTTCTACAAAGCACGCCCGGGCTTCCGTGGCGGCGAGGCGGTCGTCGAGGTCTACGGCGAATATGCCGACAACTGGGGTAACGCAGATGCTGCGAAGCCACCGGTTGGCCAGTGGCTGCTGCTCGGCGCCCAGCGTGGCGAGATGTTGCGCGGCGACCGCCATGTCTTCGACGTGGGGCGTCGCCTGGGCGGCTTCCGCTCAATCAAGCTCAAGTCCGTCAAACACGCCGTCGAAATCGACGCTTTCCGCATCGTTTACGCGAACGGAGAGACCGAGGACATTCGCGTTCCCCGTGAAATGCAGGGCGGCCAGGAGAGCGCTCCATTCGAACTCAGAGGCCGCGAGCGCTTCATCGAGCGCATCGAGATCAACTATAAGACCAAGTTGAATTTCAAGGGTGAAGGCATCCTCGAGGTCTATGGCCTGCACTAAGGCCGGCGGACATGCCAAACAAGAAGGGGGATGCCATCGGGCGTCCCCTTTTGTGTGCAACAACTCAGCAGCAACCAAAACGGTACTGAGCGAAACATGCCATTAACTCAGTCGCGGTAGTCTTGCACTCGGGTCGCACGCAGACCGGCGAGGCCGTGCTTGTCGATCGAGCGCTGCCAGGACAGGAACTCGTCGACCGTGAGTTTGTAACGCTCACACGCCTCCTCGAGGCTCAAGAGGCCGCCGCGTACAGCGGCAACCACTTCGGCCTTGCGGCGGATGACCCAGCGCTTCGTATCCTTCGGTGGCAGATCGGCAACCGTAAGGGGGCTGCCATCAGGACCGATGACGTAACGCGCGCGAACTCTGAACTGTTGCTCGGCCATGATACTCGATACACTCTTCTGAACCTCGGCCTAAGCTACCTGAACGCGATTAATGTCGCCTGAAGTAACTCGGTAAATGAGGCACTCACTGATGCCCCGATTCTACTCGAAATATCAGAGAGTTCACCATTCTTCCGTAGACTTGGTAAACGACCAATTCAGAACGCTACGGCATCGCCGGAAACGTGGCCGCCTGGGGTGCCGTGCGCCAGCCATGGTTGATCCGGCACTTGTGGGCTCAACGCCAGCGTGGCTTGTGTCCAGCAAAAGTGATACTGAGGCGCCAATATCTTATCCGACCGCTTGACGCTCGCGCCGCGCCACCCGACATCCGACCCGCCCTTAACTCCGTGAGATCGAACGTTATCCATGACCCGCACATCTGCGATTGATACCGGCGGGTCCGATCTGGCACGGCCGGCTCTGCAGGGCGTCCCCACGGGCGCCCGCGTCGTTGTGGCCATGTCGGGCGGCGTCGACTCCTCCGTGACGGCAGCGCTTCTGATGCACCAGGGCTACGACGTCGTCGGAATCACGTTGCAACTGTACGATCACGGCAAGGCTGCGAGCCGCAAGGGGGCCTGCTGCGCCGGACAGGACATCCACGACGCGCGCAGGGTCGCCGACCGCCTCGGCATCGCGCACTATGTCTTCGACTACGAGGCACGTTTCCGCGCCGCGGTGATCGAGCCGTTCGCGGCCAGCTATCTGGCCGGCGAAACGCCGATCCCGTGCGTCGCCTGTAACCAGAGCGTAAAGTTCCGCGATCTGCTGGGCACGGCGCAGGAGCTCGGCGCGGCTACACTTGCGACCGGCCACTACGTGGATATGCAACTGACCGACGACGGCCCCGAGCTTTACCGGGCCGCGGACACCGAGCGGGACCAGAGCTATTTTCTGTTTGCCACCACGCGCGAACAACTGGGCTATCTGCGCTTCCCCCTCGGCGCCATGCCGAAGTCCGAGGTCCGGGCCCTCGCCGCCCGCTTCGATCTGCCGGTCGCCAGCAAGCCTGACAGCCAGGACATCTGCTTCGTGCCGTCCGGCCGTTATGCCGACATCATCGAGCGTTTGAAGCCAGGGGCCGCCGAGCCCGGCGATATCGTCCACGTCGACGGCCGCGTCCTCGGCCGCCATCAGGGCATCATTCACTTCACGGTCGGTCAGCGGCGTGGCCTCGGCATTCATGGCGCCGAGCCGCTGTACGTCGTCCGCCTCGACGCCAGTGTGCGTCGTGTGGTTGTCGGTCCACGCGCCGCTTTGCAGACGCGACAGATCCTGCTAAGAGACGTCAACTGGTTGGGGCATGCGCCATGGGATCGCGAAGCTCCGAAGGGGATACCGGTTTACGTACGGGTGCGTTCTACACAATCTCCGCAGCCGGCCACAGTTTTGGCCACGGACGGAGTTATTCGTGTGGAGTTGCCGGAGGGGGAATACGGCGTTGCGGCAGGTCAAGCTTGCGTCTTCTATGCTGATGGCAGCCCGCGGGCACGAGTGCTCGGCGGTGGCTGGATCAGCTCTTCACGTCCCATTCAGCAGGAATCAACGACAACCGAGAGCTTTCATTCGGCAGGATGAGCAGCGCGTTCGACGCCGGCAACAGTGCCGGCGCGCCAACAGCGTCTGAGTTTCACACCGGGAATAGCACACAACGTTTGCATTAAGAGGGAGTGAGAGCGGCTATGACATCGATGCGTTCCGGGGGGCGGGAGCCGTCGCCTTTTCGTGGAAGCTCGCTGCGGGCTCCAACCGCGGCACAGTTGGATGAGCGGTCCGTCAGGAGCGCCTACCGCCGCTGGGCACCGATCTACGACAACACATTTGGCCGATTCACGACTGAAGGGCGCCGTCACGCCGTTGAGATCATCAACCAGCGTCACGGCCGGGTGCTTGAGGTTGGCGTCGGCACTGGGCTGTCGCTGCCGAATTACGGCGGCCACCTGGAGATCGTCGGCATCGATTTGTCGCCGGAAATGCTCGACAAGGCGCGCGAGAAGGTCGCCGAAGAAGGTCTCGAGCACGTCACCGGCCTGCACGAAATGGACGCTGGCGAACTCTCCTTTGCCAGCGACAGCTTCGATACCGTCGTCGCCATGTATACGCTGACAGTCGTGCCCGACCCGGAGAAGGTGATGCGCGAATTGCAGCGCGTCTGCAAGGTCGGCGGCCAGGTCATTTTGGTCAACCATTTCAGCCAGGACGAAGGCGTCCGCGGCTGGGTGGAGCGCCGTATGGCGCCGTTCGGAGACAAGCTTGGCTGGCGCCCGGTGTTCGATATGGACCGCGTCATGGTCTGCGAGAACCTGAAGGTCGTCGACAGCAGCGCGCTGCGCCCGTGGGGCCTGTTCACGATGCTGCGCTTCGAGAAGACGTTCAAGGTCGAGGACAAGAAAAAGTCTTGAACGGCGCACCAGCCGATGATTTGCGACGGGCTCCAGGAAACTAGAGCCCGCTTCTGTTTGCGCCTTCGGATGCCCACTCCGCATCCGGCGCGATGCAACGGAACTGCAAGGGTCGTTCTCGGTGTCCGCTTGACAGAAAGTCTCCGCGCTCCCTATATCGCGCGGTGTTTGGCGGGATAGCTCAGGTGGTTAGAGCGAAGGTCTCATAATCCTTAGGTCGGCGGTTCGAGTCCGCCTCCCGCTACCATTTTTTGATGTGCCTTCGGTTGCCCAGTCATATCGAAGACGTGCTTCACACTTGGGCGCAACCGGCGCGTGGATACGCGCTTTCGATAGGTGGCAAGACCCATGGGTCTGACACCTGCCCCCGGCATGCATTCCCACCAGAACCCGAGGCCACCTTTGACCGAACACATGGAGAAGGCGCGCCGGCACCTGCCGCCGTTCATGAAGCTGCTCGGCGTCGAGCTGATCACTGTCGAACTCGACCGGATCGAGGCGCGCATGATCGCCCGCGAGGATATGGGCAACGGCAGTGGAATTCTGCACGGTGGCGCCTATATGAGCTTTGCCGACTACCTCGGCGCGCTCGGCACCGTCGTCAATTTGCCGAAGGGCGCCAGCACCACGACGATGGAGAGCAAAACCAATTTTTTCCGGCCTGCCTTGATCGGCAGCGCGGTGCTTGGGCTCTCGACGCCTCTGCACAAGGGCCGCCGGACGATGGTCTGGCAGACGCGGTTGACCAATCCGGAAGGCAAATTGCTGGCGATGATCACTCAGACGCAGATGGTGCTCGAACCGCGCAAGGAGTAAACGCATGGCCGCCGCCTCGCTCGTCCCACTCACTGCGAATGCCAACCCGGTCGATCCCGGCGTTCGCATCGGCCATGTGCACCTGAAGGTCTCCGACATCGAGCGTGCACTCGCCTTCTGGCGCGATGTGCTCGGCTTCGAGGTGATGCAGCAGCGCGAGGGCGCGGTGTTCATCTCGGCCGGCGGCTATCACCACCACATCGCGCTCAATACCTGGGACAGCCTCGGCGGACCGGCGCCCGCCAAGGGCACGACCGGCCTTTATCACGTCGCGATCCTGTACCCGTCGCGCGCGGCGCTTGGGCGGGCGTTGGCGCGCGTGCACGCCGCCGGCATCACGCTGACGGGCGCCTCGGACCATGGCGTTTCGATCGCGCTCTATCTTGACGACCCCGACGGCAATGGCGTCGAACTCTATTGGGACAAGCCCGACGAGCAGTGGCCGCGCCTTCCAGACGGCCGCCTTAACATGGGCCGGGCGCCAGTCGATCTGGCAGCGTTGGTGCATGAGGGCGATGCGGGGTGAGTGGGTGGGAAGGGGCCGCGATATTTGTTTTGCGTCAGTCTGTCATTGAGCTGCCTATTGCAGGCTCAGCGTGAGTTCGGCGCGACGGTTCAGGTTACGCGTCTCCTCCGAACCATTCGGCAAGAGCGGTCGCCGATCGCCATGCGCGACGACGCGGATTTGTCCGGGGTCGAGGCCACGGGCAGACAGATATTCGGCAATGAGCGCCCCCCGGTACCGGGACAATTTCAGATTTGCGCGCTCCGAACCGCGATTGTCGGTGTGGCTCTCGATGGTGAGCGAAAGAGCCGGACAAACCGCGCCGAGCGCGGCGATACGATCCAGTTGTCGGCGATGTACCGGATCGAGCGTTTCCTGATTTCTGGCAAAGCGAAGAACCGGCAGTTCGGTGAGCAACGCATCCTTATCGGGACACGACTTCGGTACAGTCGTTTTCGCCGTTGTCGCAAGCTCGCCAGTGCCGGGATCGCGTTGACCACCCGCCTCGTCCTTTGCCAGGAACGATCCATAGGCAGGTTTGGTGACTTGATCGCCGCCGGCAGCCTTGATGGCCGCCACTTTCAGCTGTGTGGTTTCGCTGATCAAGACCTCGATAAGTAATTGAAGTCGTTTCGCAACCACATCCGAGGCCTCGTGCCGATCTTCGAGCCGCTTCAGTTGAGTTTGCATGTCGACGCGTTGGATATTGCTTTCCTGACGTGCAACAGGCGGGGAACCGGCTTCGGCGACGACAACAACCGCATGCACATGGCGCGATAACAACAGCAGCCAGCCGACCATAATGACGACTGCCGTCGCGGCCAACCGATGCCGCCAGACGGCAGGGTCGGCGGGCACATCTCCGTCGGCCGTTGCATTTTCCGGCGCCGGCGCATGCAGGGCGCCGAGGAGCCAGGCAATCACGGCTCCACCTACCAGGTTTCCTAAGGTGACCATGCCAATGTTCGTCACGAACATCCCATAGGTGCCGTCAGCGCCGGCAAGAACCCCGAGAGGCAGCAGGAAGACGTTCGCCACCGAGTGTTCGAACCCGAGCGCGACGAACGCGGCAATCGGCATGATTACGGCGAACATTTTACCCGGTGCAGTGGTCGCGGCGAAACTCATCCACACCGCCAGACACACCAGCATGTTGCAGAGAATGCCCCGCACGAAAGCAGGCACCGGTTCCAGCGCGAGTTTCGCTTCGGCGACGCGTTTTGCCGTTTGCTGCAGGTCACTGGAATCGAGCAGCCCGCTCTTGGCGACGAGCATCACGAACAATACCGCTCCCAGACAATTGGTCAGGAACGACACGCCCCAGTTTCGCAGCAACGCCATCGTCGTCAGCCGGCCATTCGACCAAGGAATGACAAGCAAACAATTGCCGGTCGACAGCTCCGCCCCGGCCAGGATCACCAACATGAGGCCGAGGCTGAACACGGCTCCGCCAAGCAGTCGCGTCGGGCCAAGACCGAGCATACTGCTGGTGACAACCAGCAAACACAGCGTGGCGCCGATGCTGATGAACAGCCCGGCCAAAACGCCAAGACCCAAGAGTCTGTTCAGGGGGAGACTCGCCTTGGCACGCCCCCAACCGTCGATTTTCCCGACGATTTCTTTCGGAGTCAAAAATGCCGCCATATCCGCCGACGCTGAAAATTCTTGTCGCATGACTTGCTACTTAAACTCGAGGGAGGGTGATTGAATGCTCGTCATCAGTCAACTGTCCGCATTCCGGAGTGGTCGATCCAGTATCAGATCGACCGAACCAGACTGACCCACAACTTCGACCAAGCGTGTGCCGAATGCAATTGCTCGGACAGAGCCGGTCTCGGGACAGGCGTTCACGCCCGGACTCCGGGTGGATCAATACGCCCGAGCACGGATCGAAACTCTGCCATGAAGCCGAAGGTTTGTCTTCCCCCGCACGGCGGAGCTGGAGATTACGGTTAGCGCGAAACACATATCACTGGCGATGCGGGTTCCGAGCGGCGAAGATAGCTCGTTTGCCAATCGGGCAAGACCGGTCTGGTTCCGCCAGCGATCGCTGCATGGCATCTGACGAGCCAAAGTGGGAACTGTTCGATGGGGTGCCCGTATTGCAGGACCACGAGAAATGGGTGCATGCGCGGCACGGGAAACGGCCGCCTCGGAAAAAATCGATCTCGATGTCGAGGCGCTTCCACTTGGCGTCGAGCGCGCACGCCTTGACCCGCCGTCATGGCGGGAGCCGTGCGCCGCACGGACGCGGCACCAGGCCGAGGGCAAGCTGAAAGAGATCGGTATCACGCATGACTGGCACTCCGAAGCCCGAGATGCCGCTATCGTGCCGACGTGCTCGCGGCCGTCAAGACGTGGCCTGGCAGCGTCGAGCCAGCCGCACCGCCAGCGTGCCGGCCAGTCTTGACGACCCCTCCGCGCGACGGCATCTGGGAACGGCAGGTCGGGGCATGGCGCAATCGTAGGGATGGTCTCCGATCGAACAAAGGGATGGTGCGGGAGCGCAGAAAGATCAGCTTCAGCAGGTCAGGTCACCCACTCGAAACAGCGAGGAGGCCAATAACTTCCCCACCGGTCAGTAGAGAGAGTTTTTCGCGCCTCACCATTTCATTGCCTGAACTTATTTGTCCCCCTCAACTTCCGCCCAGATCGTGTGCCTCGGGAAAAAACATGTCCTGCCAGCTCTTCGGCTCCACCTTGATCGAGCCGATGCGGAACATGAATTGCGCTACCTTAAGCGTGCCGACGGGCGTCGCCGAGAATACCATGTCGGGCGCGTCGAGGATCTTGAACGCGCCCTCCGCGCCGACTTTGTCGCCGGTGATCTCGACGTAGGCTTGCGCGGCCCTGCGACGGTCGGCGTTGATCAGCACCATCGACTCTTTCAGCGCCTCGACGATGGCTTTCAGCGTCTTCGGGTTGGCGTCGCGGAACTGCTTCGACGCCAAAGTTAGGCCGTTGGTGCCGGGGCCGCCGTAGAGTTCATGCGAAGACGTGATGCGGCGGATGCGCGGATCGGCCAGCGCCAGCCGGTCGAACGGCGGAGCCGCGAAATGCGCCGTAATCTCGCTTGCACCCGAGAGCAGCGCCGCCAGCGCGTCCGGATGCCCGCGCGAGATCGTCAGCGCGTCGAGTTTTTTGTGATTGCCCACGCCCCAAATCTTCTCCGCGCTCATCTGCAGCAACAGCGCCTGGGTGGAATTGAGCACCCCCGGCACCGCGATCCGGTCCTTCTCGGTGAAGTCAGCGATCGTCTTGACGTCAGGATTGCGTGCGACGAGCACCAGCGGCAGCGCATTGAAGGCGCCGAGCGCGTAAACCGGATTCGAGGTGCCCTGTGTCCGCGCCCAGAGCGGCAGAAAGCTCGGCACGCCCGTGCTCGCCACCTCGGCGGCGCCCGAAAGCACGGCATCGCGAATGGCGTCGTTGTTGGAGAGGCGCAGATAGGTCACCTTCGGCACGGGCAACCCGGCGACCGCAACGTGCTTCTCGACCAGCTTTTCCTTCTCCATCACCGCGAAGGCCAGGAAAGTCAGCGACGGGCCGGATGCGAAGCGAACCTCGGCGGTTTCGGCCATGGCCCGTTGCGGCGCGAACGCGACCGCGGCGAGCAGCAAGGTGGCCGTGAAACTGGACAGGCCACATGGGTAGCCAAGAATGGGGACCTGCCGATTGAACCAGTTTCGCATCGTTGTTCCTCCCCAAAGTGTTTGTTTTCAATCAATCCGATTGCTTGCATCCATCATGGACGGCAAAGCGGCGGCTGGACAAGCGTGTGTCCGGAAACCTTTCGCCTGGAAACCTTTCGCCTTGTCCTGGAGCCCGTGCGGCTGTTTCATAGGGCGGAACGGGGTCAGGCCCTTGGGTCTGATCCCAGCAATAGATCAAAAGAAAGGCAACGCCCCAATGACCACAAAGACCATCGCATTCGTCGGGCTCGGCGTCATGGGCGAAGCCATGTGCCGGAACCTCGTCAAGAAAGGCTCCTGGAGCGTTGTCGGCTTTGACACTAAACCCGAGCCCATGCAGCGCCTGAAGGCCGATGGCGTGACGCCCGCGGCTTCGCTGGCGGATGCCGTCGCCAAAGCCGACGTAATCCTGATGTGCTTGCCCGGCGGCAAGGAGGTTGAAGCCGTTACCAAGGGTAAGGGCGGCCTGCTCGGCCTCGTCCGCAAGGGACAGACCGTCGTCGACATGTCGACCGCGCCGCCGCGCCTGATGCGCGAGCTGGACGAGGCCTTCAAGGCCAAGGGCGTGGACTTCGCCGATGCGCCGGTCGCCCGCACCCGCCGCGCGGCCGTGGACGGAACCCTGTCCATCATGATCGGTGGCAACAAACTCGTCTTCGAGCGTATCCAGCCGATCTGCGCCACGATGGGCACCGAGGTGACGCACTGCGGCGCGGTCGGCGCGGGCCAAGTGGTCAAGCTGATGAACAACATGGTGGTGTTCGAAACCACGCTCGCAATCGCTGAGGCGATCTCTATCGCCGAAGCTGCCGGCGTCGACGGCAAGCTGCTCTTCGAAACCATGTCGAAGGGTTCCGCCGACAGCTTCGTGCTGCGCAACCACGGCATGAAGCATCTGGTGCCGCAGGATTACCCCGAGCAGGCGTTTTCCGTGCACTATGCCGTCAAGGATCTCTCCTACGCCCGCGAACTGGCCAAGGAGAACGGCATCGACGCCCGCTGCGCCGAGCTGATGCATACCGTCTTCGAGGAAGCCATAGCGCGGGGCGACGGCGAACGCTACACGCCGGTCATCCGCCGCGGCATGAAGAAAACAAAAGGCTGATTTTTTAAAGTCAAACGCGTATGGCACGTCACCCTCGTCGTGAGGAGCATCGTGGCCAAGCGCGAGTTTTGGAAATACAGCCCGGCATCTGCGCGCCCGACACGCGGACCATTGGTGCTTGCCGGCGTTGCCGGCTTATGCCGCATCAATGGCCGCAGATAAGAGCCAGCCGAGCCTCAGATCCGAGCCTCAGATCCGAGCCTTGGTAGCCAAGCGGTTGTAGCCAAGCGGTTGTAGCCAAGACGGGCAACCAGCCGGCTGCTATACAATGCCGCGGCACAACGAGGCTGAAAGGCCCTGGCTCCGGGGTCGTCTGCTGTTAAGCTCAGCAGTCAAGCTGGGAGGCTGGCGATAGAAAGTTTCGCCAACATCAAAAACAGAACACGTAGAGATCAGATCATCCAAGGGAGACACGATGCCGATCACTCGCCGCAAGGCATTGACTGGAACTGCTGCTGCAGCAGCGACAGTGGCGTCCGGCATATTCAAGCCCGCGATCGCCAACACCGAGCCGATCCAGATTGGTTATTTGCCGGCCTTCACAGGGCCGAGTTCCTCGACGGGCGTCGGCATTGGCCGTGGCACCCAGCTCGCCGTCGACGAGATCAACGCCGCTGGCGGCATCAAGGGCCGCAAGATCGAGCTCGTGATGCGCGACACGGCAAGCGAACCGGCGAAGGCCGTAAACGCCGCCGCCGAGCTGACCCGCCGCCACAAGGTGCCGGTCATGTGGGGTCCGCTCAACTCGGGCGAGACGGCTGCCGCAATCGCCAACATCGCGCGCGATGGCGTGCCGCATATCCATCCGTGCTGGGTCGACAGCCTGATCGACGTCAAAAAGTATCCGATGGCGTTCCGCAACGGCCCGTCGAACCAGCAGATCGGCGGCGCCGCCAACCACTACGTCGTCAACGTTCTGAAGGCCAAGAAGGTCGCTGTTATCAGCGATACATCGGGCTACGGTACGGCTTCGATCGATGCCTACGGGCCGATGCTGAAGAAGATCGGCGGCGATGTCGTTTATTCAGGCAGCGTGGACGCCAACAATCCCGACCTGAAGCCCGAGCTGCTGCGGATGCGTACGGCTGGCGCTGAGGCGATCATGCCGTGGAGCGTCAACGCCGGGTTCCTGGCGCGCATCATCAACACGCGCGCCGACCTTGGCTGGGACGTGCCCATCTGTGGCCAGACGACGCTCGGCTCCGGCCAGACCAAGGCGCTGCTCTCGAAGCCTGAGAATTGGGAAAAGGTCTACCCGAACAACTTCCGCAATACATCCTACCTGGCGGACGGAAAGTTGCCGCCGCAGATGGCTGAATTCGTGGAGCGGCTGAAGAAGGCCAAGGTCGACTTCGCCGACACGCTTCTGTGGTGGGTTGCAATGGGCTACGATGGTCCGCAGCTGATCGCGAACGCCTTGAGGGAAGCGGGAACCGCCCCGGCCGATATCACGGCCTACTGGAACACGAAGGTCAAGATGTGGAAGGGCGTCTACGGCACCATCGATTGGTCGCCGGAAAACCACGATGGCTTCCAGGACAACGAGATCATCATGTGTCAGGCGAATTCGCTCAAGGACGGCGCGTTCACGCTCGCTCCAGGATACGCTTGATAGATGTCCGTTCTCGCCGAATCCATCATCTCCAACGGGTTGGCGGTGGGCGCGATCTACGCGCTCATCGGCATAACCTATAACGTCATGTTCGCCGCGTCGCGTGTGTTCAGTTTCACGGCGGGGTCTGTGGGCATGCTGGGCGGCGTCTTCGGCGCCATCTTCATCAGCAAACTCGGCATGCCGGTGATCGTCGGCTTCGTTCTGACGCTCGCCGTCGGGGCGCTGCTCGGCGTAATTACCGAAATTGTGACGGTGCGCCCAGTCCTGAAGAGCCTGGACCAGCATCTCTATGTTCTATCCACGCTCGCCGCTGCGCTGATGATACAGCAGTTGACGGCGCTCTACTTCAGCACCGATGCCGTGCCGTTTCCTAAGGTGCTGCCAATTGAAGCTGGCTTCTTCGACCAGAAATTCTGGCTGCCGATCGTTGCTTGCTTGGGCACGATCTGCGCACTCGAGTATCTGTTCCGCTACACGCTGGTCGGACGCGCATTTCTCGCCATCTCGGAAGACAATTATGCGGCCCGTGCACTTGGACTGCCCGAGAAAGGGCTGCGCATGGCGAGCTACGCGCTTGCCGGCATGATCGGTGTGCTGGCCGGCTTCGCCGGTGGACAACTGCTGTTTGCTTCGCTCGCCAATGGGCCGCTGCTGAACTTCTACGGTTTCGTGCCGGTTGCCCTCGGTGGCATGGGCTCCAATCGCGGCGCGGTGATCGGCGGATTGGCACTCGGGCTCTTCCAGCAAGTGGCTAACTACTTCTTCGGCGGCATCTTCTCGTCAGTTGCGGTGTTTATCTTCTTCATCGTCGTGCTCCTCGTGCGGCCCGAAGGGCTCGCTGGTGCCGCGACTGCACGGCGCGTCTAGGGGGCAAACAACGTGGTCGCAGAAACTGCACGAGCCGTTAGAGGCGCCGGCAAGTTCGAAGCTTGGCTGCCGGTCATCATGCTGGCAGTCGTCGGCGGCAGCCTCCAGCTTTGGGGCGACTCTTTCTTCGGCATCATCGCCACCCGCGTGTGCATCTATTGGGTACTCGTCTCCGGCCTCAATCTGGTCGTCGGCTACGCCGGCCAGATTGCCATCGGCTGGGTGTCGCTCTTGACTATCGGGGCCTACGCAGCAAGCGCGCTCGCTGCCGGCCGGGTAACGCCGGAGATCCCCGCATTCGTGGCACTGGCCATAGCCGGCCTGTTGGGTGCCGTGTTCGGTGTCATCGCGGGGTTGCCGGCGCTGCGGCTGCGCACGTTCTACTTCGCCATGACGACGCTTGGCCTCTCGACCATCGTCACCCAGATCGCACTCGCCTGGAAGTCGGTGACGGGCGGCGGCGTCGGTATACCGGGGCCAACAATGCCGGTTCCCTTCGACACCCCATGGGGACTCTATTACTTCTGCTTGGTGCTTGCGATCATCTGCACATGGATGACGTGTAACATCTCCGCCAGTCGGTTCGGCCGATCACTCGTTGCCATTCGCGATGCCGAGGTGGCGGCAGAAGCGGTCGGTATTCATAAGCCGGGACTGTTGGTCTCCGTGTTCCTGTTCAGTGGCGCACTCGCCGGAATTGCCGGCGGCCTCTTCGCGTCGCTGCAGTCCTACATTACGCCCGACGCCTTCACGTTCGATCTGTCGGTCCTCTTCTTTATCGCCATCCTGATCGGCGGGCGCGGTTCCATTCTCGGGCCGCTGATCGGCACGGTCGTGTTGACGATCCTGCCGGAGTTTGCCGCTCCGTTGGTGCAATGGTCGACGTTCCTCTACGCCGTGTTGTTGCTCGCTATCGTTCTGCTGGTACCTGGCGGCATAGCCGATCTGCTCGACTTCAGGAACCGCAAACCGCTGGATCAACACCGCGAAATCCGGCCGCAACTGGCGCTTTTGCCGAAGATACTGGGAGAAGGCAGGCGCGCGAGCGAGCTCGATCTCAAGGGGATTGTGCTGAGCTTCGGCGGTGTCCGTGCTGTTGACGGCGTTGACCTGCAACTGCTCACCGGCGAGGTGCACGGCCTCATCGGCCCCAACGGCAGCGGCAAGACGACGACACTCAATGTCATCTCCGGCTATTACACGCCACAGCAGGGCTCAGTGCGCCAGGACGGCGTCGACTTCACGAAGGAAGGCCCCCACACGCGAGCTCGTCACCATATCGCGCGGACGTTTCAAACGCCGCGGGTGATCGGTGAGTCCTCGGTGCTCGACAACGTCATGATCGGTGGCACGATCGACGGCCACGCAACTTTCGCCGAGGCATTGCTCGCCCTCCCGCGCCATCGGCGTGACGAAAAACATCTGCACGACAACGCGATGATCGCGCTCGCTCTGGTTGGCCTCGAGCGCCTCGCAAATGTGCGTGCCGATCGTCTTCAGCACAGCGAGTTGCGCTTCGTCGAAATCGCCCGTGGCGTCATGATGAAGCCGAGTTTCCTGCTGCTCGATGAACCGGCAGCTGGCCTGTCGGTCGACGAGATCAAACGCCTCGGTGGTCTCATCAAGGCCATCAGCCGGCAGGGAACCGGCGTGCTGCTCGTTGAGCATCATGCAGATCTGATTTTCGATATCTGTGATCGCGTCACCGTGCTCAATCTCGGCAAGGTACTTGCGTCGGGCAAGCCGGACGAGGTCCGCACGCATCGGGAGGTCGTCAATGCCTATCTCGGCGCGTGAACCCCTGCTCACGGTCAAAGGCCTGTCTGCCGGTTATGGCAAGATCGGCGTCCTCAACGCCGTCGATCTGGTCGTCTACCCCGGCGAGATCGTCGCATTGCTCGGTCCGAATGGCGCCGGCAAGACGACACTCCTCAAGGCAGTGTCCGGACTGCTGCCGTGGACTGGGCAGGTTACCTTTGCCGGCAAGAGCATGGCCGGTACGACGCCGCGCGATGCCGTCAACGCGGGCCTCGTGCATGTGGTCGAAGGCCACCGCGTCTTCACGCAACTCACGGTCGAAGACAACGTATTGCTCGCCGGCTATGGCATGCCCGGTGCGCAGCGGAAAAAACAGGTCGAGGACGCCCTCGACTTTTTTCCGGAAATCAAGGCCAAGCGCAACGATCGTGCCGTGACGCTCTCCGGCGGCCAGCAGCAGATGCTCGCGGTGGCGCAAGGCCTCGTGCGCAAACCGCGGCTGCTGATGCTGGATGAACCTTCAGCTGGCCTCTCGCCCGTGCTCGTGGACCGCGTTCTCGCCGCCGCCGGGCAATTGCGCGCAGCAGGAACGGCGGTCTTGCTCGTCGAGCAGTTGATCGAGAAATCGCTGGCCATCGCCGATCGCGCATATGCTCTGGCACGCGGCACGGTGGCGCTCGAGGCTGCCGCGAACGAGAAGGGGCTGCCGGCTCGACTTGAGCGCGTCTACTTCGGGCAGGACGACACCCCAGCCGCGACGTGAACGCTTTCGACGGTTCGGATTGCTGATCTCGACATTTTGCTCCGGCATGACCGCCGGATTGCGCGAGGCGTTGCGATCGCCCACTGGTTGAATTCCGACACCTGCCCACGCGTGACAATTGCTCACTGCAGGATAGGATGCCGGCCGTCGAACACTCTCGGAGGGCTTCCAACAATGGCTCAAGATACATCACCGCTGGCCATCGTCACCGGTGCGGCTCGCGGCATTGGCGCCAACATCGCTGAACGCCTTTCTGCGGCAGGCTACGCAGTCGCGCTCTGGGACTTCGACGGCGAGGGTGCGCAGGCGCAGGCCGACAGGCTCACCGCTGCCGGTCGCCGCGCAATTGCCGCACGCTGCGATGTTGCCGACGCAGCTCAGGTCGAGGCCGCAGCGAAGGCGGCGGAGACCGCTTTCGGCATTCCCGCAGTCCTTGTGAACAATGCCGGCATCCGTCACCGTGCACCTTTGGAGGATCTGCCGCGTGCGAGCTGGGACCGGGAGATCGCGACTAATCTGACGGGCGTGTTTCAATGTTCGCAGACTGTCGGACGGCGCATGCTCGCGGCAGGTCGCGGCGCGATCGTGAACATTGCATCGATGAGCGGCACATTCGGACAGCCGATGCGAGGCGCCTACTCGCCCTCCAAGGCCGGCATCATCGGCCTGACCAGCCTGACAGCGGTCGAATGGGGCGGCCGCGGCATACGCTGCAACGCGATCAGCCCGGGGATGATCGTAACGCCGGTCCACGCCGAGGCCTACAGCAACGAAGCCGTCCGCACCGCGCGTGAGGCGATGGTTCCGATGGGCCGCCTCGGCGACGGTAACGACATTGCAGATGTCGTTGTTTTCCTGGCCTCCGACGCCGCGCGCTACATCAACGGCGCCAACATCCCGGTCGACGGAGGTGTGACCAATGCCCTCGTCGGCCTGATGCCGATTGCCACGGCCAACGGTGCAATCTCGACGACCGTCGCGCAGCTCGCACTGCGTTAGCAGGACATTCTTCGGCGCGGCGGCCCTATCTCCAGGGCCCCGGTTGGGAGCATCACATGATCTTACAGATCAAGCCGCTGACAGACATATTCTGTGCCGAAGTGACAGGTGCCGACTTGCGGGCACCGCTCAGTCGGCACGTGATCGAGGAGATCCTCGGGGCGTTGGCCGCACACCTCGTGCTGGTCTTTCCGGGACAGCCGATGGACGATGCCGAGCAGATTGCATTCAGCGAGATTTTCGGACCGCTCGAGACCACCGGCGGCGCAAATCCAGCCAAAGGCACCGTTTTTGCACGCCAGTCCAATATTGACCTGGAGAGCGGGGCGACCATTGCGACCGACGATCGGCGTATGCACTACCAGAAGGCCAATATGCTGTGGCACTCCGACAGCAGTTTCAAGGCCATTCCCTCCCGATGTTCCGTGCTGACGGCCCGCGTCATTCCTGCCGAGGGTGGAGCCACGGAATTCGCTTCCACGCGTGCGGCCTATGAAAGCCTTGATGCGGAGCGTCGCCGAGTGCTGGACGGGTTGATTGTCGAGCATGACCTGGTCTACTCGCGCCGCCTCGTGGGCTTCCAATTCACCGTCGCGGAAGCCGCATCGATGCCGGCTTCGCGCCATACGCTGGTGCAGCCCTGTGCCGCGACCGGACGCAAGTCGGTCCTCATTGGTGCGCATGCCAAGACGATCGTCGGCTGGTCTGCCGACCAGGGCCGAACGCTCCTCGATCAGTTGCTGGCGCGTGCGACGCGCCCTGAGCACACCTACAGGCATGAATGGCGCTCGGGCGATGTCGTCGTCTGGGACAACCGCGCTGCCCTGCACCGTGCCACGCCCTACAATGGCGCCAAGTATCGGCGCCTGATGCAGCGCACCACCATTTCCATGGGTGCGAGCTCGTCTTGAGGCGGGCCCGTCTTGAGAACAGGCTTGGATCCTGTAAATGGTTGATACAAGTTGTGCGTCGATCGTTTCTGATCGATCCTACGCCAACACGGTCCGCAGGAATCGGGGGAACCAATGAACGTTGTCGATGCCTCGCTGCACGAGCAGCAAACGGCCGAGGCCGCGCGGCGGCAGGTGGCGCGCTGGCTGGCGGCTTTCGAGACCGCGCTCACAAAGGCGAATATCGCGGGCCTCGCGGCACTCTTCCAAGCGGATTGCCATTGGCGCGATATCCTCGCTTTCACCTGGCATCTGACGCCCACGTACGGCCGCGAGAAGGTAGCGGCTGGCCTCATCGAGCGGCAGTCGGCAACGAAGGCCTCGAGCTTCCGCATTGCCCGGGACCGCACGCCACCGCGACGCGTCCGCCGCCTCGGCGTCGACGTGGTCGAAGGGATTTTCGAGTTCGAGACCGCGCTCGGCCGCGGCAACGGTATCGTGCGGCTCGTCTCAGATGCGGCGGCACCTGCCAGCGAGGGCATGCGCGCCTGGGTTTTCTCGACCAACCTCGAGGAGCTGAAAGGCTTCGAGGAGAAGATCGGCAAGCGCCGCCCGACTGGCGCGGCCTTCTCGCGCAATTTCGGCGGCGAGAACTGGCTCGACATGAGGAAACGCCTGGAGGCTTATGCCGATCGGGATCCAGCGGTGATCGTTGTCGGCGCCGGCCAGTCAGGCCTCGCGATAGCAGCGCGGCTGAACCAGATGGGTGTCGACACGCTCGTCGTCGAGAAATGGGCGCGGATTGGTGACAACTGGCGCATGCGCTATCACTCGCTGGCGCTGCACAACTCGATCGAGGTCGACCATCTGCCCTACATGCCGTTCCCGCCGACGTACCCGAAATACGTGCCCAAGGACCAGCTCGGGGATTGGTTCGAGATCTATGCCCGCGCCATGGAGATCAACTGCTGGACGTCGACCGAATTCGTCTCCGGGGACTGGGACGAGACGGCCAAGTGTTGGACCGCGCGGTTGAAGCGTGCCGATGGCAGCGAGCGTGTGATGCGTCCGCGCCATCTCGTCTTCGCAAACGGCGTCAGCAGTGTTCCGTTCGTGCCGAAACTGCCCGGCCTCGACACGTTCAAGGGTGACGTGCTGCATTCGGAGGGCTTCATCAACGGCGCTGACTGGGAAGGCAAGAACGCGCTCGTTCTCGGCACGGGTACGAGCGGCAACGACATCGCGCTGGACCTGCACAGCTACAGGATGAAGACGACGATCATCCAGCGCGGCTCGACGACGGTCGTCTCCATCGATCCTTCGGCCAAGCTCAACTACGCCCTCTACGAGGAAGGGCCACCGCTCGAAGATTGCGATATCATTGCCACTTCGGGGACGCCACCGCTGCTCATCAAGGCCTACCAGCTCTCCATGCAACGGATGGCGGAACTCGACAAGGACATGATCGAAGGCCTGAAACGCATCGGCTTCAAGTACGATATCGGCGAGGACAATACGGGCCACCAGATGAAGTACCGCCGGCGCGGCGGTGGCTACAATCTCGACGCCGGCAGCTCGGAACTGATGATCAAGGGCGAGATCGGCCTATTGCAGTTCGATCGCATTGAGCGCTTCTGCGCGACGGGCGTGCTGCTGAAGGACGGCACGACGGTGCCGGCCGACCTTATCGTTCTTGCCACCGGCTACGAGCCGCAGGCAGAGCTGGTACGCCGCGCACTGGGGGCCGCGATGGCGGACCGCGTCGGCCAGGTCTGGGGTGTCGGCGAGGATGGTGAGATGGCCAACATGTTCAAGCGGACGCCGCAGCAGGGCCTCTGGTTCATCGCCGGTGGCCTGCCTCAATGTCGCATCTATTCGCGCTATCTGGCGTTGCAAATCAAGGCGATGGAAGAGGGTTTCATCGGCCCACTGCCAACATAGGTACTGCGTTCCGGCGATCGGGTCACACGCGGTGCGACCATGCGGGATATCGGACGATTCGCGATCCGGTGCGCGTGATCGCGGCAGTCGAAGGGACAAGGTGGACGTGGAGCGGCTTCCGCGCCAAGATTGGCTGGCGAGCTTACGAGGGGCCGAACCCGTACGCATGTGAGATGCCCGAGCCATGAGCGACTTGCCGATTGCGCAACGAACATTTCCGCGCCTGCTTGCCGACAAAGCGGCGCGCAATGGCGCCAAGCCCTTTATCGTCTTTGAGGACCGCCAGGTGAGCTATGCCGAGCTCGACCTGCTCTCCAACCGGGTTGCCAACGGCCTTGCCGGGCTCGGCGTCAAGCGCGGCGACCATGTCGCATTCCTGCTCAACAACGCGCCCGAGGTGCTGCTCGTCTATTTCGGGCTGTTCAAGCTCGGTGCCGTCGCCGTTCCGCTCAATGTTGCGGCCAAGGGCGAGCTCCTCGTCTATTTTCTCGAGCAGTCCAACGCGACGATGCTGATCGCCGAAGCTGGGCTCGTTGGGCGCTTTCTCGAAGTCCAGCATCGGTTGCCGCGGATTCGACGCCTCGTCGTTCTGCGCGAGAACGCCGCCATGGCAGACGTATCGGTTTCGCCGGACAAGGCGATCCCAATCCCGGTTTCCGACTACCGCGAGTTGGAGCAGGCTTCGCCAGTGCCGCCCGGCATCGACGTCCGCTTCTGCGATCTCGGATATCTGTCCTATACGTCAGGCACCACCGGGCCATCGAAGGGCAGCATGGCGACCCACGCACATGCCATCACGCAGGGCATCGACCAGGTGCGTGCCTACGGCTACCACGCCGACGATGTGCTCTACACGTGCCTGCCCTTGTCGCACGGCAATGCGTTCCTGTGCTGCTGCATGCCGGCCCTCGCCGCCGATGCGACGATCGCCGTCGGCCGGCGCTTCTCGGCTTCCAACTTCTGGGCCGACATCCGTCGGCACCGCGCTACCCAGTTCAATCTGCTCGGCGCCATGGCGAACATGCTATGGAGCCAGCCGGAGCGGGCCGACGACGCCGACAATACGGTGCGCCAGTGCATGATCGTGCCGGTGCCGATCTCGTTCTACGAGGGCTTCGAGCGGCGTTTCGGGCTGACGATGACCTCGCTGTACGGCCTGACCGATTTCGGCCTCCTCACCTACAAGGGGCCGGAAGCGCCTGCCGCCAAGCGCGCGACGGGAGGTCCGCTGCGTCCCGAAGTCGAGGTGCGGATCGTCGATGATGACGATATGCCGCTCGGATCGGGCGAGGTCGGCGAGATCTTGGCGCGTGCGCGAGATCCCTGGTTCAGCCCACTCGGCTACTACGGCATGCAGGAGGCGACACTTGAGGCCTGGCGCAATCTGTGGTTCCACACCGGCGATCGCGGTTTTATCGATGTCGATGGCTGGATCACGTTTGTCGACCGTAAGAAGGATGCGATCCGCCGGCGCGGTCAGAATATTTCCTCCTTCGAGGTCGAGCAGATGATCCTTCGACATCCCGCAGTGCAGGATGTCGCGGCGTTTCCCGTGACGAGCGAACTCTCAGAGGACGAGGTGATGGTGGCGGTCGTGGTGCGGCCCGATCGGCAACTCGACGCTGCCGGACTGATCGAGCACTGCCAGGCCAACATGGCCTACTACATGGTGCCGCGCTACGTGGAGTTCCGATCCGACCTGCCGCGCAATGCCAGCGAAAAAGTGATGAAGTACCAGCTTCGCAGCGACGCGGAGGGCCGGATCGCCGCGCTCTGGGATCGCGAGAAGGTCGGCATTATCGTACGGCGCTAGCTGGCGCCGTCGTGGCAATCTTTCCCGATAGAAGCTTTGGCAAGCCGGAAGAGGACACGCGCCTCGCTCGCCTCGGGATCTGGAAAAATCGGCATGACAGCGTCGCCAATGCGCAACGCGTCGGGCGTGACTCCGACCACGTTGGTGACCAGCCGCACGCCGGGCGCATCCGCAAACATCACGAGCGCCACGATATAGGGGAGCCGGCCCTTCCACGTCTTATCGAACGCGTGGTGCACAACGGTGAAGCTGAAGATCGCACCCGGTCCAGCGACCGCACGCCATTCGATCACCGCGCTATGACAGTGCGGGCAGAGCGGCTTCGGATACCAATGGAAACGGCCGCACTCCCGGCAGCACGGAAAGCACAGGCGGCCCTGGCGCAGGTGTTCGGCAAAGCCGGCGTGTTCTGGCAGATCCGAGTTGCTCATGCCCGATCTCGCCCGAGCAGCAGCACGCCGTAATCAGGCGTCGACCAGAGGCCAACGAGGCCGATGTCGGCGTCCTTCACCTGGGCAGCGCCGGCATCGCGCCGCAACTGGCGCACGGCCTCGAGCACATGTTCTACGCCGAGTAGATAGCTGTGCGACAGCAAGCCGCCGTGCGTATTGACGGGCAGTCCACCACCGATGCCGATGCCTCGTTCGCGAATAAAAGCAGCACCCTCGCCGCGCTTGCAGAAGCCCAGCTCTTCGAGCTGGATCAGGCACGAGATCGAGAAGCAGTCGTAGACCTCCGCGAAATCGACATCCGAGAGGGCGATCCCGGCCTGGCCTAACGCTTGCGCACAGGCCGCCTCGGCGCCGACGATGCGCAGCAGGTCGGGTGGTTGTGTAAAAACATCATCACCGCCGGCTTGCTCGCTGCCGAACCCGACGCCCAGCACCGTCACTGGCGGCCGGCGAAGATCCCGCGCACGCTCGAGGCTGGTCATCACGAACGCGCAGGCACCGTCCGTGATCAGGCAGCAATCGGGGACACGCAAGGGATCGGCGATCACCCGAGCGGCGAGATAGTCCTGCTCGGTCATCGGCGTCTTCATCTGCGACAGCGGGTGCAGCAGCGCGTTCTGGCGCTGCGTTACCGCGATCCGGGCAAGGTCGCGCTCCTCGAGCCCGTACTCGTGCATGTAGCGTCGTGTCCACATGCCGAAGTACGCCGGCTGGGCATTGAAGCCATAGGGCTTCTCGAACGTCATTTTCGCCGGGTAAAGGTCATGAAAGCCATAGGGCCCGGATGCGCGCGTGCCCCAGTCGACGCCGAAGTAGTAGACGACCACGTTGGCGAGGCCACTGCCGATGGCGAGCTCAGCCAGCTGTGGTCCACAGGCGCTGCCCGCGCCACCGAACGAGGTGCCAGCATCGAAGCGGCGATCGATTCCGAACTGCGCCGCGATGAAATCCCTCGGCACGGTCGCGGGCATGATCGTGCCGTCGGTGACAATCCCATCGACATCCGATGCTTCGAGGCCCGCGTCGTCGAGGGCGCGCTGCACGGCCTCGATACAGAGCGCGCGCAAGCTTCTGGGCGACCGGCGCACAGGCGTCGTTTGTCCAATCCCTGCTATGGCAATGGGCGGGGGACGCATGCCTCCAGTCCTCCTTCAGGCGAACGCCGCAACAGCGTTTGCGCCGATGCCGAGCCAATCCACCACGCCTCGCGGATAGAGGCAACCCTACCGCAATCGATTGTCCATGAATTCCCCAGCGACACTGTCGGCTCTCGTGACTTTCCCCACCGCCAAGGCCATGCCCGCCGCGCAGCGCCGCTGCCCCGGCCCTGCCATGGACCTGCCACCCGGCCCTTGCATCTGCCCCCCAAAAGGCGCACATTGCGGTCATGTTCCGAGGGGGGCCGGCAGGAGCCGGCTGAGACCACCCTAACCCCGGTGGCCACCCTTAGAACCTGATCCGGGTCATGCCGGCGAAGGGACGGGAATGGCAGTGCAATCGAGGCGAACATCTGCAATGCGCGCGGCGCATCTCGCCGCCAGCCACGGCGCCACCAATGCCGGGTCCGCACGGGCGCGCCTGCTGCTCGTCGGCTCCGACGCCAAGCGTCTTGCCGCCGACCGCGCCGCCATCGAAAACGCCGGGTTGCCCGAGCCCGAAACCGCGATCACTGGCGACGATGCCCTCGACATCCTCGGCGCCCACGCCCAGCAGTTCGATCTGGTCATCGTGCGGCCAAAGCTGGCCGACGCTCTGAACGTTGATTTCCCAGGCATCCTGCGGCGCTGCAAGAGTCCCGTGCGCCTGATGGCCGTAACGCCGGTTCAGCCGCCGAACTTCCCGCAGCCTGGCCGTCTCGCCGGCGTCGCAGCCGTCGCCGATTGCGGCACGGACCGCGGCTTCGTGCGCGCGATCCGCAGCGTGCTCGCCGCCAGCAGCACCGTCGCCGGCATCGTCACAACGAAGCAGGTGCCGCCAACACTCGCCGCGACCTGGGCGCACGCCATCTACGGCGCGCCGCCCGGCTCCCATGTCTACGCCGATCTCGATTGAGGAGGGCGATTTCAATGGCATCCAAACCCGCATCCAGCAAACCGGCACCAGCCAGAACGGCACCAGCCAAAATGGCACCGCGCAAACCGTTCGCGCCAAGCACCCCGCCGGCCTCGCCGCTGAAGGGCGCCAACGTGCTCGTGCTCGACAACAACCTCGCGACCGCCAAGCTGCTGCGCTCGCACCTCGAGGACAAGGGCGCCGCCGCCGTCGAGATCGCCGTCAACGAGGACGAGGCGCTCGACATCCTCGGCAATGTGCCGCGACCGATCCTGCTCGCCATGATGGACACGCTGACGGACGGCGCTGCCTGCGTCGCCGTACTCAAGGTTCTCTGCAAGCACCGCGCGCGCATCCATGTCACGCTGCATGGACGCCACGCGCCGGAGCAGTACGCCGTGCCGCGCAATCTCGTCGGTGCTGCCGCCTACGTGCACCAGTCAACCGCCTCGAAGGCGGTCGATCTGGCGGAGGTCGTGATCAATCAGGGTCTCACCGTGCACAAGATCATCGACGACCGCATCGTCCCGGCCACCCTCGACCGCGAAGCGGCACGCGCCATCTACGGCGCCCCGCCCGGGCAGCCTTTCCCCATCACGTTGCGGCCCTGACGCCGCCACCGATGCCGCACATTCCGACCACTCCCTTTCACACAGAGGATACGTCTATGAACAAGATCACGCGCAGCAAGGACCTGATGGTCCCGGAAGTGACGACCGGCCCGATCGCAGGCTCGGGCAAGGTCTACACGGCGCCGGAGGGCTTCGCTGACGTGCGCGTGCCGTTCCGCGAGATCACGCTGACGAAGGAATCCGGCGAACCGCCATTCCGAGTCTATGACGCGTCCGGCCCCTATACCGACAGCGACATCAAGATCGACGTCGAGAAGGGCCTCGGCCGCCACCGCCAAGCCTGGGTCAAGGAGCGCGGCGGCATTGAGACCTACGCGGGCCGCGAGATCAAGCCGGAGGACAACGGCAATGTGCGCGGCAAGGCGCTGGCACGCGACTTCCCGAATAAGCCACAGCCGATGCGTGGGCAAGCCGGCAAGCCTGTCACGCAGTACGAGTTCGCCAAGGCCGGCATCATCACCAAGGAAATGCGCTACGTCGCCCACCGCGAGAACCTCGGCCGCGCCAAGGCACTCGATCGCGCCAACGCCGCGTTGAAGGACGGCGAAAGCTTCGGCGCCAGCCTGCCGGCCCACGTCACGCCGGAGTTCGTGCGCGACGAGATCGCCCGCGGCCGCGCCATCATCCCGTGCAACATCAACCACGCCGAGTTGGAGCCGATGATCATCGGCCGCAACTTCCTCGTGAAGATCAACGCCAACATCGGCAACTCCGCCGTCACCTCGTCGGTGGAGGAGGAGGTCGACAAGATGGTCTGGTCGATCCGCTGGGGCGCCGACACCGTGATGGACCTCTCGACCGGCCGCAACATTCACAACACGCGCGAGTGGATCCTGCGCAACTCACCGGTGCCGATCGGCACCGTGCCGATCTATCAGGCGCTGGAGAAGTGCGACGGCGATCCGGTCAAGCTGACCTGGGAACTTTATCGCGACACGCTGATCGAGCAGTGCGAGCAGGGCGTCGACTACTTCACGATCCACGCCGGCGTGCGCCTCGCCTACGTGCCGCTCACCGCGCACCGCGTCACCGGCATTGTCTCGCGCGGCGGCTCGATCATGGCCAAGTGGTGCCTTGCGCATCACAAGGAGAGCTTCCTCTACACGCACTTCGACGACATCTGCGACATCATGCGGTCCTACGACGTGTCGTTCTCTCTCGGTGACGGCCTGCGTCCGGGCTCGATCGCCGACGCCAACGATCGCGCCCAGTTCGCCGAACTCGAGACGCTCGGTGAGCTGACGCAGCGGGCCTGGGCGAAAGGCTGCCAGGTCATGATCGAAGGACCCGGCCACGTGCCGATTCACAAGATCAAGATCAACATGGACAAGCAGCTGAAGGAGTGCGGCGAAGCCCCGTTCTATACGCTCGGGCCTCTGACCACCGACATCGCGCCCGGCTACGACCACATCACGTCGGGCATCGGCGCCGCCATGATCGGCTGGTTCGGCTGCGCCATGCTCTGCTATGTGACGCCGAAGGAGCACCTGGGGCTGCCTGACCGCGATGACGTCAAGGTCGGCGTCATCACCTACAAGATCGCGGCGCACGCGGCCGACCTCGCCAAGGGGCACCCGGCCGCACAGCTCCGCGACGACGCGCTCTCACGCGCCCGCTTCGATTTCCGTTGGGAGGACCAATTCAACCTCGGCCTCGATCCGGATACCGCGCGCGAGATGCACGATGCGACCTTGCCCAAGGACGCGCACAAGGTGGCGCATTTCTGCTCCATGTGCGGCCCGAAGTTCTGCTCGATGAAGATCACGCAGGACGTGCGCGACTACGCAGCCAAGCAGAACGCCGGCGTGCCGGACATGGCGGCGGCACAGGCCGGCATGGACGAGATGTCGAAGAAGTTCAAGGATATGGGCGGCGAGATCTACCACGACGCCGAGAAGGTCAAGGCGAGCAACAGGACGCTGGGGTGAGAGGAGCCAGCGGCGATGCCCGACATCATCATCGTCGCTGGACCCAATGGGGCGGGGAAGACAAGCTTCGGGAACCGACTCAGGCGACTCCAGCGGACCCGCTTTACCTATATCAATGCCGACGAAATAGAAACTGAGCTTTTGGCAGACGTAAACCGTTCCGGTTCGCGCCAATTGAAGGCTGCGCGCGAGGCATTGCTCCGTCTGGAGCACGCCATCGCCAACCGCGAAAATGTCATGGTCGAGACGACACTTGCCGTGGTCGCATACGCGCGAAAAATTCCAGCTTGGAAGCAACTGGGATACAGAGTTGCATTGGTGTTCATTCGCCTGCCATCGGCTGATCACGCGGTTGATCGCGTCCAACGCCGCGTGGCACTCGGCGGTCACGACATTCCTGAAACGACGATCCGTCGCCGCTTCGAGCTGGGTTTGAATTACCTCGACTCTCTTTACAAGCCTGTGGTTGACGAATGGTACGTCTGGGACAGTATCGAAGGCGATTTCGTTCCTGCAGAGGCTTGGGACCTTCAATGACCAACGTAATCGAACGGGATGAGATGACAGCTGCGTTCGCCGAGGCGGCTGAAACGGCCCGCTCCGGCACGCCAGAAGAGCGCTCGGGAAAAGTTCTCCCCGTCGGCGCCATATCAGAATTGCGGCAACATCTGGGGCTCAACCGCGAGGATTTTGCAAAGCGCTATATGGTCCCCCTCGATACGCTGCAAGCATGGGAAAGGGGGACGGAAGTTCCCGATGCCGTCGCATCGGCCTACTTGCGGCTTATCGCAGCCGACCCGGTTGGAATCGCGGCAAGGCTCGCGTCCGGCAGCAAGCCGGCAACAACCGAGTAAACCGATCCGCGTTTTGAGAGCAAGTGCCATGTCAATGCACACTAATCGCATCACCATCGACCCCGAAGTTTGCGGCGGGCGCCCGTGCATTCGAGGCCTTCGCATCCGCGTCAAGGACATCCTCGACATGCTTGCGGGTGGGGCCACTCGTCAGGAAATCCTGGATGACTATCCGTACCTCGAAGACCCGGACATCACAGCTGCACTCGAGGCTGGCTAAAAAGATTATCGAACTGCGCTGATATCACGACCAGGAAACCCCACACCATGCTTGAAGCAGACTACGTCATCGTCGGCGCCGGATCGGCCGGCTGCGTGCTGGCGAACCGCCTCTCGGCCGACGGCGCCACCGTGATCCTGCTCGAGGCGGGGCCGCGCGACTGGCATCCGATGATCCACGTCCCCGCCGGCATCCTGAAGCTGCTCTACAATCCGCTCGTCAACTGGAACTACGCCAGCGAACCCGACGCCAAGACCGGCAACCGCGCCATCCACTGGCCACGCGGCCGCGTGCTCGGCGGTTCATCCTCGATCAACGGCATGTTGTGGGTGCGCGGCAATCCCGCCGACTTCGACAATTGGGCGCAGATGGGCTGTCGAGGGTGGACCTACGACGACTGCCTGCCGCACTTCAAGGCCGTGGAGCGTTACGCGCCGGGCGAGGATCAGTACCGCGGCAAGGAAGGACCACTGCTGATCGAGGATTACCGGACAATTCTGCCGATCACGCACAGCTTCGTCGAGGCCGCGACCAAAGCCGGCCACCCGCGCCTGAAGGACCTGTCGGGCGCGACGCCTGCCGACGGCGTCGGCTACTCGCAGATGTCACGCAACGGACGCTTCCGTGGCTCGACCGCGCAGACGTTCCTGCGCGACGCGCGCAGCCGGCCGAACCTGCGCATCATCACCAACGCCACCGCACTCAAATTGTTGCTCGACGGCAAACGCTGCACCGGCGTGCGCATCGATCAGAAGTCGCGCGAAACCGACATCAAGGCACGCCGCGAGGTGATCGTCTCGTCCGGCTCCATCAATTCGCCGCACCTGCTACAGGTTTCCGGCATCGGCCCTGGCGCGCATCTCAAATCGATCGGCGTCGAGGTGCTGCACGACCTTCCGGGCGTCGGCTCCAATCTCTCCGACCATTACGCGACGCGCATCTCGCATCGCTTGAAGGCCCATACGAAGTCGATCAATCAGCTCTCGCGCGGGCTGCCGCTGCTCGGCGAGATTGCGAAGTGGCTGACCGTCGGCAACGGCGCGCTGACGTTCGGTGTATCGAGCGCGCAGGCGTTCACACGCAGCCGCGAAGGCGTCGAGGCACCGGATATTCAGCTGCTGTTCTCGCCGGCGAGCTATGACCCGACGAAGTTCGGCGCGCTCGAGACGAAGCCCGGCGCGACGATCGCCGTTTCCATCGCCCGGCCGGAGAGCCGTGGCACGATCATGGCGGTCTCGCCCGATCCGCTGGCGCGCCCCCTCATCAAGCCGAACTATCTCTCGGCGCCCGGTGACATTCGCGTCGCGCTCGCGGGCCTCGCCCAGGCGCGCGCGATCTTCGCTGAGCCGGCGTTCGCGGACCATTCGGAGGGCGAGATCGTGCCGGGGCCGGACGTGACGACGGAAGCGGGTCTCACCGCGTACATCCGCGCCTTCGGCACGACGATCTATCACCCCGTTGGCACCTGCAAGATGGGCGAGGACCCGCAGGCGGTCGTCGACTCGCGGTTGCGCGTGCGCGGCCTGTCGGGCCTCCGCGTCATCGACGCATCCATCATGCCGGCGGTGACCACCGGCAATACCAACGCGCCAACCATCATGATCGCCGAGAAGGGCGCTTCCATGATCCGCGAGGATGCTCAGCTTTAGTGGCGCCTTCGGATGCCCGCTTGCGCATCCGGCGCGTAGACACGGTTAATGGGGATCGGCTTGTGACACTGGACCCGCAATCGGCGCTCACCATCCGACGCATCCTCAAGGTCAATCACGCTGGCGAGCACG
>JANLQP010000210.1:0-6504 GCA_031367895.1 Hyphomicrobiales bacterium
CCGACCTGCGCAAGGCCACTGAAGCGCGCGATCGCGGCTTGCGCGAGAAGGTGATGTCGCTCGAAGAGGCGGCCAAGTTCGTCAGGGATGGCGACCACGTCGGCATTGGCGGCTGTACCATGTCGCGCACGCCGCTCGCCATGATCTGGGCGCTGATCCGCGCGCGCCGCAAGGACCTCGTCATCTCGCGCTCGATCACGTCGACCGAGGGCGATCTGCTCTACGCGTCCGGTGCCTCGAAACACATCATGACCAGCTGGTTCACGCAGGGCATCGTGTGGGGTGTCTCGAAGGTGATGCGCCACTACACGGAGAACAAGCTCGCGCGCTTTGAAGAATGGAGCCATATGTCGATGGGGCTGCGCTACCGCGCTGGCGCTATGGGTATTCCCTTCATGCCCTCGCGCTCGATGATCGGCTCCGACGTCGGCCAGCGCGTCGGTGCGGATCTGCAAACCATGACGTGCCCATTCACCGGCGAGACGGTGGCGCTGCTGCCAGCCCTCAACCCCGACGTCGTGCTGATCCACGTGCCGCGCTGCGACGCCTACGGCAATGCGCAACTCGACGGCCTGCAGTTCATGGACATCGATATGGCGATGGCGGCCAACCGCGTCATCCTGACGACTGAGCGAATCGTCTCGAACGACCAGATCCGCCGGCAGCCGGATCAGACGCGCATTCCGTTCTTCACGGTCGATGCCGTGGTCGAGGTGCCGTTCGGATCGGCGCCGCACGAGTGCTACGGCATGTACGAGCCGTTCTTCACACACATGGATGCCTACGCGGCGCAGTGCTACGGCCGGGACCCGGCTGGCGGCGTGAAGAAGTACCTCGACGAGTACTACTACGGCCCGAAGGACTGGCCCGACTATCTCGCCAAGCTCGGCATGGCGGAAATGCTGGACGCCGCACGCCGCGGCAGGAGCGTGATCAATGATTGACCGCGCGCGCTCTATGGAACAGGAGTAGAACGCGTTTACCACCTACGTTGGGGAAGAATACCGATGCCGGATCAGTTCAAGACCCTCGAGGAGCGCGTGATCGATCTAGAGTCGCTTTACAGCGACATGCCGCAGCTGCTGAACCTGCGCTTCGCCACCTTCAAGTCGGGGCACGAAGAAATCGCGGGGCGTGTGGCCGCGCTCGAAAGACAGCAAGCGATGCTGATCAACGATGTGCGCGACCTGCGCAACGGCATGATCGTCCAATTCCGATTGCAGAACGAAAAGATCGATCGGATTGAAGCTGACGTCGGCACACTCAAGACTGATGGCGTATCGCTCAAGTCCGATGTGGCATCGCTCAGGTCCGATGTGGCATCGTTGAAGGCTGATGTCGCCACAGACTTAGCCATGCTCAAAACATCTGCAGCTGAAATTCTGTCTATTCTTAGAAAATAACGCGCGAGTGCAGCCAGAATGACCCCATCCTTCACCGCCTCCGAAATGCTGGCCGTCATGGCCTCGCGACTGATGAAGGACGGGCAGATCGTTTTTGCCGGCATCGGCATTCCGCTGCTCGCCGCGACGCTGGCGCAGCGCAAGTTCGCAGCCCACCTGACGATTCTGTTCGAGGGTGGCACTATCGGCCCGTTCATTGTGCCGGGGCAGTTGCCGCCGTCGACGAACGAACAGCGCTGCACGCGGCGTGCCAACATGGTGCTGCCGATCACCGACGTTCTGCTGTTGCTACAGCGCGGATATGTCGACGTCGGCTTCATGGGCGGCGCCCAGATCGACCGTTACGGCAACCTCAACTCGTCCTTCATCGGCGACGCCGACAATCCAAAAACGCGGCTCCCCGGCACCGGCGGCGGCAATGACATCTCGTCGCTGACCAACATGATCGTCGCCATGAAACATGAGAAGCGCCGCTTCGTTGGCGACGTCGACTTCATTACCTCGCCGGGTTGGATCAAGGGTGGCACGACGCGTCGTGAGAGCGGCTTGCCGCAGGGTGGCATGTGGCGCGTCGTCACCGATCTTGGCGTCATGGGCTTCCACGCGGAGGCTCGTGAGATGGAGGTGCTTTCGCTGCACGCGGGTGTGACGCGCGAGAAGATCCAGGAGAACACTGGCTTCAAGCTGCGCTTTGCCGAAAATGTTGCAACGACCGAGGCGCCGCACAAGGATGAGCTGGATGTGCTGCGGCATCTCGATCCGGAGCGGCTGTATACGGCCTAGATGCCCCTCTCCCCGTCCTAGGCGTCGTGCCGGAGGCGCGTTTTCAGCACGACGAGAGGGTTAGGGTGAGAGGCGGCCGCTTGCTCTGGGCCAGAACATTCTGTCGTTGCGCATCGCGTTTGACTTTTGCGCTTGCCGCCGCCCCTCACCCCAACCCTCTCCCCATGCGAGTTCAGTGCATACGGAGAGGGGGAAGACTGCATGCTCACTTCCTTCCTCATCCAGACGTTGAACGGACTGGCCAGTGCCTCGCTGCTATTCCTGGTGGCGTTGGGGCTTTCGCTGATCTTCGGCGTCACACGCGTCGTCAACTTCGCGCACGGCTCGTTCACGATGCTCGGCGCCTACTTGGCCGTGACGTTCTTCACGCGCCTTGGCGGCGGTTGGATGGGCTTCTGGGGTGGCGCACTGCTGGCAGCGCTGACGGTCGCAGCACTCGGCGCGCTGATCGAGATGACGATCCTCAAGCGCATCTACGCGGCGCCTGAACTTCTGCAGCTGATCACCACGTTCGGCATCGTGCTCGTGCTCAAGGACGCGACGCTTTACCTCTGGGGGCCCGAGGATCTGCTGGGGCCCCGTGCGCCGGGACTGACTGGCGCGGTGATGATCTTCGGCAAACCGTTCCCGCAATACGATCTGCTGCTGCTTTTCCTCGGGCCGCTGATGCTTGGCCTGGTCTGGTGGCTGCTCAAGCGCACGGACTGGGGCACGCGTGTGCGCGCGGCGACCGAGGACCGCGACATGGCGGCGGCTCTCGGCGTCAATCAGCGGGTTTTGTTCACGAGCGTGTTCGCGCTCGGCTCATTCCTGGCAGGGCTCGGTGGTGCCTTGGGCCTGCCGCGCGAACCGGCGAGCCTCACGATCGATCTCGCGATCATCGCCGATGTGTTCGTTGTGACAGTGGTCGGCGGCCTGGGCAGCATTCCCGGCGCCTACGTCGCGGCGATCCTGGTCAGCGTCGTGAAAGCGTGGTGCATCGGCCTCGGAGAAGCGCAAGTGGCAGGGTTCGCCGTCTCGTTCACGAAGTTGACGCTGGTCGCCGAGTTCATCGTCATGGCCGTGGTGCTGATCTTCCGGCCGTGGGGGCTCTTTGGCAGCGAGCCCGCCGCCACGCGCATGACCGCCGCGCAGGTGCTGCCGCTACCGCCGCTGAGCGACACGTTCTTGAAGGGGGCCGTCGGCGTGCTGGCCCTGCTGCTGCTGGTACCGCTGCTCGCCGACCGCTACGCGATCGTGCTGCTCACCGACATCACGATTTTTGCGCTGTTCGCCGCCAGCCTCGGCCTGCTGATGGGCCAGGGCGGCATGGCCTCGTTTGGGCATGCTGCGTACTTCGGGGCTGGCGCCTATGCCGCTGCAATCGCGGCGCGAGCCGGGCTACCGTTTCCACTGGCTTTGTTATCGGGCACGGGGTTTGCGGGCTGCATGGCGCTGGTCTTCGGCTGGTTCTGCGTCCGTCTCACCGGCGTCTCGCTCGCCATGCTAACGCTTGCCTTCGCGCAGATAACGTGGGCCATCGCCTTCCAGTGGGACGCGGTGACGGGCGGCAGCAATGGCCTCGTCGGAATCTGGCCGCCGGCCATGCTCGCCTCGAAGACCGCGTACTACCTGATCACGCTCGCGCTCGCCGCAGGGGCCATTGCGCTGGTCTGGCGCCTTGCGCATGCGCCGTTCGGTTACGCGCTCCGTGCCGTGCGTGACCATCGCGTGCGCGCGGAGGCATTGGGGCTCGACACGCGCGGCGTGCAGTGGGCTGCGATCGTGCTCTCGGGCAGTCTCGCAGGATTGGCGGGAGCGCTCTACGTTTTCTCGAAGGGTTCGCTGTCACCGGATACGCTGTCGATCCCTCGTTCCATGGATGCACTGGTGATGGTGCTGCTGGGCGGCGTGCAGACACTCGCCGGCCCGCTGATCGGTGCGGCGGTGTTCACCGGCCTGCAGGACTGGATCGCCCGCGCCATTCCGTTCTGGCACGCAGTGCTCGGCGCCACCGTCATCCTCATCACCGTCGCGTTCCCGCAGGGCATTGCCGGGACCATTGGCATATGGCTGTCGCGCAATGGGAAGCCGAAATGAGCGCGCCCGTCCTCGCCGTCCGAGACCTCGCAAAATCGTTCACCGGATTCCAGGCCGTGGCCGGCGTTTCCTTCACTGTGGCTGCCGGCGAGATGGTCGCGTTGATCGGGCCGAACGGCGCCGGCAAGACGACGACCTTCAACATGATCAATGGGCAGTCGCCGGTCGATCGCGGCACGGTGTTGCTCGACGGCCGCGACGTCACCGGGTTGAGTGCGCGCGATCTCTGGCGCGAGGGCGTCGGGCGTACTTTTCAGATCACGGCGACGTTTGCGTCGATGACGGTCGCAGAGAACGTCGCGATCGCGTTGATCGCGCGTGAACGTGCGCTCGCCGGTCTCGACAACGCCGAGCGCCAGCATCACGCCGAAGCGCTGGCACGCCTTGGCGAAGTTGGCATGCAGGACGCTGCCGACCAGATTTGCGGCACGCTCGCATATGGCGACCTGAAGCGTGTCGAGCTTGCAATGGCGATCGCATCACGACCGCGGCTCTTGCTCATGGACGAGCCGACGGCCGGAATGGCCCCGCGCGAACGCGGGCAATTGATGGCACTGGTGTCCCGGATCGCTCGAGATCGCGGAACCGCCGTACTCTTCACAGAGCACGACATGGATGTCGTGTTCGGGCATGCAGGGCGCATTCTGGTGATGAATCGCGGACAAATCGTCGTGGAGGGCACACCCGACGCCATTCGGAACAACGCCAAAGTTCGCGAGGTCTACCTCGGAACGGGCGGCCGAGGGATTGGGAAACGATGATGTGTCATCCTCGGGTTCGTCCCGAGGACCCATGGTGCAACGATCGCGACGACGACTCGCTGCATCTCGGCAGGACGCTTGCGCCACTCCCGTTGACAAATGGGTGGTCGGGACGAGCCCGACCATGACAACCGTTGATTACTTCGGCAGGCCCTTCTGCGCGCGCATCTCGTCGACGCGCTTCTTGATCTGGTCCGGCGTCGGCTTGGTCTGCTCGATCCAGATCCGCAATTCCTCGAACTGCTGCTTTTCGGACTGCGTCGCCTGACGCTTGGTCATGCCCGTGTCGACGGGACCTTTCGGAGTTGGTGTCGACGGTCCGATTTGCGCCTTTTTCAAAACCGGAGGTGCTGGCCAGCGCGGACCGCCGTAGAGGATTCCGGCATACATCGTCTGGGCCGTCGACTCAGGCGTACCGCGCTTGATCGCGGCTTCGAGGAACATGGCATGCACCTGCTCCCACGGCCGATCCTTCTTATCGCAGAAATAATCGTGCAGGATTGCCGCATCGCGATAGGGTCCGTCATAGGGACCGCCGATGAACGTCCAAAGGCTCCACGGTATCGAGGCGCCGTCCGAGACGTAGCCTGCCGGCACGTCCCAATCGACGCCCTTGCTGTCCTTGAAGCCGAACGGCTCCAGCAATTGCACGTTGCGGTCATCGGGGCCTTTCGGGTCGACGAAAAGTACCTTGACCTGACTCTTGAACGAACCCGCGGAAACATTTGATGGCAAAGTTGATTTGCTGAAGAAGGCCTTGACGTAGTCGGGCATCTGATCGCAACCGGACACACCCAAAGTTGCCGCCAAAGCCGCGGTCATCATCAGTCGTCGCATCTGTCTCTCCCGCCTAGTTTGTAATGATCGATCGACATCCTCCGCCGGCGGCATGAACCTATGCCGCAAGCGCGAAGACGTCAAACGGTAGGGGCATGCGGCAATCCCGCCCGAAGCCGAAGCCATGTTTGTACAGCCACAAAAATACTCGGTGTCATGGTCGGGCTTGTCCCGACCACCCATGGCTCAACAAACTCGGCGCCAAAGTCCTGTGCAGTCGTTTCCGCAAACCTGCTCTTCTCGCGATTACGGGACCATGGGCCCTCGGGACAAGCCGGACAAGCCCGAGGATGACACAGCGTAAGTTGATATCAGTGTGCACTTGGACGCGGGCATTGATCGGCCGTTGATCCGTCGCCGCTCCCCGGTCAATCCTTTGCCAGCCTGGCGAGCGCAGCTTCAATTTTGGACCGTTGGAAGCCGAGTTCGCCGATCCTTTCCTTTGTCTCAGTGATCGCTTCAGGGTCGGCGTTAGAAATGAAGCGGGGGTTTTGGAGCTTGGCCCACATCTTGTCGAAATCGCTTTTGATACCTGCGAGCACCTTTTCGAGACGCTTCTTTTCGGCGCCCATGTCAACAATACCGGCCAGCGGCAGGCAGATCGTTGCCTCGTCGACGACGACTTGCGCCGAGCCCTTCGG
>JANLQP010000277.1:0-27923 GCA_031367895.1 Hyphomicrobiales bacterium
CCGTACTTCTGGGCGCCGTCCGGCAGCAGCACCTCGAAGTACTCGCAATTGCGGATCGCCATGATCAGATGCAGGTTGGCGATATTGTTCAGCGAATTGCCGCCGTGATGCACCTCGTAGTTCAAGTGGAAGCACTCAGCGAGATGCGCGGTCTTGAGGCACGCGGTTAGCCCACCTTTGACCGCCACGTCCCCGCGCAGGAAGTCTGTCGCTCGGTTCGTCAGCCACGGCACATAGGCGGTGTGACCGCCCGGCGAATACTCGGTCGCGAGGATCGGGATCGACAGCCGCTGTTTCAGTTTCACGTAGCCGTTGATGTCGTCCTCGCACAGCGGGTCCTCGTACCAGTAGAAGCCGAGCCGCTCGACCGCTTGCCCGACGCGGAGAGCTTCGACGTACTCGTACGCCCACGTTGAATCGAGCATCACCCGGTAATCGTCGCCGACGCCCTTGCGCACGGCTTCGCAGACCCGGATGTCGGTCTCCCACTGTGTCGGCGGGTGGATCTTGTAGGCGCCCCACCCCCGCGCCTTGAAGGATTGCGCCTCTTCCACATACGCCTCGATCGATGGCAGTACGGCCGACGAAGCGTAGGCCGGGGCGCAGGTGCGGAAACTGCCCATCAGCTTGTGAATGGGGAGCCCAGCGATCTTGCCGGCCAGGTCCCAGAGCGCGATGTCGACGGCGCCCAGTGCGCGTAGCTGGTTGCGCATCCGCGTGCGCCCCCACATGCGCTGGAAGTGCTTCTCGCGGTCGAGCGGGTCCTCGCCGATCAACATCGGCTTCAAGGCGTCGGTGATGATGTAGGCGTCCCGGCTAGCCGCGACACTCGATGTGCCGAGAAAGGCATGGCCTTCGAGCCCTTGGTCCGTCTGCACCGTGACGAGACCGAGATCGCTTTTCCCCGCGAACCGCCCGCTGTGGCGGCCGTACTGCGTGGCCGGAATGCCCTCCCAGGCAAAAATCGTGACGGTGACGTCGGTGATTTTCATCGCGCTCTCCCACTTCGCAGACATCCTCATGACCGTTGCAGCGTGCAACGAAAGTTATTCTCGCTCATTCGAGGACATTACGCCTTGACACCGCCCTGAGGAAATGGCCGGATTCAGAAAACCCGCCACAGAGTGGGACGACAGGGAGGACCTATGGCGACTGTCCGGGCTCACCGGGGTGCGCCCCCGTGGAAGGCTGCGTGCTCTTCTGGCACTCGTTGGATGTCCTCCAAGGTGCGGCCATGAACACGACGTCTGTTGCAGCTGTCGTCGCACCCGGCACAACGGCCAAGCCAACCATTCAGCTTCGCGTCGATGCCGTCTCCAAGCGCTTTGGTGGCGTCACTGCCGTCGAGGACGTCTCGATGGATGTGCCCAAGGGGCGCATCCTCTCGGTGATCGGACCGAACGGAGCCGGCAAGACGTCGCTGCTCAACATGATCTCGGGTTTTTACCAGCCGAACGCCGGCACGGTGAAACTCGGCGATGTCGACATCACCAACCGCCGGCCGAGCGAGATCGCTGAACTCGGCATCGCCCGCACGTTTCAGAACATCGCGCTGTTCAGCGGCTTGACCGTGCTCGACAACCTGATGCTCGGCCGCCATGTCCGCATGAAATCGGGTGTGCTTTCGAGCATCCTTTATTGGGGGCCGACGCGGCGGGAAGAGATTGCGCACCGGCAAGCCTGCGAGGAGATCATCGATTTCCTCAAGCTGCAGGACCTGCGCAAGTCGCTGACGAGTTCCCTTGCCTATGGCCTGCGCAAACGCGTCGAGCTTGGCCGTGCTCTCGCCCTCGAACCCACTCTGCTCCTCCTCGATGAACCGATGGGCGGCATGAACCAGGACGAAAAGGAAGACATGGCCCGCTTTATTCTGGACGTGAACCAGGAGCGTGGCATCACCGTCGTCCTCATCGAGCACGACATGGGCGTCGTCATGGACATTTCCGACCACGTTGTGGTGCTCGACCGCGGCCGCAAGATCGCCGAGGGCACGCCGGCCGACGTCCAGCGCAACCCGGCCGTGATCGCCGCCTATCTCGGAGACAAGAAATGACGGCGCCGACAGCGAAGCTGGCAGAGCATGCCGAGACAGCGACCCTGCCGCGGCTGGTGCGACGCAACGCCCGCCGTGGCCCGGCTGAGCCCGGCATGCGCGAGAAGGACCTCGGCATCTGGAAGACGCTGTCCTGGCAGGATTGCCACGATCTGATGCGCGATTTCGCCATGGGGTTGGCGCATCTCGGTTTCCGGCGCGGCGACAAACTGTCGGTCATCGGCGATAACAAACCCCGCCTCTATCTGGCACAGCTTTCGTGCCAGGCGCTCGGTGGCATCGCTGTGCCGGTCTACCAGGACGCCATCTCGACGGAACTGGCGTTTGTGCTGAACCACGCCGAAGTCTCGATCGTCGTTGCCGAGGACCAGGAGCAGGTCGACAAGATCCTGTCGCTGCGCGAAGAGCTGCCAGCGCTGAAGTGGATCATCTACGAGGATCCGCGCGGCTTGTCCGCCAACGACGACCCGATGCTCAAGTCCTATGCCTGGATCGTGAAACAGGGGCGGTCCCTGCTGGCTGAACACAAAGCTTACTTCGATCAGGAAATGGCCGAGGGCAAGGCCGACGATGTCGCCATGATCGCCTACACGTCCGGCACCACCGGGCGCCCGAAAGGCGGCATGCTCAGCCACCGCAACATGATCACGACGGCGGAGAACTACGCCAACTTCGAAAACATCGCGCGCGGCGACAATTGGCTCTCCTATCTGCCGATGGCCTGGGTCGGCGACGCCATGCTGTCGATGGCCACGGCTCTCGTCGCCGGGGTGACGATCAACACGCCGGAGAGCCCCGAGACGGTGCAGCGCGATCTGCGCGAACTCGGGCCGCATGGCCTGCTGGCGCCACCGCGCATCTGGGAGCAGCTGTTGACGCAACTGCAGGTCCGGAGCGGCGACAGCTCCAGGATGAAGAAGCGGCTGTTTGCCTATTTTCGCAGCGTCGCCGAACAGCGCGAGCTGTTGATCGAGGACAAGAAGCCAATCCCGCTCGGCATGCGTATGGCCTACGGCGTCGGCGAAATCGTGACCTACGGGCCGATCCGCGATCAGCTGGGCTTGCGGAACGCGCGCTGGTGTCTGACGGGCGGCGCACCACTCGGTCCGGATACGTTCCGCTTCTTCCGCTCGTTCGGCATCAACTTGAAGCAGATCTACGGCGCCACGGAAGCCAGCGCGCTCGTGGCCATACAACGCGACGATCAGGCGGATCCGAACACGGTCGGCGTCGCAGTGCCGGGCCTCGAAGTCAAAATCGACCCCTCCGGCGAGGTCCTTTTGAAGGGGCCGGGCATTTTCGTCGGCTACTACAAGCAGGAGGACGCGACCAGGGCGACGATGACCGCGGATGGATGGCTCAAGACGGGCGACGCCGGCATCATCGATCCGCGCGGCCATCTCGCCATCATCGATCGCGCCAAGGATGTCGGCAAGCTCGCGAACGGCACACCGTTCGCGCCGCAGTTCATCGAGAACAAACTCAAATTCAGCCCCTACATCCGCGAGGCCGTGGCCTTCGGCAGCGATAGGCCGTTCGTCGTTGCCATGATCGCCATCGACCTCTCGACGGTCGGCGCCTGGGCCGAGCGGCGCAACATCGCTTACACGAGCTTCATGGACCTGGCGAAGAAACCCGAGATCCAGGGACTGATCATCGAAGAGATCCTGAAGATCAACGCGACGCTCCCCGAGACGACGCGTGTCCGCCGGATGCTCCTGCTGCAAAAGGAGCTTGAGGCTGACGACAACGAGATGACGCGTACGCGCAAAGTGCGCCGCGCCTTCGTCGCCGAGAAGTACGCGCCAGTACTTGCGGCCTTCTACAACGGCGGCAGGAGCGCAGAAGTCACCATGGAAATTACGTTCGAAGACGGCCGCAAGTCGCAATTGAAGACCGCGCTCGTGATCGAGGACGTGCCGGCGTCGCCCGATACCCGCAAGGCCGCCTGAGAGGACACGACGATGAAGGAAGAGCTCGAGTTCATGTTCGCGCTGCTTGTCAGCGGCGTCTCGATCGGCCTGATGTATTCGCTGATCGCGCTCGGTTTCGTGCTGGTCTACAAGGCGACCGACGCGATCAATTTCGCGCAAGGCGAATTCGTCATGCTGGCCGGCTTCTTCACGACGACGGCGCTGTCCGTCAAGGGCATGCCGGTACTCGCCGCGATCGTCTTTGCCATCGTCGCGATGGTGCTGCTGAGCTTCGCCCTCGAACGCGCGGTGCTGCGGCCGCTGCTCGGCCGGCCCGTGGTCGCTGTGATCATGGCGACGATCGGCTTGGCCGCGATCCTGCGCGGCCTGCCGCCGATCACCATCGGGGCGCAAACGAAGAACATTCCGTTGCCGGTTCCCGACACGCCGTTTGCCATCGGCCCGGCATCCGTTCCTCCGATCCAGATCGTCGGCGTCGTCGTCTCGTTGCTCTTTCTCGCGGGTTTCACGTGGTTCTTCATGAAGAGCCGCATGGGCGTCGCCATGCGTGCGATCGCCGACAACCAGCAGGTGGCGATGGCGATGGGCATCAACGTCGAGCGCTATTTCGCTATCGCGTGGGCGATGGCAGGGGTCGTCTCGGCGCTCGGCGGCATCATCTGGGGCAGCATGCTCGGTGTCGACACGCAGTTGGCGCTCGTCGGGCTGAAGGTGTTCCCCGTCGTCATTCTCGGCGGCCTGGACTCGATTATCGGCGCGGTGGTCGGCGGGCTGATCGTCGGCATCGTCGAGAGCATGGCTGCGGGCTATCTCGATCCGCTGGTCGGCGGCGGCACCAAGGACTTTGCGCCTTATGTACTCATGATCGTGATGCTGATGTTCAAACCCTACGGCATGTTCGGCAAGCGCAAGATCGAGCGGATTTGATCCAGGGAATAGGGAGTTGGGAGTGGGGAATAGGGAAATGACGAAGCTGTGTCCGGGATGTTCAGCGCGGGTGCAAAGTTTGCCGCGCTTCCTACTCCCAACTCCCTACTCCCTACTCCCCCTCTCACGCGGAGCGTGAAATGTTCCATCGCGAAGCCGGAAATTTCAAGACCACCTACGCCGCCGACATGGCGCTGTTCCCGTTGCCGATCACACGCTGGGCGGCAGCCTTCTTTGCAGTCATGTTCATCGTTGTCGCGCCGCTGGTGCTGCACGAGTACTACCTGTCGATCCTCAACCTCGTGTTCATTGCCATCGTCGGCGCGCTGGGCCTCAACATTCTCGTTGGCTACACCGGTCAGATCTCGATCGGGCACGCGGCCTTCATGTCGGTCGGTGCCTACACCGCCGCCAACCTTGCCGTGAAGCTCGGCCTGCCATTCTGGGTGACGCTGCCGGCCGGCGGCCTGATGGCCGCCTTCATCGGCGCCATCGTCGGTGTGCCGAGCCTGCGGATCAAGGGCACCTATCTCGCGATCGCGACACTCGCCAGCCAGCTGATCATCGAGTGGGTGATCAACCATACGCCGGCGATCTCGGGCGGAGCGGCCGCCTCGATCGAGGTGCCCAGGCCGACGCTGTTCGGCATGCAGCTGAAAAGCCAGAGCCAGCTTTATTTCTTCCTGCTCTTCTTCGCGATCCTGTCGATCATCGCCACCATGAATTTGGCGCGCAGCCGCATCGGGCGAGCCTTCGTCGCCATCCGCGACCAGGACATCGCCGCCGAGATCATCGGCATCAATATCTTCCGCTACAAACTGTTGGCCTTCGCCATTTCGTCGTTCTACGCGGGTGTCTGCGGCGTGCTCTACACCTACTATTTCGGCATCGCCAACTACGAGGCGTTCCAGCTCAACATCTCCATCGACTTTCTGGCCATGATCATCATCGGCGGCTTGGGCTCGGTGCTCGGCTCCATCCTCGGCGCCATCTTCGTCACGATGTTGCCGGTTGCGATCCGCATCTTCGTCGAGACGTTCGGCAGCTACGTCTGGGATACAGCGGCGCTGTCCGCCGTGGCCGCCAGCATGCGGCTGATCATCTTCGGCACCCTCATCATCGTCTTCCTGGTGCTGGAACCGGAAGGGCTCGCACGGCTCTGGCGCAATATCCGCAATTATTTTCGCACATGGCCATTCTCGTACTGAACCGCATACCGCCGGCATCACCAAAGGCCGGCGGCAACTGCTCAACCAAGGAGGCTCACCCATGACGCCAAGACACGCAAGACACGCCCGGATTGCCGCACTGGCGCTCGGGCTCTATGCCCCGGCTGCCGCCGCGCAGGACAAGGAAGTCGTGATCGGCATGCAGTGCGACCGGACGGGCCCGACGCAGATCGTCGGCACCGTGTTCTGCCCGGCCTATCACGACTACATCGCGCTCGTGAACAAGAAGGGTGGGATCGAGGGTTACAAGGTCAAGGTGCTCGAGGTCGATCACGAATACAAGGTGCCGCCGGCGATCGAATCGCATGAGCGCTTCAAGAAGGAAGGCGCGATCCTGGCGAGCCCGTTCGGCACGCCGCAGCTGCTGGCGCTGCTGAAGAAGTACGAGGAAGACAAGATCCCGGCGACCTCGGCCGGCATCGGTTCCTCGGCAGCTGCCGATGGCAAGCGCTATCCGTACATCTTCCCGATCGCTGCCTCGTACTGGTCGCAGGCCGGCGTCGGCGTCAACTTCGCCAAGGCGCAGCTCGGCGGCGACTTGAAGGGCAAGAAGATCGCCTATCTCTTCCTCGACAATCCCGCCGGCAAGGAACCGATCGGTTTGCTCGAGGATCTCGCCAAGATCGAGGGCTTCGAGATGAAGACCTTCGCGGTCCCCTCGCCTGGCCTCGAGATGGCAGCGCAGGTTCTCGACATCACCGGCCGCTTCAAGGCTGACTTCGTGATTGCACATCTCTTCGGTCGCGCGCCGTCCGTCGCCATCAAGGAGCTCAAGGGCAAGGGCTTTCCGCTGTCGAAGATGATCAGTCTCGTGTGGGGCGGTGCCGAAGCCGACATCGTGGCGGCCGGCGGCTGGGCCGTGGCGGAAGGCTACAATACGCTGCAGTTCGCGGGCGTTGGGCCTGACTTCCAGGTTATCCGCGATATCAACGCCATGTACAAGGAACAGGGCAAACAGCCGCCAAAGGAGCAGGAAAACTCCGCCACCTACAACCGCGGCGTCTATCAGGCGGCCGTGCACACCGAGGCGATCCGCCAGGCGATCAAGGCGAAGGGCGGCGCCAAGCCGACGGGCGAGGACGTGCGCGCGGGCTTCGAGAAGATCAAGGCCGAGGATTTGGCCTGGCTCGGTCTGGCGCCGCCCCTGGCGCTCTCGGCTGAGGATCACGAAGGCGGCGGTTGGGTGCAGATCTGGTCGGTCAAGGGCGGCAAGTTCACCAAGACGTCGGAGTGGCAGCAGGCCTATCGCGACGTGATCAAGAAGCACATCGAGGCCGACGCCAAGAAGTAAGTGCAGCGTGTATTCCCTCACCCCGTTTACGGGGAGAGGGTGAGGGGCGGCCGCTTGGTCAGAGCCAATTACCGCCCCTTACATCTTTGCCGGAGGCGTGTCTCCGACAACGACCCCTCTCGCCATCACGAGAGCAGGGTGATGGGGAGTGGGAGCCGAAATGCTGACGATCAACAACATCGAGGTTGTCTACGACAACGTCGTCCTCGTCCTCAAAGGCGTCTCGCTCGAGGTCAAGGAGGGGTCGATCACGACGCTGCTCGGCGCCAATGGTGCCGGCAAATCGACGACGCTGAAGGCCGTCTCCGGCATTCTGTCCAACGAGCGCGGCAACATCACCAAAGGCTCGATCACGCTTGCGGGCCAGCCGATCCACGGCAAGCGCGCGTTCGATGTCACGCAACTCGGCATCGCCCAGGTGTTCGAAGGCCGCCGCGTCTTCGAAAGCCTGACGTGCGAGGAAAACCTGATCGCCGGCGGACACATCCAGACCGACTACGCCAAGGTCCGCGAGGGGATTGAACGCGTTTACACGTACTTCCCACGCATCAAGGAGCGCCGCAACCAGCAATCCGGCTACATGTCGGGCGGCGAGCAGCAGATGCTGGCGATCGGCCGCGCGCTGATGAGCAGCCCGAAGGTACTTCTGCTGGACGAGCCGTCGCGCGGCCTCGCGCCGAAGCTGGTCGAGGAGATTTTCGGCACCGTTCAGCGGCTCGTAAAACAGGAAAAGCTGTCCGTGCTGCTGGTCGAGCAGAATGCCACGCTGGCGCTGGCCATCGCCGAACACGGCTATGTCATGGAGAACGGTCGCATCGTGCTCGAGGGCTCGGGCGAGAAGCTGCGCTCCAATTCCGATATCCGCGAGTTCTACCTCGGCCTGAACGAGGGCGGCACACGCAAGTCCTACCGCGCGGTGAAGCACTACAAGCGGCGCAAGCGCTGGTTGTCGTAAGCGCGGCCATTCGGCGCTCCCTTCACCCAGTGGTTCCGGCGTTGTTGTGTCGGCCAGCGCTGCGTGGTTCACTTTCGGCTGCGTGATAGCTGGCCGGGCGTGATTCGCCCCGCGCGGGGGAAGCTGCAATGGTAACCGACGTTGCCCTGAAGGACGCTGGCGGCACGGACGACCGCTGGCTCTCCGTGCTGGTGCCGGTCTCGACCGCGCATTTCGTCAGCCATTTCCACATCATGCTGCTGCCGCTGCTGATCCCGGTCCTGAAGGAAGGGCTCGGCGTCAGTTTCACGGATCTGGGTTTTGCGATCACGGTGTTCAGCATCATCTCTGCACTGACGCAGGCGCCGGTCGGGTCGCTGGTCGACCGATTCGGACCGAAACGGATCCTGATGGCCGGCCTCTGCGTCGGCGGCGCGGCATTCATGCTGCTCGGGCTGACGTTGAGTTATCCAGCCCTGCTGTTCAGCGCCGCGCTGGCTGGTCTCGCCAACAGCGTCTACCACCCGGCTGACTACGCGATGCTCTCGTCGGGCATCGATGAGAAGCGCATCGGCCGCGCGTTCTCGATCCACACGTTCGCCGGCTTCCTCGGCGGCGCGGTGGCGCCGGCCCTGATGCTCGTACTGTTCGCGCTGGTCGGCGTCAAAAACGCGCTGTTCGTCGCCGGGTTGATTGGGCCGTTGGCCGCGTTGTCTGTCGCGGTTGCCAAGGTTCCAGTGTCTGTCGTGCCAACCGGTCATCCGGGTGGACATAAGGCCAAAGGCGGATCACTCGTTGACGTCATGACGCCGCCGATCATTGCACTGCTGGTCTTCTACACGCTGCTGAGCCTCTCGAATGGCGGTATCGCCACGTTCGCCGTCACCGCCTTCATCAACGCCTATGGGCTGACGTTCAACACTGCGAACATCGCGTTGACGGGCTTCCTGGCGTGCGGCGCTGCAGGTGTCCTCGCAGGCGGCTATCTCGCCGACCGCACGACGCGGCACGGACAGGTGGCGGCAGCCTGCTTCGCCACCAACGCTGTGATTATCATGTCGATCGCCATGTTCACCCCGCCAGCGTTCCTGATCGTGACGATGATGGGGCTGGCAGGGTTCCTCGGTGGGCTGATCGCGCCATCGCGCGATATGCTGGTGCGCAAGGCGGCGCCTCCAGGAGCAGCCGGTCGCGCCTTCGGCATCGTTTCCACCGGCTTCAATATCGGTGGCATCATCGCGCCGCTGATGTACGGCGCTATCATGGACCGTGGTCTGCCGCGCGGGGTGTTCGTGATTGGCGCCGTCTTTATGATGGCAACCGTGGTGCTGGCACTCGTCACGGATCGGCGGCAGGCGAGATAGGCTCGTTTTGCCGGGTTGCCGGGTCTGCCGCCTTGCCGTCAAAACGGCAATACGACGTATTTCGTCCACTATTCGTCAGCTCGACGGATTGCCCGACATCGCAGGCCCACCAGCGAACGTCGGCCTGGCCCCAGATGACGCCGCCGCCGGGTTCGCACGCGCCGCAGTCTGCGCTACGGTTCAAGTGACACGTTGGGCCGATCGACTCGATGCGCCCATCAACCATTCCCGGGCTTTCGTCTGGGGGCTCGCAATTTGGCCCAACTGCGGTACAATGTGACGCAGGAACGATCGAGGCAAAGCCTAGAGAACGCCCGGGCGAAGTCTGGTCGTCCGTTAAGTGATGATCCGATCGAGTGCGATCGCGTGTCTCCGTTGAGCAAAGGAGCTACCCATGCCCGAAACTGACTATGCCACCGACATCAAGAAGTACACGGCCACCGTCGACGACAAGGCCGTCACGGGCATCGTGAAGTATCTCGGCATCGCATTGAAGAGCAGCAAGGACGCGGCGCTGGTGTCGTGCTCGTCGAAATCCGAGCTCGAGCGCGTCCGCGAGAACTTCATGAAAAAGAAGCTCAAGATGACCGAGCCGGACGCCGATCTCGATAAGCATATCAAGGGCGTCTGTGAGCAAATGAAAGCCGCGCACGACAAGCACCGCGTCACGTTCTGCTATCTGCTGGCGGAGAAGGCCGGCAAGCTCGGCGCGGTTTGATCGGAACCGCGGTCCAGAATATCGCAATGGCCCCGTCGGAGCGATCCGCCGGGGCCATTGCTGTTTCAGTACAGCGCGCTGGCTTCAGTCGAAGGCCTTGCGCGGCAGCCAGAGCACCAATTCCGGAAAATGGATGATCAGGATCGTCAGGATCAGCATGGTGATAAAGAACGGCACCGTGCCGCGGAAGACATCGCCTATGGAACCTTCGTTTCTGACAGCCTGGATGACATACAGGGTCATCCCGACCGGTGGACTGATGAGCGAGATCTCGCACATCAGCACCAGGAACACGCCGAACCAGACGGGGTCGATGCCGGCCGCCAGGATCAGCGGATGTACGAGCGGCAGCGTGCCCACCATCATCGGCAGCGTCTCAAAGAACGTGCCGAGAATGACGTAGAAGGCGAAGAGAATGTAGATCAGCTGCAACGGCGTGACGTTGAGGCCGGCCACGAACTTCGTCAACGCGGCCGTGACGCCGAGCAGGCCGAGGATGAAGTTCAACGCGAACGCCCCCGCCAGGATCAGCATGCTCAGTGCCGTCAGATTGACGGTCGACAGGAAGGCATCATGCAGCATCCCGATCGAGAGCTTGCCGTACAGCGCGGCGATCGGCAGCGTGATCACGACGGCGAGGGCTGCTGCCTCCGTCGAGGTCGCCCAACCCGTGTAGATAGAGCCCATGACGACGGCGAAGATGACGAGCGGCGGCAGCAGGTCGACGAGCCGCCGGAGCTTGACCGACAAGGGGTCGGTGTTGATTTCCTTGGGTGCAAGCGAGGGCCGCATCAACGACAGGAAGATGATCATGCCCATGAACATCACGGTGAGCAGGGCGCCGGGAACCGTGCCGCCGGCGTAAAGTCGCGCCACAGAGGTGTTGGTCAGCACGCCATAGATGATGAAGGCGATCCCGGGCGGGATCAGATTGCCGAGCGAGCCGCCCGCCGCGATGGAGCCGAGCACCATGCGCACGTCGTAACTCTTCGACTTGAACGCGGGCAGTGCGACGGTGGAAATCGTGGCGGCAGTTGCGACCGATGAACCCGACACCGCTGAAAACAGCGCTGACGCGGCAATGTTGGTGTGCAGCAGGCCGCCCGGCAGGCGATTGAGCCAGTCGGTCAGCGAGCGGTACATGCGGTCGGTGGCGCCGCAGCGGACCAGGATTTCACCGAGCAGGATGAACAGCGGCAATTGCAGCAGAACTGCCTCGTCCATCGAGCCGAGATAGACGACGACCATCGAGTTGACGCCCGGCCAGCCGAGATACAGGGCCGCGCCGAGGAACCCGACCCCGAACATGACGGTGGCGATGTGCAGGCCAAGCGTCATGGTTCCAAGCAGGATCAGGAACCCGACAGTGACCGAGAAGATATCCATCATGATTGCGCACCCTTCTTGATGCCTTCACGGGCCTCGGCCAACTCGACCTCGGTGGAGATCTCCTCTTCCAGGGACTGGGGACCATAGAGACGGTTGAGACGCGGGCGATTCGAAAACAGCAGCTGCAGTGAGTGCATCGCCATGAGCACCGCGCCGACCGCAAACAGCTGCATACCGAGAAGCCAGATCAACTGCGGTATCCATACCGGCACTTGCAACGGCGTATTCGACCGTTTTCCGGACAGCACTGCGTCTTGCACCTCGAAGATCCCGCGCCAGGCACAAAACGCGGCCATCGCCGAAAGTGTGATCATTGCCAGTACGTTGAGGACGGCCTGCAGGTTCGCCGAGATATATGGGAACAGCAGAGTCACCCGCATGTGCGAACGCTTGGCCAGCGTATAGGCGAACCCGAACGCGCTGACGCCGGCCAGCATGTAACCGCCGATCTCGTCCAGCCCCTTGAACGAATAGTTGAAAAACTTTCGCGAAATGATCTCGACGCAGGTCGCGATCGAGATCAGCATCAGCGTCCAACCGGCGATGATGCAACAAACGCGTGATACTTCGCCGAAGACGCGAATTGATCTATCCACTTGTGGCGGCCCCCCGACCGTAATCATGCACGCAAAGAATTAGCCGGGTCGCAGGCGTCGCGACGGAGCCGGTTGTGGTTACGGCGCAGCGGTGAGACCCACCAGCTTACCGATCGTGTCGTTCCAGCTTTTGACGCATTCAGCGGCAGCTCCACAGCGCTTTGCCCAACGCTTCAGGACGACATCCTGCACGGCCTTGTCGCGGGCAGCGACGTCCTCGGCACTCGCATCGACTTTGATCAGCTTGCCCGGCTTACCCGCCGTGCAATCGCCAACCCCCGTGGTGCAAGCGAGGCCATGCGCGTTCTCGTCACCGATAGTCTTCCACCACTTGTCGGTCTGACCCTTGATCTGGTCTTCGATGAAGGTGCGCGATTTGTCGTCGAGCTTGTTCCAGGTGGCGAGACTGACGGCCGTGAACGAAATCGAGAAGCCGACCGGCATGTTCAGGACGTGCGTGGTCACTTCGTGCCAACCCGCCTTGAAGGCAGGCATGGTGCCGGTGATGCCGCAATCGACGGTGCCGCGCTGCAACGCCGGCACGACTTCCGCGAACGGGATGGTCACGCCGGTGGCGCCGAGCGCCTCGGCGAGGTCGGCCTGCGAGGTGCCCTGCACGCGGACCTTCTTGCCCTTGAGATCGGCGACGCTCTTGATCGGTGCGTTGCAATAGAACATCTGCGCCGGCCAGACATAGAAATTCAAAGCCTTGGCGCCGTACTTCTTCGTGAACGCCTCGTTGAGGACGTCGGCGTACACCTCGGTGGTCTTGCGCGCGGTCTCGATATCCTTGGCGACACCGGCGATGTCTATACCTTCGACAGCGGCGTCTTCGGCGATGTAGATCGGATTGCCGTGCGCGAAGTCGAAGAGGCCGAGCTTCAGGAGTCGGATCAGCTCGGTGCCCTTCAGGCCCAGTTCGCTGATCGACTGAATGTTCGCGGTCACCTGGCCCTTCGAGGCTTCGGGAACGACCTTGCTCCAGAACGGCTGCTCGTTTGCCTGCCAGTTGGTCAAGTTCGACCAGGTGCCGACGACCTTGAAGTTCTGCTTCGGCAGATCCTGTGCAAAAACGGTTGTAGTTGCCAGGGCGGCAGCTACTGCTGCTCCCACCACGATTGAACGCATTTCATACCCTCCCGGAAGTGTCAGTGTCACGGACGTCTTTTTTCGACTTGGCGGCAGAAAAGCCTATCTGTCAGCGAATCGCAAGCGTCTACGCGCTCGGCGGTGCGCAATCGAGCATCCTGATTGCAGTTGAAGAACCGGCCGTCCCTTTGCTAATTGCCAGCGTAACGGGCCCTTGGCGCAGCAATGTTTCGATCAATGCACGCGAGGGCATCGGATTACTCATGGGGAGCAGGCGACGTGCCCGTCCGCTCCGCAGGAATTGAGGGTCTAGTGGGACTGAGTTGCAGATGTGCAACAGCCCGGCGTTTTGTGCTAAATAAATCGGATAACGCATAATTTCTTGGCGCCGTGGTACCTGAACCGCTCTGCGAAGGTGACGGACAACCCGTCGCGTCCAATGGGCTTTTGAGGCGGCCGATTAGCGTCTAGGCTCGCTCACCTCGGCACAGGACATCTGGGAACATCGCCATGACCACCTCTGAACTGCACATGTTGACGCTTGCCGAAGTTGCCGGTCAGATCCGCAACCGCCAGCTGTCGCCGCGCGAATTGACCCGTGCGCTGCTCGACCGGACGGCGGCGCTCGAGCCGCAGCTCAACGCGTTCATCACGCAAACGCCGGAAGCGGCGATGGAAGCGGCGACGGCTGCAGAGGCCGAGATCATGCGCGGGCACTATCGCGGTCCCCTGCATGGTGTGCCGCTCGCGGTGAAGGACATCTATGACACGGCGGGCGTGCTGACCTCTGGGCATTCACGGACATGCATCGACCGCGTCCCGTCGCGCGATGCGACGGCTGTGGCGCGACTGCGGGCTGCCGGCGGCGTGCTGACGGGCAAGCTCGCGACGCACGAATTCGCACACGGGGGCCCGTCGTTCGATCTGCCATGGCCGCCGGCACGCAATCCCTGGAACACGGCACATTTCACGGGTGGTTCGTCGTCGGGCTCCGGCGCGGCCTTGGCCGCAGGCCTCGTACCGGTGAGCCTGGGCTCCGACACGGGTGGCTCGATCCGCGGGCCGGCCGGACTTTGCGGCATCGCGGGCCTGAAGCCCACGTATGGCCTCGTCAGCCGCGCAGGCGTTCTGCCGAATTCATACTCCTACGACACCTGCGGACCGATGGCGCGGACGTCCCTCGACTGCGCGCTGATCCTGAACGCGATCGCCGGACATGATCCCGCCGATCCCGCCTCGTCGGCACGGGGCGTAATGAACTACGCTGATGACATCGACCTCGGCATCAAGGGACTGCGGATCGGCGTCATCAGGCATTTCTGGGAGAAGGACGCACCCGTCAATGCGGAGGTCGCGATGGCGATGGAGGCCGCGATCCGCGTATTGCGCGATCTCGGCGCAACGGTCGAGGAGGTGACGCTGCGGCCATTGCAAACGTACTCCGACATCAAGATCGTGATGGCGGAAAGCGAGCTGTTCTCGCTTCATCTCCCGGAGCTGATCAAGCGGCCCGGCGACTTTGGCCAGGATTTCCGCGCCCGCGCGCTGGCGGCCTGTCTTTTCACCGCCGAGGATTACGTGCGCGCCAGTCGCGAGCGCCGCGTCGTGATGGACGAGATGCGGCCGCTTTATCGGAAGTTCGATCTCTTCCTGACGGCCAACGGCTCACCGGCCGGGCGGCTCGATGCGCACGACGTGCTGGCGTTCTGGCAGAAGTCGAACTTCACGACGCCGTTCAACTGCACGGGCGGACCGGCACTGTCGCTCAACGCCGGGTTCAGCAAGGCAGGTCTGCCGTTGGCGTTGCAACTCGCCGGGCGCCCGTTCGATGATGCGCGGGTGCTGCGCGCAGGCCATGCGTTCGAGCAGGCGACGGGGTACTGGAAAAGGCAGCCGAAGCTCCAGGCCGGCGCGGCGCCAGGCGCCATCGATCCGAAACCCTGGAAACCAGACACGTCCGCGGTCGCGCCGTCGATCCGCGACTACGCGGAAAATGCGGCCATTCGCGCCGGATTGAAGTTGCCATATCCGATCATCGAGGAACTTGTGGCCGTGGCGCCCTGGGCGCTCGCGATGTCGCGACGACTGAAACGCGATCATGCCCGCGAGATCGAGGTGTCCTCGGTCTATGATCCGATCCGCAGCATCGATTGATCGGTCATGCCGGGCAAGGGTGTCGGAACGGTGCATGGCGACGCGGGCGCGGTGCGGCAGCCGTATGCCGGTAATCTCGCAGCCATCGGTGCCATGCTGCTCTCGACGGTGTTCTACACCTGCAGCGATGCCGCGATGAAGTTCGTCTCGGTCATACTGCCAACCGGGGAGGCCGTGTTCCTGCGCAGCCTGGGAACGGTGCTGTTGCTGGCGGTGGCCGCCTACGCGACGGGCGTGCTCAAGGACATCCGCCATGCGCTCAGCCGCCTGATGCTGCTTCGCGGGGCGGCGGATGCCGGGAACTCGCTGATGTTCCAGGCCGCGCTTGCGCGCATGCCGCTCGCCGATACCATGGGCATTCTGCAGCTCTCGCCGCTCTGTCTGACGGCCGCCGCGGCTCTGGTGCTCGGCGCGCATGTCGGCTGGCGGCGGTGGACGGCCGTTGGCGCCGGACTCGTCGGCGCGCTGCTTGTCATCAAGCCAGGCACCAGCGCCTTCAATGTGTTTGCAATTCTTGCCATCATCTCCGTTTTGTGTGGGAGCGTACGCGATCTGTCGACGCGGCGGTTCGCGCCGTCGCTATCGCCGTTGCTGATCCTGCTCGTATCGCAGGCGATGGTCGGTCTGTGTGCGCTCGGCGGTCTGACGTTCGAGCGCTGGGTCTGGCCGGCTCCGCACGTGATGCTGCAGATCGCAGCGGGCTCGATCTTGATCGGGCTCGGGCATCTCTTTGCGTTGCTCGCGGTCCGCCACAGCGACCTCGCGGTGGTGGCGCCGTTCCGCTATGCCGGCATCGTCTGGGCAATCCTGCTCGGTTTCGCGTTCTGGGGCGAGTGGCCGGACCGGCTGTCGCTGCTCGGCATTGCCATTCTGATCTCGGCCGGCCTCTACACGTTCTATCGCGAACGCGTGGTCATGCGGGCGCGTACGGGTGCGATGGCGGCAACGGACAAGACCTTGTGACGCAGATCACGGCAACTGCGCGGCTGCAAGCGCTGGCGGCACAGGTCCGCGACGACCTCGCGCGCACCGCACATCCGGCGGGCCGTTGGGTGCCGCCGCGGGTTGCTGCCGAGGCCTCGCCGATCCACGATGTTGTCATCGCCGGCGCTGGGCAGGGCGGGCTTGCCATCGCGCCTGCACTCCGGCGCGAGCGGGTGGAGAATATCCTCGTCATCGATCGCGCTAAATACGGGTGCGAGGGCGAACGAGCGCTTGGCGCGCTATCCCTATCATTCGCCGGAGGCGAGTTTCGTCGAGAACGTGCCGGGGAGCGCGCCGTACCGGAGCGACATCCACGACTTCACGATCGGTACAACGATGCGCTTCAGGCCGTTCGGTTGCTCGATCAACGCCATGAACATCGCCGCGCCGAAGCTCGTGGCCGGGATCACGCGCGGGCTTTTTGCCGAAGACATTGCCGCGCACTGGCAAGCTTTGGCGGCCTATGGGGGTATGGTGTTCGATCCGGCGCCCGAGGATGCGGGGCAATAGAACGCTCAAGTAAACGCGACGTTCACGGCATCGGCTTAGGGTGGTCGCTCGCAAGAGGAACCACCCTATGTCTGTGCCACAGCCGTCCGCCACGCAGCAGCTGATCTCCGTCGTCATTCCCTGCTTCAACGTGCAGGCGACGCTGCACGAAACCCTCGACTCAGTGCTCGGCCAGACGTGGCGCAACCTCGAGGTGATCGCGGTCGACGACAGCTCGACCGATGCAACGCCGGCCATCCTCAGAACCTATGCTGCGCAGGACTCGCGCGTCCGCGTCATCCGGCAGGCGAACGCCGGCTGCGGTGCGTCTCGGAATACGGGCATCGCGCGAGCACGGGGCACCCACATCGGCCTCATCGATGCCGACGATCTCTGGGTGCCGGGCTATCTCGCCGCGCACATGCAACGTTTCGCGACCGATCCGCAGCTTGGCGTCTCGTTCACACGCATCCGCTACATCGAGAACGACGGTACGCCGACGTCCGAGACGACTCGGCCAAAACTCAAAGACATCACGCCCGAGGACATCCTGCAGGACAATCCGGCGGGATGCGCGATGCTGGTGGCGCGCCGCGCTGTATTCGACGAGGTCGGCCTGTTCAACGCCAGGCTGCGCCGGGCCGAGGACCAGGAATGGCTGTTCCGCGTCGCGCTGACGGGCTGGAAGATCGAGGGCATCGATGAGCCCTTGGCCGACTATCGCAACAGCCCCATGGGCCTGTCGGCGGATCTCGAAGCGCAATTCAAGGCGTATCTCGACGTGCTCGAGCATGTGCGTGCCATTGCGCCAGCCATCGTCGGCCGCGCCGAACGGCGTGCCATCGGCCACATGCTGCATTACATGGCGCGGCGCGCGATCCGGCTCGGCCAGAGCCGCGGCGTCGTGCGGGGCTTCCTGCTGCGTGCGCTGAAGGCGGCGCCGGAACTGTTGGTGCGCAAGCCCAAGGCAACAGCCGGCATGCTGGCGATCGCGCTGGTGCCGGGGGCTGCGGGTGTGTTGCTGCGATAGTGCTGGGTCGATCAGCGAGGCAAAGCCTGTCTGCGAGGCAAAGCTGAGTGCCTGGACATGGTCGGTTGGACAACCGCAGTCCACGACGGCGGCATTAGATGTAGCCTGCGTTCCGCACGCGACGGACGATTTTCGTGATCCGCCGCAACTGCCGCGCATCGTTCGCCGTGAGGCACAGGCAACAGCAGCAAAGCTGCGATCGCCGCAGGATTCGATGCCAGGATCGCGCACTTGGCGGAACGGCGCTTCCGACTGCATCGTTCATCGTTTTCCGCCCTTCTCCAGTGCCTCCACCAGCACCGTCACGCTGCCGCCGAGCCAACGGTGGCCTTCGGGAATGTCGGCGAGACGGTGTTTCACGCGCTCGGGGAAGCGGGCGTTGTAGAGCTGATACCAGCCGGCACCCGGGCGCGTGGCATCGTCCTGCTCGGACTTCGCCAGTTCCTCGAACAGCTTGGTGTCGGCGAGCCCCGCGATTGTCAGCGCAGCAAGGCGGTGCAGGGCGCCGTCACTGAACGTGTACCAGTCCTCGCCCTTCGTCCGCGCCAATTCGGCCAGCACGATTAGCGGCGTCACCGCAAATGCGTGGTAGTGCAATGCGCGGCCCTTGCGCTCCAGTTCCTGCACCAGAGAGCCGTCCGGCGCTATGTCGGCGGCGGCGTCTTGCATGATGCCGCGCGCCATCTCCCAGTGCTTCGGGCTGTCGGTGGCGATGGCGGTCGCGCCCAGCGCCAGGCCGAGCCAGTACCAGTGGTTGTTGCGCTTCCTCTCACGGTCGTCGAAGAAGGCACGTGCAGTGTCGGCGAAGTTCATCAGCCACGGCTCGATGACGGCGCGTTGCTCCGGCATCGCGAAGCGACGGACCTTGATGTAGGCCAGCGCCACGCCGGCCAGATCCCACTTGCGCTGATACTCGGCCTGCTTCGTCTCCATCTTCCCGAGCCAGGCCTCGCCTTTGGCCCACGCCTCCATCCATGTCAGCGCGCACGCGCCCACCTCAAATTGCGCATCGAGCTTGGAGCGGCGCCAGGACTTGTCGGCATCCTGCGTCACCTGACGGAGAAAAGCGGTGAGCGGCGCAACCGCCGCCTTGTGCGCGGCGGCCTTCTTGGCATCGACGACGGAGCCATCCTTGTCACCGTAGAAGCGCGGCAGCGCGATGTCGCGCACGGGCGGCGGCGGAGCGGTGCAGGAGAGGACCGGCCACGCGCTGGTCAGCAGAGCCGCGATCGTCAGGCTCAGCACGGTCGCCGCCCTGGCTACGCGGTGACGGGACGGCTGCGAACGACAGGGAAGCATCTGCTTGGCCCTCGGAGTGGGTGATGTTAGCCTTTCAGCCAACCGCAAAATCTTAAACGAACTGATTACCGCTTTTCCCGGCAGCATCGAGGCAAGGTATCCCAATGTCCGCACAGACGCCCGCTCCACAGTCGGCTCCCATGAAAGACCGCTACCTGCGTACCGGCATCTTCCTAGCGCCGTTCCACGCCCTCGACGAGAATCCGACGCTGGCGATCGAGCGGGACATGGAGCTGGTCGAACATCTCGATCGCCTCAATTATCACGAGGCCTGGATCGGCGAACATCATTCTGGCGGCTTCGAAATCATCGCCTGCCCGGAGATGTTCATTGCCGCCGCCATCCAGAAGACGCGCAACATCCGCCTCGGCACCGGCGTCGTTTCTCTGCCCTACCACCACCCGTTCACGTTGGCCTCGCGGATGATGCAACTCGACCATATGGCGCGCGGGCGGGCGATGTTCGGCGTCGGTCCCGGCGCGCTCATCTATGACGCCGAGAAGATCGGCCTGAAGGCCGCCGACCAGCGCCGACGCATGGCTGAATCCCTGGATTGCATCATAGAGATGCTGCGCGGCGAGACTGTGACCAGGAAAACCGACTGGTTCACGTTGAACGAGGCGCAACTGCAACTGATGCCTTACAGCCAACCGGCCATGGAGATGGCGGTGGCCTGCTCGCGTTCACCGGTCGGTGCGGTGGCGTCCGGCAAGCACGGCATCGGCATGATCTCGATCGGCGGTACGAACGATGACGCGCTGCTGGCGCACGCCAAGAACTGGGCGATCCACGAGGAGAGCGCGAAAGCCGCCGGCAAGACGCCGGACCGGTCGAAGTGGCGCATCACCACGTTCGCGCACGTCGCCGAGACCCGCGAGAAGGCGCGCGCCGACATGAAGCACGGCCTGGAAAAGTTCTGCCAGTACTTCACCGATGTCGCGACCTTCCCGATCCTGCCTCCCGGCATCACCGACCCCGTGGAGTACCTGACGTCGAACGGCATCGCCTGCATCGGCACGCCGGACGACTGCATCCGCCATTTCGAGCGGCTCTGGCAGGGCTCGGCCGGCGGCTTCGGCTCGGTGCTGCTGCTCGCCAACAACTGGGCGGACTGGGAGGCGACCAAACGCAGCTACGAGCTGATGGCGCGCTACGTGCACCCGCATTTTCAGCGCGGCTCAAACCATCTCCGCGTGGTCAGCTACGACGACGCGAAGGCCAAGCACGACACCGCCGGTGCCCAGTCGAAGGAAGCCGTGCTCGGCGAGATCGACCGCTACAACGCAGCGAAGGGCATCAAGCCGGCCGGCAAGGCTTGGTAGGCGCCGGGTGAGGTCGGAATTGAGGTCGCAATGATGTCTCAGCCGGCTCGCCCGGTGTCCAGCGCCTTGTCCGGGATCTTCGCCTGCCCGATCGACAAGACGCCCCTGCAGTCCGTCGATGGGGCGACCTTGAAATGCGCGCGCGGGCACAGCTTCGACCGCGCCCGCGAAGGCCACGTCAATCTGCTCGTCGTCCAACACAAGGCCTCGCGTGATCCTGGCGACAGCAAGGCCATGGTCGCAGCGCGCCGACGCATTCTGGACGCGGGGCATTATGCGCCCATTGCCGATCGTATCTGGGTCGAGGTCCGCCGTCTTGTTGCCGGCCTGCCATCGGACATGCGCCTGACGATCGTCGACGCGGGATGCGGTGAAGGCTACTACCTGAGCACAATTGCCAAGGCCGCAGCGCTCGAATTCGATGACCGCTTTCGGCTTGCCGGGATCGATATCTCCAAGTGGGCCGTCCATGCGGCAGCGAAGCGTACCTCGGGCTGTTCCTTTGCGGTCGCGACCAACAGGCATCTGCCGTTTGCACAGGGATCTGTCGATCTGATCCTGTCGATGTTCGGCTTTCCGCTCTGGGGCTGCTTCGCCGATGTGCAGCCCCCGGCAGGTGTCGTGCTCATGGTCGACCCGGGCCCTGACCATCTGCGCGAGCTGCGAGAGATCATCTACCCGACCGTCAAGGGCTCCCTGCCGCCGTCGCTCGAAGCGGCAGAGACTGCCGGATACCAGCTGGAAGATGAGCGGAGGTTGCAATTCCGCTTCGAGTTGACCAGCCGGGAACAGATCGCCGACCTCCTGACCATGACACCCCACGACCACCGCGCACCCCTGGCCGGCCGGTTGGCCCTGGCTGAGCGCGAACGGCTGTCCCTGGCGGGCGATGTCGTCTTCCGGCTCTTGCGGCGGCGTCCTGGATCGTCCTGAACAGTCAGCGAACCAGCCGGAACTGACCGCTGACGCCGCGCCGACCAAAGGTATCGCCATCGGCATCGCTTGCCGTTATGCAGGCGCGATGCGCAAAGACGGACAGTTCGAGATCTTCCTCGTGGCCACGCCCGGTCTCGAGGACGTGTTGCTCTTGGAGGTGCGCGGCAAAGGCTTCAAGCGACCCAAGGCGGTTCCAGGCGGTGTCACAATTCAAGGCGGTTGGCCCGAGGTCTGGCGCGCGAACCTGTGGATCCGCGGCACCGGACGCGTCATCGCACGCATCGCGCAATTCGAGGTGCTGCATCTTGCCGAGCTTGACCGTCGCGCGCGCAAAGTCCCTTGGGGCACGGTGCTGCGACCCGACGTGCCCTTCAACGTAGAAGTTAGCTGCAAAAAGTCCCGCATCTATCACTCGGACGCCGCCGCCCAACGGATCGCAACCGCGATTTCGGCGGAAATCGGCGCGCTGCATGCGCCGGACGCCGAAGTCGTGATCAGAGCCCGCCTTGAACACGACGTTTGCACGATCGGAATCGACACGTCGGGCGGGCTTCTGCACAAGCGCGGCCATAAGGAGGCCGTCAACATGGCGCCGATGCGCGAGACCTTGGCGTCTCTGTTCCTGCGCCAATGCGGCTATGATAGCACGGAACCCGTGGTCGATCCGATGTGCGGCTCCGGCACGTTCATCATCGAGGCCGCGGAGATTGCGGCAAGGCTCAATCCCGGCCGCTCCCGGCGTTTCGCGTTCGAGCACCTCGCAAACTTCGACGCGGCAGCGTGGCAGCGCATGCGCGACGCGAACCCGGGTCGTACTCCAACAGCCCGCAGTTATGGTAGCGATCGCGATGAAGCCGCCATCCGCATGAGCCGGGCGAACGCAGAGCGTGCCGGCGTCGCCGCGTTCACGCAATTCCGTCAGTGCGCGATCGCTGACCTCGTTGCTCCCGACGGACCGCCGGGCCTCGTCATCGTCAATCCGCCCTACGGCACGCGCATTGGTGACACGAAACAATTGGCTCCGCTCTACCGCACGCTCGGGCAGACGCTGATGAGCCGCTTCGCCGGCTGGCGGGTGGGGATCATCACCACCGAGGCCATGCTCGCGCGCGCGACCGGCCTGCCGTTTTTACCACCTGCGCCGCCAGTTCCGCATGGCGGACTGCGTGTCACACTCTTTCAAACCGGGCCTCTGCCGTGATCGCGAAAGTGCGAGCGGATGAGCCAATGCCAGCGCTGCCGTGAGATGTCGGGCTGTCTGAGTATCGATCGAAAGACCGCCCTTGCTCCCCAAAACTCGGCCGCGACACTGCCGTAATCCGGCTATAATGGGGCCGAGCCTCGCCAAGGGGCCACACACATCTCTGGGAGGGGACGCATGACCAAAGCAATCATCTCGCGACGCCGGGCGTTGCAGGGTGCCGCCGCACTGGCCGGTGCGAGCGCCATTCCGACGGGGTGGGCGATCGCGCAGGCCAAGCCGTTGAAGGTCGGGTTGATGCTGCCGTACTCTGGCACCTTCGCGAAACTCGGTGAGAACATTACGCTGGCGATCGAGATGCTGGTCGCGGAGAAGGGCGGCAAGCTCGGAGGCCGCGAGGTGCAGATCATCAAGCTCGACGATGAATCGAAGCCGGAGAACGGGCCGCAGAACGCGGAGCGCCTCGTCAAGCGCGACGGCGTCGATGTGCTGATCGGCACCGTGCATTCGGGCGTGCAGATGGGCATCCACAAGGTCGTGTCGGAGTCCGGCACGCTGTGCATCATCCCGAATGCCGGCGCCAACGATGTGACGCGCAAGCTCTGCGCCAAAAACGTATTCCGCACCTCCTTCACCAACTGGCAACCCGGCTACGGCATGGGCCTCGCCTTGGCCAAGAAAGGCATCAAGAAAGCGGCCTGGATCACTTGGGACTATGCGGCAGGTGCCGAGGCCGGCGACGGCTTCAAGCAAGGCATGGAGAAGGGTGGCGGCGAGGTAACGAAAGTGCTGACACTCAAGTTCCCGGAGACGAACTTCCAGCCGCTGCTGGCGCAGATCCCCGATCTCGGCGTCGAGGCGGTCGGCTCGTTCTTCGCGGGCGGCGGCGCGGTGCAGTTCGTCAAGGAGTACAAGGCCGCCGGCATCAAGGCGCTGTTGTGCGGCTCGGGCTTCCTGACCGAGGGCGTACTCGGCCCCCAGGGCGATGCCGCCGAAGGCATCGAGACGGCGCTGCATTATGGCGACGGTATCGACAACCCGAAGAACAAGGCGTTCGTCGAAGCCTTCAAGGGCAAGACCCAGCGCGATGCCGACGTCTATGCAGTGCAGGGCTACGACGCGGCGCAATTACTGGCGATCGGCCTCGAAGCTGCAAAGGGCAACTTGGAAGACGAGGCAGCCCTGTACAAGGCGATGCGCAGCGCCAAGTTCGACAGCCCGCGTGGTCCGGTCGCGATGTCGCCGTCGCAGAACATCACGCAGAATATTTATCTGCGCCGCGCCGAGAAGGGCCAGAACAAGGTGATCGGCATTGCCGCCGAAGCGCTAGCCGATCCGGGCAGTGACTGCAAGCTCGGGTAGGGCAGAGAGGGAATAGGGAGTTGGGAATGGGGAGTAGCGAGATGGAGACCCACGTTGCCGCCCTACTCCCTATTCGCTACTCCCTACTCCCTCCTGCGCTTTAATGGCTTTCGTCGACATCGATGGCGTCAGGCTCGAAACGCTCCTGATCCCCGGTGACGCGACAAGGCCCTGGCTCGTCTACCTGCACGAGGGGCTCGGCAGCGTTTCGCTCTGGCGCGACTTTCCGGCGAAAGTGGCGCGCCGGATCGGCGGGCGCACGCTCGTCTACTCGCGCCGCGGTTATGGCAGATCTGATGCCCTGGCCGGACCACGCGATGTGCGCTTCATGCACGACGAGGCGTTGCTCGTGCTCCCGAAGCTGCTCGCGCACTTCGGGATCGAGCGGCCGATCCTGATCGGTCATTCGGACGGCGCTTCGATCGCGCTGATCTATGCAGCGTCTCATCCGGACAAGGTCGCGGGCACCGTGCTGATGGCGCCGCATGTGCTGGTCGAGGCGGTTTCGCAGCAGTCGATCGCGCGCATTGCCGAGGTCTACGAGACGACGGACCTGCGCGAGCGGTTGGTCCGCCACCACGCCCACGTCGACGATGCCTTCCTTGGCTGGTCGCGGATCTGGCGCGACCCGCGCTTCCGTCTCTGGTCGCTGGCGCCGGAGTGCGCGCAATTGGCAACCCCGACGCTGCTGATCCAGGGCGAGGACGACGAATACGCCACGCTCGCGCAACTCGACGCGATTGCAGAGTTGGCACCGCGAGCGGTCCAACGCCTCGTGCTGGCGAAGTGCGGACACGCGCCACACCGCGATCAGGAAGCCCCTGTGCTCGACGCCATCGCGGCGTTTTCGGCTGGCTTGCCGACCGAAGCGTAATCCGCTCAGGCGTGCTTGCTGCCAGCCGCCAAAGCCGTCGTCGGTTGAGCGGCGCGAGGTTTCAAGTGCCCTGCTGCCCGCACGAACGGCGCAATCAGCCCGCCGGTGATGGAGTGAGGGTCGAAGCCATCCGGGTCGGCGCCGAAGGTCAATTGCTCGTTTTCCTTCGCCGGCATATGCAACGTGCCGAACAGCCAGTCGAAGAGTGCGAGATTGCCGCCGAAATTCCGGTCGTAGTGAATGGGGTTGGTCGAGTGGTGGATCTGGTGGTGCGCGGGGCTCATGATGACGCGCCCGAACCAGCCGGTGAAGGCGATCCAGACGTGGCTATGATGGAGGTGTTGCAACACGTAGCTGAAGAACAGGAAGATGACGTTGCTGTCGAACACGGTCAACTGTGGTGGCTCGTTGCCGAGGACGTAGGTGAACAGACCGTGCGTTAGGCCCGTGCAGAGCGCGATCAGATTGTAAAACACGATCGTGTCGACGGGATGCACCCGGAAGTTCGTGATGGGGGTGAGCACCTCGGCCTGGTGGTGGACCTTGTGGAACTCCCAGAGGAACGGCACGACGTGGCTGATATAGTGGTCGAACCAATAAGCGAACTCGAAGGCGATGAAGAGCGCCACTGTGATAATGACCGCTCCCCAGAACTCGGGGATGCCGGTCGGTGATGCCGCGCCGAAGCAGCTCGTCAGCACGCCGCTCGTCCAGACACTGAAGTAGTGATTTGAGATGATGGCCCATCCGAACAGGATGCCGACCATGAAGATGTTGAACGCCGCGAAACCGTAATCGGCGTAAGCCGACCGGCTGAACACGATACGCTTGGCAAAGATCGTTTTCAGGAGTGCCAGCAGCCGTACACTCCGGCGCTTCGGGCGGCGCAGCCAGACGATGGCGACGATGGCAATGACCAGCGTCGTGAAGAGCTTGGCGATCGACAGCGAGCCGCTGGCCGTCAGGAAAACCTTGTGCGTCAACGTCCACAAAAGTGTGGCGACTATGCCAATGGCGGTGGCGGCATCCTGCAGCATCAGCGTTGACCCGACTATGAAGGCTGCCCCACTGATACAGGAGGGCAGTGAAAATCGGCTTAAGCGGCCGAGGTCCGTGCAGGGGGCGATCGCATCGCCAAAGCCAAGGCGCCCGGAGCGCACGGGGCAGCCTCCCGAAATTTGCAAAGTCGAAACCTTGCCGCTGCTGCTGCAAGCCTTTATGAATTGGTGCGACGAACAAGTCCGGACATTCGCCACGCCGACAACCGGCTGGCACGACCCCCAGTGGAGCTAAGCCCTTGAGCGAGAGCGAAAGCATCGTCGCAGAAACCGCCGCACGGATTTTCGCCGATCTGGCCGATCCGCAATCTATCAACGCCGCCAAGACTGCGGCCTGGAAGAAACCGCTGTGGGATGCTCTGACGGAATCGGGGTTGACGCTCGCTTGGGTGCCGGAAGAGTTGGGCGGCGCAGGTGCCGGGCTCGCCGACGGTTTCGAGGTGATGACGGTTGCAGGGCGCTTTGCCGCCCCGGTTCCCATCACCGAGACGCTGCTTGCCGGTTGGCTGCTGGCGCAGGCAAAGATCGCCTCGCCCCAGGGCATGATGACCATCGCGCCGATGCGGCCGAAGGATCGCATCACGCTCAACGCCGACGGCACACTCTCGGGCAAGGCGCGCGGCGTACCGTTCGCACGTGACGCGGCCCACATCGCCGTGCTGGCGCATGGCGCCAAGGGCGCGGCGATTGCGCTGGTGGAGACCGAGAACTGCCGCCTCGCCGAGATCAAGGGACTGGCGGGTCACCTCGCCTACGACGTGACGTTCGACAAGGCGCGGCCGGTGAAGACTGCCGACGCTCCGAAGGGCTTTGATCAAGGCACGCTGATGTTGATGGGGGCCACCGCGCGCAGCCTGGAGACGGCCGGCGCGCTCGAAGCGATCCTGGCGCAGTCGGTGAAGTACTCCGGCGAACGGGTGGCGTTCGAGAAGCCGATCGGCAAGTTCCAGGCGGTGCAGCACAATCTGGCGCGGCTTGCCGGTGAAAGCGCGGCAGCGTCGACAGCGGCGACGTCTGCCGCGGACGCCATCGCCACGGCGGGCTCGTTCGCTGGTGACGGCATCTTTCTCGAGACCGCGGCCGCCCGAATCCGTTCTGCGGAAGCTGCGACCGAGGGTGCGTCGATTGTGCATCAGGTGCACGGCGCCATCGGCTACACCAAGGAACACATCCTGCATCGCTTCACGATGCGCATGCTGACCTGGCGCGATGACTTCGGCAACGAAAGCCAGTGGGCTGTCGATCTCGGCCAGCGCGTTGCGGCCAAGGGCGCCGACGAACTCTGGCCGCTTGTCGCGTCGCGTTGAAGCAAGGACGACCAAACCTCATCCAAAAGAGAAGACGCTGTCATCGCGGGCCTTGTGCCCGGGACCCATCGGGAGGCAAGCGCCGACGTTGAAATGGTTCGCGGCGGAACGGAGCACTGACTGCTTTGGCCGCGCCTGTTGCAAAATGGGTCCCGGGGACGAGCCCCGGGATGACAATCGTGAACACCTTTGGGAACACTTCCATGTCCACCGCGCTCAATTTCGATCCGATCCGGTTGCCGAAAGAATGCGAGGACCTGCGCACAGAGGTGCGTGCGTTCCTCAAGGAAGAGATCGCCGCCGGCACCTTCGATCCCGCCAAGGCCGACAACGAGGACATGTTCAACCTCGAGTTCAGCCGCAAGGTCGGCAAGAAGGGCTGG
>JANLQP010000315.1:0-6358 GCA_031367895.1 Hyphomicrobiales bacterium
AGCGCTCGCTCCATTCCCACTCGCGCAGCATTTCCTCCGAGAACGTGTAGCAATAGGCGTGGCTCTCTGTGTCGCAGCGCGCGCCCGGATAGCGGTTCCAGTACCAGGTGCCGCCGACACCGTCGCCCGCCTCCAGCACCCGGGTCTTGAGGCCAAGCCGGTCGCGCAGGCACAGCAACTGGTACATACCGGCAAAGCCGGCACCGATCACGAGTGCGTCGAGTTCGCCGCTCGGCTGTGCGGGGCCGTCTGGTTGCGTGCTCGCCATTCCGTTCGTTCCTTGCCTGTGGACGTGCCTTGCCACCTGTTGCAGGTGCTGGCGGTCGTGAATCGCCAATATTGCTCAGGCATATACGAGCCATCGCCGTCGCTGCAATCGATATCAGTCCCTGCGGCTGATATGCGCGCGCAAGACGGGCTGCGATCTCCGGTGCATTGGCACTGACGCCAACTCGGGCATTGAACGGGTCGGTGAGGGGTGCCACCATTCCACCATCCGATGCATGCGCGCGCCGCGGCGCGATGGCCGCGCCTGGTTCGTCCGATGCTGCATGGGGCTATGGGAGGGAAGCAATGGCATTCGATTACATCATTGTCGGCGGCGGTTCTGCGGGCTCCGTGCTCGCCAACCGGCTGTCGGCGCGCAGTTCCAACAAAGTGCTGGTCTGCGAGGCGGGACAGGACACGCCGCCGGGACAGGAGCCAAGCGAGATTCTCGACTCATATTCAGGCACCGCCTACCTTGACAACCGTTTCCTCTGGAGCGAGCTGAAGGTCTCGACCGAGGTCGTTTCCCACAACAAAGACCCGAATGCGCCGAAACCACGCCTTCGCAAGTACGAGCAGGCCCGCGTTCTCGGCGGCGGCTCGTCGATCAACGGCCAGATGGCAAACCGCGGCGCGCCCACGGACTTCGATGACTGGCACGCGCGCGGCGCCACCGGTTGGAAGTGGGAGCACGTGCTGCCCTACTTCAAGAAACTCGAGCGGGACCTTGATTTCAACGATGCGTGGCATGGTCAGGATGGCCCGATCCCCGTGCGCCGGGTCCCCGAGCACCAGTGGCCGGGGCACGCCAAGGCGCTGGCTGCCACGTTCAAACGCGCCGGCTATAAGTACCTTCCCGACCAGAACGGATTCTTCGAAGACGGCTACTTCCCCGTCACCATCTCCAACGCCGAGGAACAGCGCGTCTCGGCCGCCATCGGTTATCTCACGGCCGATGTGCGCAAGCGGCCGAACCTCACCATTTCGACGAGCACGCAGGTGACGGAACTGCTGTTCGAGGACCTGCAGTGCGTCGGCATCAAGGCAATCGTCGGCGGCAAGCCGCAGGAATTCCGCGGACGCGAGGTCATCTTGTCATCGGGCGCCATCCACTCGCCCGCGCATCTGTTGCGCGCCGGCATCGGGCCGGCCGGCCATCTGCGCGATCTCGGCATTCCCGTGCGGCATGCGCTGTTCGGCGTCGGGCAGCGGCTGATGGATCACCCGTCCATTGCGCTGGCCTCGTTCCTGAAGCCTCAAGCGCGCGTGACCAACAAGGAGACGCGGCGCCACCTCTTCCTCGGCATGCGCTATTCCTCCAACATGGGCGGCGCACCGCCCGGCGACATGTTCGTCGTCGGCGCGACCAAGACATCCTGGCATGCGGTCGGCGAGCAGATCGGCACCTTCATCCTGTTTGTCAACAAGACCTTCTCCGAGACCGGGCAGGTACGACTCAAGAGCCGCAATCCGTCCGACGAGCCGGACGTCGAGTTCAATCTCCTGTCGGACCGGCGCGATCTCGAGCGTATCGCCGACGGAATCAGGCGCCTCGCCCCACTCTACAGCGACCCGCTCATGCAGGAGGCGATCAGCGATCCATTCCCCGCGAGCTATTCCGACAAGGTCCGCCAAGTCGGCGAGATCAACACCAAGAACAAGATCCTCACCGGGATCATGGCCCGGCTGCTGGATGGTCCCGGCTTCCTGCGGCGCCTGTTGATCCGGAATGTCATCATGGAAGGCTTCACGTTGGACGGGGTGCGCAACAACGAGGACGAAGCCGAGGCCTTCATCCGCAAGGCGGCCGTTGGTGTCTGGCATGCGTCCTGCACCTGCCGCATGGGCGCGCGCGACGATTCGATGGCAGTGACGGATCCGGCCGGCCGCGTGCATGGCATCGGCGGCTTGCGGGTTGTCGACGCGTCGATTTTCCCGGTCGTACCCTGCGCCAACACGAACTTCCCGACCATCATGACGGCGGAGAAAATCGCCGACGCGATCCTGGCGGGGCAATGAGCGGACGCGAGCGGTCGGCTAGAGCTACCGGCCAACGCCAACCCATTTCTGTTTCACGCTCGGCGCCGTGAACCCCAGGCGCTCATGGTGCCACGCAGCTTTGCCGCCGGGATAAATGCCAGGCAAATGCCAGGCCTCTTCAACTTGCCCCGGCGGACCCACTCTCACGGTGCGCTTCTTCCAACCGGACTCGGCGTCAAGCTCGGCATAGCCGAGCAGCCTTGGCAATTTTGAATGTTCGCCTGTTGACATTACACTCAGCTTGCTTGTATTGCGGACAGCGTCAAGTTGGCGCGATCGGTGGCGGGGTACGCGCACGCGTCACTCAATCGCGGGATTTTTGAAGTCTGTCACGTTGGGATAAACGCTAGGCGAAACTTCGAAATCTTGTAATTGCCTCAGTGGCGGAACCGGTAGACGCGCCAGACTCAAAATCTGGTACTCGCGAGGGTGTGGGGGTTCGAGTCCCTCCTGAGGCACCAAGAGCCATTGGTTTTATTGAATAATTTAAACTGTCCAGGATCGAGCGCCCCAAAATACCCTCTCAAATTCAGAACCGACGAGAGCCTGTGTGGTTTGGAGCGGATCTTTGTGGGTTCAGCACGGGCCTTATGGCCGACCCGCGGGACATGAATTGTTTGCAAGCATCGCTGATGCACACCCGCCGATAGCGACCATGGCTCGACTGCGGCTGGTTGCTGGCAGAAGGCAGACAGGATGGCATCGTGAGGCTCCTTGGTTGATCAAGTGTGGCGAGACCTGACTACATCCTCGCCCACGGCCAGTCAGCGACGGTCCACACCAGCCCAGACAGACTGCCAAGACTGACTGTTTGCGACGACGGCCTTCATCCGTTAAACAGCGATCATCTCGCCTTCCGGAGGACGTCCCTTGGCCAATAAGGTCGCGCTCATCACCGGTATCACGGGCCAGGACGGTGCCTATCTGGCCGAGCTGTTGCTCGCCAAGGGCTACACCGTGCACGGCATCAAGCGGCGCGCGTCCTCGTTCAACACCGACCGGGTCGATCACCTCTATCGCGACCCGCATGATGCCAACGCCCGCTTCTTCCTGCACTACGGCGACATGACGGATTCGACCAATCTCATCCGCATCATCGCCGAAACCAAGCCTGCCGAAATCTATAATCTCGCGGCGCAGAGCCACGTCCAGGTGAGCTTCGAGACGCCCGAGTATACAGCCCAGGCCGACGCGATCGGAACGCTGCGATTGCTCGAAGCGCTGCGTATCCTGGGGGTGGAAAAGACCGTCCGGTTCTATCAGGCCTCCACCTCGGAGCTTTACGGAAAGGTGCAGGAAACCCCGCAGAGCGAGACGACGCCGTTCTATCCGCGCAGTCCCTACGCTGCAGCCAAGCTCTATGCCTACTGGATCACGATCAACTACCGCGAGGCCTATGGCATCCACGCATCGAACGGCATCCTGTTCAATCACGAGAGCCCCATTCGCGGCGAAACCTTCGTCACCCGCAAAATCAGCCGCGCCGTTGCCGCCATCCATCTTGGTCAGCAGGATGTGCTCTATATGGGCAACATCGACGCCAAGCGCGATTGGGGGCACGCGCGCGACTACGTCGAGGGCATGTGGCTGATGCTGCAACAGCCGGCGCCCGACGATTACGTGCTCGCCACCGGCGAGACGCATTCGGTGCGCGAGTTCATCGAGCGGGCGTTTGCCTGCGTCGACCGCCGCATTGTCTGGCAAGGCAAGGGCGTCGACGAGATCGGCCTCGATCAGGCCACGGGTAAGGCCGTCGTGCGCATCGACCCCGCCTACTTCCGTCCCACGGAAGTGGATCTGTTGCTCGGCGACCCCTCGAAGGCCGCGCGCCAACTCGGCTGGCGGCACCGCACCACCTTCCCGGAACTGGTTCGCGAGATGGTCAGCTCCGACCTCAAGCTCTTCTCCGAGCAGCAGACCAAAGTACGCAGCGGGTGAGCGGCACGATGCCTTCGTTGCCTCGCCGACTTGGTCACTGGCACCGGCGGCGCTGCGCGATCTCCAAGAACAACTTCTCTTCGATTGACGGACTTGGCGTTGGGATCCGTCCGCCGCAATTGCATCTACAAACTCTGCAAACGGCCAATTTCGGGCCTAAAATCGATGTTCCGATTGAATATCCGCGCCGGCGTGCCCAGTCACCACCGCGCTGGAGAAGCCCATTTGGGCCCGGCATTTAGACCTTAGTCTAATCGGCAGGCCCGCTATCGGTCGAGAGCTGAAAGTGCCGGAAGGCGGTACCGCCGGCCCGTGCCATCCCCTCATAATGCAGACAACCACTCAAGGGCTGATCGTAGCCTGATTTTCGAATTGAGCCGCGCGCTCAGGCCACTTTTCGACCGAGCGCTGAACAATTGCTGCAGGAGTAAAATGCCATGGCCGTTACATTCAACCGCGTCGACCTGGACTGGATCCTGCAGCAGATCTTGATGGCCGAGAACGGTCAGGGACCGATCAATCCGCATTTGGCCTTCGGGTTGCGCCAGATCAACGGCGTCTTCAACAACGCCTCCGGGGCGGTCGGCTCTTCCACCTTCGGCGCCGCCGATCAGCCGCTGCCGACTTTTGCGACGCAGCTCTCCCAGCCGGCACAGGTGGTGCCGACCGACCTGCCGCCCGCGTTCCTGGCGCAGTTCGGCGCCACGGCCGGCCAATCGACCAGCTTCGCGCCGAACCCAGTTGGCACGAATGCGCCGGGCGCCACAGTCTCGACCGCATTCGTCGTCGACGCGGCGCCTCGCATCATCTCGAACCTGATCGCCGATCAGAGTTCCGCCAACCAGGCAGCCGTCGACGCCTACAACGCCCTGCATCCGGACGTGCCGCAATTCATCCCCGGACCGATCCCCGGCTCGACCATCCCAAATCCTGCGTTCCAGACGCTGCAGCCGCATTTCCTGCCCGACGCCACAACACTTAATCGGCTCTACGTCGCCAGCCTGGCGATCACCAACGTCACGCCGGACGGCGGCATCTCCGCGCCGTTCAACACCTGGTTCACGCTGTTCGGCCAGTTCTTCGATCACGGCCTCGACCTGATCGCCAAGAGCAAGACCGAGATCGTGTTCATCCCGCTGCAGCCGGATGATCCGCTGTTCGTGATTGGCGGCCAATCGAACTTCATGGTCATCGCGCGGTCCGTGCAGCCGTCGCAGAACCTCGTCACCCCGTTCGTCGACAACAACCAGACCTACACCTCGCACGCCTCGCATCAGGCATTCATCCGCGAGTATTCGTCGGTGCCCAATACTGCACCCGGTGCGCCGGCAGGCAGTGTCATCATTCATTCGACCGGTCAGCTGCTCGAGCACGTCGACGCGACGGGGCATCATCTTGCCACCTGGAAGGACGTCAAGGACAACGCCCTGAAGCTCGGCATCCGGCTTACCGATACCGACGTCGGCAATGTCCCGCTGCTGGCGACTGACGACTACGGTAACCTGATCACGGGAGCGCACGGCTTCGCCCAGGTGGTGGTCAAGCACCTCGTCGGCCCGAATACACTCGTCGAAGGCACGGCGGCGGGCCTGGACCTCACCGATCCGGTACCGGGGGAGTTCGGCGAAGCGATCGTCCGCATCGGCCACGCGTTCCTGAACGACATGGCCCAGGCCGCCAATCCGTTCGTCCCGCCCGGCACCACCTACAACCAAGCGCTGCTCGAGTCGCACTATATCGGCGGCGATGGACGCGCCAATGAGAACATCGGCCTGACCGCCGTCCACGAGGTCTTCCACAACGAGCACAACCGCCTGATCGCGCAAACCAAGGCCAACGTGCAGGCTGAGCTCGACAAGGGCGATCAGTCATTCGCCATGAACTGGGTGCTGGCCGGCACCAATCTCACCACGTTGACCGCCGCGGATCTTCTCGCTGGCCGGACCACGCACAAGATCACCGACGCCGAATTCGACGGCGCACGCCTGTTCCAGGTCGCCAAGTACGGCGTCGAGACGGAATACCAACACCTCGTGTTCGAGGAATTCGCCCGCAAGGTGGTGCCGACCATCCATGTCGGCGGCGACACCAACATCCACCTCGATCCCGCCAT
>JANLQP010000316.1:0-1835 GCA_031367895.1 Hyphomicrobiales bacterium
CGGGCCAGCACGCCCGCAGTGCTTTCGGCGTGGCGCAGATCCCGATGGGAGCGTGCGTCGAGATCGAGCTGATCGCTGAAGTGGGGTGAGTCCGCAGGAAGGTCACTCTTTCCGTTAGGGAATGTCTGAACAAGTCCACCGATCATGCCGTGGCGCGTTGAACGGTGCAAAGGGGATGACAGCATGAGCCAGATCAGTTTCTCGGACGCGGAGTACGCCGGCAAGAGGAAGAAGACCCGGCGCGAGGTGTTCCTCGAAGAGATGGAGCAGGTGGTGCCGTGGCAGGCGCTGCTGAAGGTCATTGAGCCGTTTTACCCCGTGGCTGGCCGCGGCCGCAGGCCGTATGCGATGGCATCGATGCTGCGCGTACATCTGATGCAAAACTGGTTCGCGCTGAGCGACCCGGCGATGGAGGAGGCTCTGTATGAGATCGCGTCGCTGCGCAACTTCGCTGGGCTCAAGCTGAGCGAGCCGATCCCCGACGAGACCACGATCCTGAACTTCCGCCACATGCTGGAGGAGTCCGACCTGGCCGAGGACATCCTGAAACAGGTCAACGCGCATCTCGCGCGCAAGGGCTTGCTGCTCAAGCGGGGCAGCATCGTTGATGCCACGATCATCCCGGCGCCGAGCTCGACGAAGAACGCCGAAGGCGAGCGCGATCCCGAGATGCACCAGACCAAGAAGGGCAACCAGTGGCACTTTGGCATGAAGGCGCACATCGGCGTGGATGCCGACAGCGGCTTGGTCCACACCGTGACGACCACGACAGCCAACGAGGCCGATGTGGAGCAAGTCGCCGACCTGCTGCACGGCAAGGAAGAACATGTCTGGGCTGACTCCGGCTACAGAGGCGCGCACAGCCGCGTGCAGCGCGACGACTTGCAATGGCACATCGCCGCACGGCCCAGCGACATCGCGAAGCTGCCCGCGGGTCGCGCCAAGACCAGGGTGCAGAAGCAAGAGCATCGCAAGGCCAGCGTCCGCGCGAAGGTGGAGCACCCGTTCCGCGTGATCAAGCGCCAGTTTGGGTTGATGAAGGTGCGCTTCCGCGGGCTGCAGAAGAACACGGCGCATCTGCTGACGCTGTTCGCGCTGTCGAACCTGTGGATGGCTCGCAAGCAATTGTTGACGATGCAGGGAGTGGTGCGTCCGAAGACAGCGTAAGGGCGCACATCGGCGCCAAAACTCATAGAAAACGACCTCGAACGATGCATCACGCCGCCCTTCGAAGCTCATGCACTATCAAGCGGCGGGCGTTTGCGTGTTGTTCAGACCTTCCCTAAGCTTCTTGAGCTTTCTCAAAGTCTATCGGACTGACGTAGCCCATCGTCGAATGACGTCTCGTCGGGTTGTAGAACCGTTCGATGTAATCAAAGACGTCGGCCCGGGCCTGCTGCCTGGACCGGTACACCTTTCTGGCGGTTCGCTCGGTCTTCAGTGAAACTGAAGAAGCTTTCCATCGCCGAGTTGTCCCAGACCTCGCCGGCGCGGCTCATGCTGCAGGTGATGCCCTGGTCCTTGAGCAATTCCTGGAAATGCTCGCTTGTGTATTGGCTTCCCTGGTCCGAGTGATGCAGTAGCGCAGACGGCTTGCCCCGGCGCCAAACGGCCATCATCAATGCGTCGACCACCAGCTGCGAGGTCATGCCGTCCTGCATCGACCAACCGACGATGCGACGCGAGTACAAGTCCATCACGGCAGCAGCGTAGAGCCAACCCTCCGCTGTCCAGATGTAGGTGAAGTCCGCCACCCATTTTTGGTTAGGACCATCCGCCTGGAATTGGCGGTCCAGCACGTTGTCGGCGATGGCGCTGCGCTGACCACGGTCCTT
>JANLQP010000366.1:0-4062 GCA_031367895.1 Hyphomicrobiales bacterium
TGACGCCGCGATTGTCGAAGTCGCTGTGCAAGGCTTCGAGGTGCCGTTGAAGGTGCGCGTGCGCGAGATCGAGGTGCCCTCGCCGGAGGGCGAGATCGGCATCGTCATCGATCCCGAGCGGGTGCTGGTGTTCCCGGCGGAGACGACTCTCGAGAATCAACTCTAGAATTTAGCTCAACCAAAACAGTGTCATCCTCGGGCTCGTCCCGAGGACCCATAGTGCAGCGAGAGCGAGAAGAGATATTTTGCTGGCACGTCGCGACACATCTAAATCGCCGCGCCCGCTGGACAATGGGTGGTCGGGACAAGCCCGACCATGACAACCGCTATTTTTCAAGCCGTCGGCCCCGAGGTCGGCTCCTCGGTCGGGGCAGGGCCGAACAGCGGCACATCCGGCCGGCGCATGAACAGGATCAGCACCGCGCCCGTGAGAATGCCGCCGATATGTGCCCACCAGGCGACCGGGCCCTGGTCCGGGATCAGCAGCATCACGAACTGCGTCGCGATCCAGGCGCCGAGTGCCAGCGCCGCCGTGATGCGCAATGGAATAAAGCGGAACGCCAGCACCCACACGCGCACGCGCGGATAGAGCAGCACGTACGCCGCAATCACCCCAGCCACCGCACCGCTGGCACCAATCAGCGGCACCTTGCCGGCACCGGCGTCCTTGATCGCGCCAGCCTTGAACAGCAGATGAGCAAAGCCGTACTCGGCGCTGACAGCGTGCAGGATGCCGCCGACGATACCGCACAACAAGTAGAACACGATGAACTTCACATGGCCCATCGCGTCTTCGACGTTGTCGCCGAAGACCCAGAGAAACAGCATGTTGCCCATGAGATGCAAGGGATCGCCGTGCAGGAACATGTACGAGACGAGCGTCAGGCCTTCCGGAAACGCGACCTGGTCATAAGGCCCGCGCGCCGATCCGCCGAAGACGCGCACCTGGAACAGCTCACTCGGAATGATGGCGAAACTCGCCGCCACGGACTGGCCCCGCTCGGTGATCTCCAACGCATAGAAGAGCACGTTGAGAGCGATCAGGGCGATCGTAACGTAGGGCCAGCGGATACTGCGCAGCGGGTTGTCGTCGGACAGCGGTACGAACACGCGAGCCTCGCTCTTTAGTGGCGCCTTCGGATGCCGTCGTGGCGGAGCACGCTCTCAGCGTGACGCCTTCGGCGCCGGCTGGCATCATGCCGGAGGCTTGTCTTCGACACGACGGGCAACCGAAGGCGCCAGTAAAGAGACTACCTGTTTTTTCCGGGAAGCCAAAGCACATCGCCTTCGCCGCGATTGTTGACGTGTCGGCTGGCGACGAACAGGTAGTCAGAGAGGCGATTGATGTACTTCAGTGCCGGCGCGCCGACGGGCTCGTCCGGTTGCTGCGCAAGTGCCACCATAAACCGCTCGGCGCGCCGCGAAACCGTACGCGCGACGTGCAGCGCGGCGGCGGCGGGTGATCCGCCCGGAAGCACGAACGAGCGCAACGGTTTCAGGGCGCCGTTCATGTCGTCGATCTCGGCCTCGAGCCGGTCGACCTGCGCCTGTGTGATGCGCAGCGGCTCATACGCCGGCTTGGTCCCGCGATCCGGCACACAGAGATCGGCGCCGAGATCGAACAAGTCGTTCTGGATGAGCACGAGACGCTTCGCCAGCACCGGATCGCTGTCAGCCAAATGCAGCAGCACCATGCCGAGCTGCGCATTCGTTTCGTCGACGGTGCCGTAGGCCTCGATGCGCAGCGCGAACTTCGGCACGCGTTCACCGGTGCCGAGTCCGGTGGTGCCGTCGTCGCCGGTGCGCGTGTAGATCTTGTTCAGTTTCACCATGGGGGCCTCGCGATTGGCGCGGTGGAAGGGACAAGCTTACCGCAAGTGGCGCAGCCGTGCAGCGTGCCTTGAGCCCAAAGAGGGGCTTCGCCCCTCAAACTCCCCACCAGGGACTTGTCCCTGGACCCATTGTTAAAGCAGCCCAAGCTCCGCCAGATCACGGCGCAGTTTCGCCGGCATCTCGACCACCTGATCGCGGCTGCCGGGCTTGATGTCGGCCGGCGCCTCCTCAGCCTTGAGATAACGCCAGCCCTGGAACGCGCGGCGCGGCGTCGGGCGCACGGGGACGAGCGTCTTCTCCAGCATCAGCAGCGCGCACGGCGAGCCGTCGTCCTTGGTCCCCTCGCGCAGGTCGAAGAGCGGCTGCCGCGCCTGGATCACGCCCTTGATCACCCAATAGAGCGAGCCGCCATCGAGCAGGTCCTCGCGCCGCTTCGGCATCTGGAACGTGCGGTGAAACAGTTCGGGCTTTTGCTTGTCGCGCTTCATCTGTGCCAGCCGCTCGGACTGCCAGGACGCCAGGTCCTCGATCGACTCGCAGCCAACGCAGAGTTTGACCAGGTGCAGGGGCATGGGTGTCCTCGGGCGGCGGGTGGCCGTAAAGCGTTCATGTTAGCCGATCGCGCGCCTCGAGCGTAGGGGGACAGCCGAGAGGGTTGTGGATTGCGTTGCTGGGTGCATTAGCGTGCTCAAGACACGTTGCCACGGGATGAAAGCTTACGGTGATCGAGGCGCAGGAACCAACATACACTCGGAGCCAGTCAACACGCCGCGCCCATCAACCACCGGAGCTTCGTGCGATCGTCAATTGAAGTAGTAGGAAACCCCGAGACGGTAAAATAAGGCCTCGGGTTGCCGCTCATAGACTGACCCGCTGAGCGGCGACGTCACGGTTTGCTTATCGAAGGCGATGTAGGTCACCTCGCCGCGGAGGCCGATATTCTTCCAGGCCTTCCATTCGGCACCACCGCCGAGCGCGAGCCCGGAATGGTGCACTCTCGTCTCGGCCGTCGCACCAGTCGTCACGTTGGTAAAGGTGATCCGCGAGTTGGTGAAGGCTGCACCGACAATGCCATAGAACAGCATGGGGCCGGTCGCGTAGCCGAAACGTGCCCGGACGCTCGGCAACAACCCTGTTCCTGTGCCTGTTGCCCGATGATCCAAGTCACCTTCCAAGCCGATCACGAATTGATCGAACTGACGGCTGTAGCCGATATGGCCACCGATATCCCATCGATCTGCATCGGTAGAAACATTCAGCGCCGTGGCCGTCCTCACGACATGCGTATGCACGCCACCGGCATCTGCCCCGACATAAAAGCCGCTCCAGATAGCAGGGTGGTCAACATGCTCCGCCACAGCCGTGCCCAAGCCAGCAGCGATCAATGCTGCAACCACCAGTCCGCGAACCACGATTGTCATCCCGCCCCCAATTGCCAAAGGCAACGAATATCCCGCCACTGAGCATTCCATATGTGCAATGAGTATTCGGGTCAAGGTTCGTCTTGATTTGTCGCGCGACGAGACATCGCCGATACCTCCTGGCGCGAGGCGCGCAAGGCGGTCGGCACCCGCAAGCGCTTCTTCAGGACCTGCGCGCGCTCACCACCTATCTGGTGTTCCCAAGCTGGGCCCTGCTCATCGAGAGGCTGATCGCGGGCAAGCCGCCACCCGCTGTGTTCGACGGCTGACGCCCCCCGCCCTCAACACTCTCGACCACATGTTCCAGCGATGCCGCAGTTCAGCCCGTCATAATGAGAACTGCTGGCGAATCAAGTCACTCCTTGACTCGCACGCCATCACCAGAAGGGGAATCCCTACGACTCACTTATGTGCATGCCGTAGCCCCGCGAGGGGGGAAGGGAGAGGCATCGCTTACTTCCAGGCGGGAAGCCGGACTTTTTCTGCGGGCCAGGACTGTCATTCGATGTGATCCAATTCAGCCGGAAACCGCGCTAGAGGTTGAGCAGAATCATCACGCCGACGATGATCAGCCCAATGCCGAGGCTCTCGCGCGAGGCAAAACTCTGCTTGAAGAGGCTGCGTGAGATCAACCCCGCGAACAGGATCTCGACCAGCGCCAGCGTGCGCACCTTGGCGGCCGACTCGAGCGCGAACGCCAGGAACCACATTTCCGACGCGCTGGCGCCCATGAGACCAGCGAACATCGACGGCCGCCATGCGCGGCAGATCGCCAGCAACGTCGCCCGGTCGCGGATCAGCAGGTAGA
>JANLQP010000148.1:0-31315 GCA_031367895.1 Hyphomicrobiales bacterium
GTCTCGCCGGTGCCCGACGACCAGACGCATATGTACGGCATCGTCGGCGTCGAGAATCCGGCGGCCGCGGTAACACCGATCCGCAAGATGGTCGAGAAGCCGCCACGTGGCACCGCGCCGTCGAACCTGCACATCACCGGCCGCTACATCCTGCAGCCCGAAATCTTCGGTCTGCTCGAAAAGCAGGAGCGCGGCAGCGGCGGAGAAATCCAACTCACCGACGCCATGATCAAGCTCGCCGACGACCGCAAGCAGCCGTTCTTCGCTGTCCGGTTCAATGGCACGATCTACGATTGCGGCTCCAAGATCGGCTTCCTGACCGCGAACGTCGCCTACGCGCTCGCCCGTGATGACCTCGCACCGGCTCTCAAGGCCGAGTTGAAGAAGCTGCTGTAAGGGGAGCGGGAGGCTGGACGAAAAGCGTAGGGTGCAATAGCGGCAGGCGTATTGCACCGTTTGGGCGTCCGACCAACGCTCAATCGGTGCATCGACGCTTCGCTTGATACACCCTACATGCATCGGGTCTGACTCCATCGCGGCGCGCACCTTACATCCGCACGCGGACGCCGACGCGAACTTCGTCGGCATTATAGTTGCGCGCGAGATTGGTCGACTCGAAGTCGATGTGTTGGTAGCGACCGAACACCGTGACCTCGCGATTGAAAAAGTATTCGAGGCCGAGGGTCGGGTTGAGGCTGCGCTCGTGCAGACTGACGCCCTTGTAATCGAACTTGGTCAAGTTGATGGCGGCCGTGCCGATCAGTTGGCGCCGAAAGGCGTGGCGGAACTCCACGCCGGCCTGTTGCGAGAGTCCGCCGCCGGAGCCGACAAGGGTCGATTCGGCGATGTCGGAGCGGGCCGTCAACAGCACCGATGTCAGACCGGACATGCGCCAGGCGAGATTGGCGTCGAAGATGCCGCCGGAGATGGCGCTGAGTCGGCTGTCTTCGAAGCGCTGATTGGCGACGCCTGCCGAAACTTCGCCACGCAGAACCTGGCTCGTCTGGCCGAACGCAAGACCCGCCCGCAGTCGATCGCCGGTCGAACTGCGGCTGATACCATCGGCGGGGGCTTCCTTGTACTCGCGATCGTTGACGACGGCCTCGGTGAAGGCCTGCAGAGTTGGCTGGAATGCCCAGGTGGCGCGTGCTGCGGCTTCGCGAAACACGTTGTCGCGCGAGGCGTTGCTGACGATCACGCCATTGCCGCCGTCGACCGGGGCAAAGTCGGTTTGCGTCAGCGAGCCGCGGATCTGCACCGAGAGGCGGTTGAAGGTGTGGTTCAACGTCAGTGCGGCCCGCTGCGTGTCGATACTGGCGCGCTGTCCGGTGGCGACCGCATTGAGCGAGCCGCGCAACTCCTGCGTCCGCTCTTCCGACGCCAGCGCAACCAGGTTCGTGCGCCTGGAAAGGTCGAGTCGGCCGCGCGCCTCGATCAGGTAGGCCTTGTCGTTTTCCTTTGGGAAGTCGTTGTGGAACGTGGTGAAGCCGGTGGCGCGGAATTCCATCGCGTGGACGCGCCAGTTAGAAACCGCGCGAACAACCGGCCGGACGTCGAACGAGACGTCGCGGCGAATGTTGCTGGACGAGCGGAACAAGTTGTTCTGGCCGAGGAAACCGATCTCGGCCTCCGGGAAGACCGTAAACGAGCCGACGCGCACGCCGACCGCCTGGAACGGCTCGAAGCGGGCAAGCTGCGATGGGCGGCGATCGAGGATCGGTTCGATCTCGGTGGCAAAAAGAACCGGATCGAAGCCGGCGGCCGGCCGCTCGAAGGCGGCGATGTCTTCGGGATCGCGCGTATCCAGCATGCCGGGGTCGACGCCGTCGAGCGCTTCGGCCGGCTCGTTGTTGTCAATGACGCCGTCGATCGGTTGCGCCGGTTCCGGTGGGAAATTGGGATCGCCGTCGACCACCGGACGGCGGCCGAGGCGCAAGCGCGGTGGCGCCTCGTCGGTAATGTCGGCCGCAGGATCGGCAGTGTTCGGATCGACCGGCGCGTCGGTCGGGGCTGTAAGAACGGGTTCCTGGTCGATGCCGGCACCCGAACGCGATTGTGGACGCACGGTCGTCGCGAAGGGACGTTGCGCCGTGGCTCCGGGCTGGTTGGTTTGCGCGTGCGCATCGCCGGGCACAGCGATGGCGCTTGCGAGCGCCGAAGCCATGAGGCCAGCAACAAGACCGGTACGTTGATCCTTCCGAATCACGGAGTGCGCCTCTCGATGCTGGCGGTTCTGACAACGCCACTGTTGAACTGAGACGCGAACGGATGCTGCCCGAGCCTAGGCGTGGCCGGTTAACGGCGCGTTAGCGCGTGTACCGAACCGTGACGCGAGGAGGTGCTCCAGGGTGCTGCTGGTTGCAAGCGGCAAAGCCGCATTGGGCCGATCGTGCGCCATTGGGAAAGCTGCAACGGTGCAACAGCGCTTCGATCGTTGTACCCGACCGCCGTCAGTTTCTCGCGAGGTTCGCGATCCGGTCGAGGAGACGCGGCCGCTCGGCGGCGGGCTCGCGGGTATTGGGCTCGCCGGTATTTGGCTCGCCAGTTGTGGCGTCCGCCGTGTCGAAGCTTTGCGATGCGCCGCTGGCATCGGTCGTGTCGAATGGAACCGACGCTGCTTCCGGACTGAGCGCTGTAGCATCAATCGCACCGGCCTTTGCCGGAACCGCAACTTTGACCGCGGCCGGCAACGCTTCGATGTTCGGTGATGCGTCAGCTGGTCCGCGTGACTGGGCGACGCGCTCGGTCAGGCTCAGGCGGGCGGCGGGCTCGGGCGACCGGCGGCCCTGTTGCGCGATTGACGCGCCGTTAGACCCGCCGAGACGGCGCAACTCGGCATGGAAGTAGCTCGCCTGCCGGGCGAGGCGCTCGTTTGCCGCTGCGAGATCGCTGCGCAACCGCTGGATCGTTTCCGTCTGCTGCTGTGACTGGGCCTCGAGCGACTGGACGCGCGCCTTCTGTCCGATACGGCTCTCTCGCAGTGACGTCTTGCCGTCGTCGTCGAGGCTGTTTTCGAACACGGCGACCGCAGCCTTGAGGCGTGCGATCTCACTCGCCTGATCGTCATTGCGTGATTTCATGAGCCGGAGCTGACGCCCCAGCTCGCCGTTCGTCGGACTGGTCTCGCCGTTCAGATGGGCCCCGTTGACCCGCGATTCCTCGGTCGGCGCAGCCGCATGCCCGACCATGCTCTGCAGTCGAGCCAACAATTGCGCCTGCTCGCGGGTCTTGCCCCGCAGCATCTCGATCTCGCTCCTCAGCGCCAATTCGCCATCGATCTGGCCGGAAGCCCGCGTCGCGTTGTCGCGGGCAGCAAGCTCGGTCGTCAACTGCGCGATTTCGCTCTGCTGCTGGCTGGCGATCGCCTTGGCTTCATCCAGCGCCGACAGATGCCGCTCGCCGGTGCGCGTCAGCTCCCCGATTTCACGATCGCGCGTGAACAGCAGTCGCTTTGCCTCGCTCAGGCCCTGCTCGACGCGCGGCAGCCGGTCCGAGATCGTCTGCTCGAGGACGCGGCGGGCGTTCTGCATCTCTTCGTTGTTGGCGCGCAGGTGCTCCAGCTCGCTCTCGAGCGTGTTGACGGCGGCGTCGCGCCTGTTGATCTCGATCTGCTGGCGGGCGGTCGACAGGCGAACCTGCTCGATCTCGCTCTCGAGCTTGTGCACCTTGATCGCATACTCGGCGCGAATCCGGTCCTTGTCGGCGCGGATTTCGATGTCGGTCAGCGGCATCGATTCTTTGATGCGCTTCGATGTCAACCGCACCGCGCGCGCCCAGAACAGCGGCGCGATCAACAGGCCGAGCAAGCTAGCTGCGAGAAAGCCGAGGGCCACCAACATGCCGGACTGAATCGTGATCACCTAGCCGCCCCCGGATCGAACTGCCCGCTTTCGCTGGCTATCACTTCGCTTGGCTTCGGCAGCCGCGCAGCGCGCCACGGTCCATGAATGCTTTACTGCTCAGAACGGGTTCCAAGTCGGCCGGCGCGAGTACTTGAGATAGCCGATGTTGGCGCCGAGTCGAAGCCCTATTCCGGCACGGATCGGTGCGAGGACCATGTCACCGTGGCTTTGGAACGTCATGCCGACGCCGCCGATCACGTAGGCCGAGCCGTCGATGCCGCCGAACCGGTGGTAAATCTCGTTTGGATCCCGCATGTTATAGACGAGCACCATGACCTTGGAACCGGCTGCACCAGCGTCATAACCGATTGAGGGACCCTGCCAGTACACCTTGTGGATACCGGCATCTTTTGTGTGCATCGTGCCTTCGCCGTAGCGCAGGCCCGCGACAAAGGCGCCGCCGATGTCCTCGCCAAGGATGTAGCCGTTTGGCCGGCCCTGCTTTTGAAAAGCATATTCGATAACGCTGGCAAGGCCTTGGCTGATGGACCCGAAGAAGCCGTGGCCGGCATCACGAATCTCGTGCATCGAGAACGTGCCGGTCGGTCCGGACTCGCGGCGCGGCGGCGGTGGGCCGTTGTTGGTGTCACGGTAATCGCGCTCGTAACTTTTCGGAGGCGGCGACTGTTCATAGGGTGCGTTGTAGCCGCCGGGAACCGTCGTTTGTTGCTCCTCGCCACGATAGGGAACGGGCTCGCGCCGGTAGGCTTCGCCGTAGGTCTCGCTGCGTGCTGGCGGGCGATAGGCGTCCTCGCGGCCGGCGGCGTAGGGCCGCTGTGGCGGCAGCGGCGCCTGAGGCAGGGGCTGGCTCTCGTAGGGCTGCGACCGCAGCCGCTCGACGGGTGAATCGTTCCGCTCGTCATAGGGCGTGATCTGGCGGTCATTGGACCACGGTTGACGATCTTGCGCGAACGAGGGCGCCCCAAGGCCGGCCAGACCCGTCAAGGCGATACCAGAGCAGAGCAGCAATCGTGCCGCCGCCGAGCTGAGGATTGAGGAAGGCTTCATGTGGTGACCTTGGTCTTCGACGCTGTTCGAATCGATCGCTACGTTGCCATCGACGGCACACGAATCGTAAATCGACTGTTTATAAAAAGTGTTACCAAACTGTGACCGAGACCGTGGCAATGCGGCCGCTTTCAAGGCATTCCGGTGGCGGACCAGGCGGCGATCGGGGTTTCACACGCTGATCGGCTCGGCTGCACCCCAGGCCACGAAATGCGGGTTGAGCAGCCGGTCTTTCGGCGTGCCGCCCGTCCGGGTGCCGTAGGTGAGCGCTGCGCCCTGCATGTCCGTGACCAGCCCGCCGGCCGCCAGCAGCACCGCATGGCCGGCAGCCGTATCCCAAGCCATGGTCGGCCCGAGACGTGGATAGATGTCGGCCAAGCCCCGCGCAATCAGGCAGAACTTGAGCGACGATCCGGCATCACGCCGTGCTGCAATCTTGTACTGCGCCAGATACGTCTCGGTTGCCGGCGTCAAATGCGAACGGCTGGCGACGGCCGTCAGCGCAGCCGGATCAGGTTTGCGGACGTGGATCGCCTTGGCTTTGGCGGCAGCAAGCGAGCTGACGCCGCTGTCGGGCGCCACGCGAGCATAAACACACGCGTCCTTGCCGACGGTGACATAGAGATCGCCGAGTGCTGGCACGTAGACGATGCCGAAGCACGGCACGCCATCCTCGACAAGCGCGATATTGACCGTGAACTCGTCGCGTTTGTTGATGAATTCGCGTGTGCCATCGAGCGGGTCGACCAGGAAAAATCGCCGGCCCATGACCGGCATCTCGCCAGCGGCGACCGCTTCCTCTGCGACAATCGGTACGCCCGGCGCCGCCTTCCGGATCGCGGCGATCAGGAGAACCTCGGCCTCCTGGTCCGCCAGCGTCACTGGACTGTCGTCGGCTTTGGTTTCGACGGCGACGCCCGCCCGGTAGTGCCGCATCTCGACCGCGCCCGCCTCGAGTACGGCTGCCAGCAAAGCATTGGCCAAGGCCAGGTGGTCGATCGGCGATGTCGGTGTCATGAGGCCTCGCGGCTCGTTGGTGCTGGCTTGTGGCGCGTCGGTGGACGTCTGGCCTTACGCCGACGGTCGTTCGGACGGTCGTTCGATGACCCAACGCGACCGCAATGATGAAATTTTGTCACGTCCGGTACGGGGCCGCGACCTGTTCGTTGCAAGTGTCTTGGCAGCAACGCGCGACTGCGTGTATGCGTCTAGCAGAGAGTCGTGTGGTGGCCAATCTCGTCGCCCATGCAACACTGCAGTGCGTTCAGTCGCGTGTTGTGCGTTCGAAACCGCAAACACCAGGGATCCGTGCGGGTCCCATTCACGCGATGGAGAGGCCGATGAGCCAAGCCGCTGAGGCCCAGACGGGCCAACCCACCGACCTCGAGCTGGTGGCGCTCATTTCGAGCAAGATCTGTCACGACGTGATCAATCCCGTCGGTGCCATCTACAACGGCCTCGAAATCCTGAACGAGGAAGAGGAGGCCGACGCCAAGGCCCACGCCATGGACGTCATCAAGAACGTCACCGAGCAGGCCTCTGCCCGGTTGCAGTTCGCGCGTTTCGCCTTCGGAGCGGCCGGTTCCGCCGGCGCCATGATCGATTTGCACACCGCCGAGCAGATCAGCCGCGGCATGCTCGCCAGCGGCAAGCACAAGCTCGTCTGGAAGGGCCAGCCTGGCCACGTCGGTAAAGACCGTGTCAAACTGTTGCTGAACATGATTTCCTCGGCTGTGACAGCGCTGCCGCGTGGCGGCGAGATCGAGGTCACCATCAAGGGCCCCATGGAAAAGGCGACATTTGACGTCCGCTGCCGAGGCACCAGCGCGCGGTCGCCGCATCACCTTGCCGAATTCCTGTCCGATGGCCCGATGCCGGTTCTCGATACAATGACCATCCAGCCATATTACACGGTGCGCCTCGCACGCAGTGCCAACATGAAGCTTGAGGTGCTGAAAGAAGGCGCCGACATTGTATTGGTCGCAAAATAGCATTCAAGGCGCAGCCGGGGTATGCATGGCCGGGCCATGCATTCGGCTGTGTCCGTCAGCGAAAAATTAACCACCACGCTGCAATCTGTGCGGGTCGGCGTGGTGCAGCTCCGTGTTGCTCCACGTGGCCTGATCACGTCGCAGCCGGAGCCGTCCATGAAACATTGCCTCATCGTCGACGACTCTGAGGTCATCCGCAAGGTCGCCCGCCGCATCCTTGAATCCATGCAGTTCGAAATACTGGAAGCCGAGAACGGCCAGCAGGCTATTGAGATTTGCAAGAAACAGATGCCGGACGCGATCCTGCTCGACTGGCACATGCCGGTCATGGGCGGCGTCGAGTTCCTGGGTGCGCTGCGCCTCGCCAACCTCGAGAAGCGGCCCTATGTGCTCTATGCGACAACCGAGAACGACCAGTCGGAACTGTCGCGCGCCTTTACGGCCGGCGCTGATGACTACGTCTTGAAGCCGTTCGACAAGGAATCGCTGGAAGCGAAGCTTGCAGACGCCGGGCTCACGAACTGAACTCTCGTGGCCGTAGTTCAGAGCGAACGGGCCGAGGTTCTCGAGGCCCGCCGCAGTGCCAGCTTCCGTGAGGACCGACGACTTGCGGTTTCCGCCTCGCAGCGGTGTCGGACTTCACCGGAGCAACCGCGGCAATTCATATGCGCTGTTGTCGGCCGGTTCACTCCGACCTACCCCCAGCCTCACGCATTCACAAACTCACGACGAGCCTAATTCACGAAGACATTGAGTTGCCGGCGCTTGCGCCCGATCCAAGCCAGCGTCAAGCCGATGGCGCCGGCAACGACCCATGCCGGAAGCTTGACGATACGTTGTCCACCGGCGTCCCAGAGCGCCGGGTGAAGCCCGTTTAATAACGTCTTCAGTGCCTGCAGGCTGGCCGGGTGCAGCCCTTGCCAGTGTTCGGCCAGCGACGTGATGACCATGCCGGAGCCACCGGCCAAGGTGCGTGTGCCGTCATAGACGAGGGCCACGACCGCCAGCAGCAGCAGCGGACGCGCGATGACGCGCAGAACCGTGCAGGCAGCCAGTCGCACGGGTCGGGAAATGATCAGCAGCACGGCCAGCACCAAAGGGATGATGATCGCGGCGTGCACGATCAAGAAACTGACGATGTTGCTACCCATGGCCACCCGAACCGTAGTTATGCCCCGCAGCGGAGAGTCCTATACATTGATGCTCCGCGGTTCAAGTCTCCGGCGGACGCGGTCCCCGGTTGAGGCTTGGCCGTGATCTTGGTTTTGCCCTATTGATCGCGTGTTTTTCGGGGGCGGTGGCTTTGGGGTGCGCGATGCGGATTGTGCGATCGATCGTTCTGCTGATTTCTGCGGTGATGTTGCAACTTGCGGCCACGCCGGCCTTCGCTGAAAAGCGCGTCGCCCTGGTCATCGGCAATGGCGCCTACGCCAACACCACACCCCTCGCCAATCCTGTCCACGATGCCGGAGACATGGTTGGTGCGCTCAAAGCTGCGGGCTTCGATGTGGTCCAGGCCATCGATGCCGACAAGCGTAAGCTCGACCAGACGCTGCGCACATTTACCGAAAAGATGACCGGCGCCGACGTCGCGCTGTTCTTCTACGCCGGGCACGGGCTGCAGGTCGGCGCGCAGAACTACCTCGTCCCCGTCGATGCCAAGCTCGAGCGCGAGCGCGATCTCGACTTCGAGGCCGTGAAGCTCGAGTTCGTGCTCCACCAGATGGAGATCGACCGCGAGGGCAAGACCTCGATCGTCATTCTTGACGCCTGTCGCGACAATCCACTGTCCCGCAATCTCGCCCGCACCATGGGCACCCGCTCGACCGCGATCGGTCGCGGTTTGGCGGCGGCGTCTACGGGCCTCGGCACATTCATCGCCTATGCAACACAACCCGGCAACGTGGCGCTCGACGGTGACGGACGGAACTCTCCGTTCACATCGGCGCTCGTCAAGCACATGAGCAGCAAGGGCCGCAATCTGCCCGCGACCATGATCGAGGTGCGCAAGGACGTGGTGGCTGCAACCAATGGCCGCCAGGTGCCCTGGGACCATTCGGCGCTGACCGGCGATTTCTATTTCCAGCCGGGTGCCGTTGGGGCTGCGTCGGCTGGCGGGCAATCAGCGGCCAACACCGCCGAATTCGCCGCTATGCAGGAGCGCGTGCGCCAGCTCGAGGACGACGAGAAAAAGCGTGAGGCCACGCCGGGTCTTGCCGCGCCACCACTCCCGCCGACACCGAAATTCATCGTCCGCATGCGCAACCGGCTGGTCGGCGAGCAGATGCCGGCGCCGCCGAGCACGGCCAATTGTGAGACCCGCTGCGAGACGCTGGGCGGCCAATGCGTCGGCTGGCAACTCTCGCGCGAAGGCATCTGTGAGCTATTCAGCAAAGTCACCGAGCGCACCGAGGATATGGACTGGCGCTCCGGCGTGCGCACCGAGTGGGCGTCGCAACCGGCGGGGCGCGCGGCCAAGGCGCCGCTGGTGCCGCCTGTTCCGTCGAAAGCGACCGGGGTGCGCCGTGGATCGGACTGAGCGGGCCGCTGCGTTTCGGTCCGGCACGGCGTGGCCTCCGCGATGTCCGACAACTTCGGCGGATGCCGCTCGAACGCGCGCACTCGGACTTCACCGGGTCGATGCTTCCGCCAAACGCGGCGGCACGGCCGGTTCATTCCGACCTACCTCGGCCTCCCTCGCAATTCCCTAAAATTCGAAACGAATTGCTGCTCCATTCTTGGCGGACTTGAAAAAACTTCCCGGCAGACTGGTCGAAATAGCCGATCAATCCGGGAGAACGATCATGCTGCAGAACCACCACAGCCACGCGATCTTCAATCTTGCCATCCAGGGCCTGCGCGAGGAGCACGCCGCCTGCGTCAAGCGCATTTCCTCCATGGCCGCGAGCCCCGATCGCATCGAAGCCGTGCAGGGCTATCTTGTACGCATCGAGAACATCAACCAGGCGCTGGTCCGCCTCGCCGGCGCCCGCGTCGCGCATTGAGTTCGAGCGCATCCCCGTGTGCCGGTTAACCCCAACCAGCCGGGCACACGCCACTTGGACAATGCTATGGCCAACTGTCGCCCACGCGGAGACAGAGTTAGCCGCAATCCAAGTCGTCGCCCCCGACAAAATGGCGGCGCTCGACACTGATCGATGCTAGTCTTCCCCGCCAAACCGAGGCGTCAAGGGGAGCCATTCCGTGCATCGTTTTCTGTTCTCGACCACCAACATCATCGGCTCCGTCCTGTTGGGCGCGTTGGCCATGGTCATTTTCGGCCTGTACTTCGAGGAAAGCTTCAGGTTCATCCTCAACGTTGCCGAGCAGGTCAAGGGTGGCCTGCTGCGCATGCCGATGCCGACGAAGTTTCACAATTTCGTCCGCCTCTTCCTGCACGAAAGTTCATTTGTGTTCGCGTTCTTCACGATCGTCACGCGCATCCTGATCTCGGCGATCTACGGCTTGATCCGTATGGCGCTCGGCCTTTCCCGCGATTTTTGAGGCACGAAAAATCCGTGGCAGGCTGTGCGCTCCGGGCCTAAACGGTTGGATACCTGAACTCGAGACACCCATAGGCTCGTCTTATCCACGCGCCGGATGCGCCCGTGGGCATCGGACGGCGCAAACACGGCCGCGCCGGATGCGCCCGTGGGCATCGGACGGCGCGAACACGGCCGCGCCGGATGCGCCCTTGGGCATCGGACGGCGCGAACAAGGAGGCATTTATGCGCAAGAACAAGCTACGCCAGATCATCAAGGACGGCGGAACCATCGTGAACGGCTGGTGCGCCATTCCAAACTCCTACGCGGCCGAAGTCTACGCCCACTGCGGCTGGGACAGCGTCACCATCGACCTCCAGCATGGGCCGGTCGATTTCACCTCCGCGCTGCCGATGCTGCAGGCGATCTCGACCACCGACGCCGTGCCGATGTGCCGGGTGCCGTGGAATGATGCCGGCATCATCATGAAGCTGCTCGACGCCGGCGCTTATGGCCTCATCTGTCCGATGATCAACACCAAGGAAGAGGCCGAGCAGTTCGTCTCATACGGCCGATATCCGCCGATCGGTTCGCGCTCCATGGGGCCGAATCGCGCGGTACAGTACGCTGGCGCCGACTACTGGCAGGGTGCCAACGAGGAAGTCCTACTGTTCGCCATGATCGAGACCCAGGCGGGCTTGAAAAACCTCGAGTCCATCCTCTCGGTGAAGGGCCTCAACGGCGTTTATGTCGGCCCGTCCGACCTCTCGATGGCGATGGGCAAGCCGCCGACCCTCGATCCATCGGACAAGGGCGTGATCGAGGCGATCGTTGAGATCGCCAAGATGACGCGTTCGAAGGGCATGATCGCCGGCGTGCACACCGACAGCCCGGCCACGGCGAAGAAGCGCTTCGCGCAAGGTTATCAGCTGGTCACCCTGTTGAACGATGCCCGTGCACTCGCCGTTGCCGCCCAGAACCTAGTCAAGGAAACGCGCGGGCACGCCGCCGACGCCTCCGCGAAGACGTATTAGTTTAGTCCTCGGGGTTCCCGAGGTCGTGTGCAAGCACGCGCTGGACCTGTGGCAGCCGGGCCGTGGCTATGGTGGCGCCGCAACTGAACGACGACGAAAAGGGGAGGCCGGAGCGCTCCACCGCTCAGGCCTCCTTTCATTTCAACGCGCCGGCCTTCGCCTGCCCGCCCGACACTTCCCCAGCCTCCGGGTCCTCACGCAGGATCGCCTCCAACTCCGCCGCGCTCTGCCGGGCCAGCACCTGCATCTTCTCCTCGTTGCTCGCATGCTGGTAGTCGCCATAGAGGCGCTTCCTGTCATGGGCAATGAACGCGTCGGTGACGCGCATCACTTCCGCTTCGGGCATGCCGAGCCCGCGCAGCAGATCGCGGGTCAGGTCCACCGACGACAGGAACGTTTCGCGCCGCATGATCTTCACGCCGAGGTCGGCTAGTCGATAGATGTGCTGCCGGTTGCGGGCGCGGGCATAAATCGGCACATCAGGGAAATGCTGCCGCACCAGCGCGGCGGTCTTCAGCGACGTGTCGACATCGTCGATCGCCAGCACGAAGGCACGGGCCTTGCCGGTTTGCGCGGCCTCGAGGATATCGAGCCGGCTGGCGTCGCCATAGTAGGCCGTGCTGCCGAATTTCTTGACGATCTCGATCTGGTCGGGGCTCGAGTCGAGGGCTGTGAACGCGACACCCCTCGCCCGCAGGATACGCGCCACGATCTGGCCGACGCGACCAAAGCCCGCGATAACGACGTGCCCCTCTGCCTTCGGTGGCGTATCGAATGCCGGCAGTGCTGCCTTTCGCCGGCGCCGCCAGGCGTCGTCGACCAGCAGCAGCAGCGGCGTCGTCACCATCGACAACGTCACGGCGACGGCAAGCCGGTCGGCAGACGGTTCGGCCATCAGGCGAGCGCCGACGACCAGGCCGAGGATCACGAATGCGAACTCGCCACCCTGCGATACCGCTAGTCCCAGGCGCCGTGCGGACGCTGGATCGAGACCCTGCCAGCGGCCGATGCCGTAGAGGATCAACGCCTTGACCAGCACGAGGCTGCCGACGAGGGCGAGAATCAACAGCGGCTCGCGCGTCAGGAGACCGATGTCGAGCGACATGCCGATGGCCGTGAAGAAGAGGCCGAGCAGGAGCCCCTCGAACGGCTGGATGTCGGCCTCGATCTGGTGGCGATATTCAGAATCAGCGAGCAGTGCACCAGCCAGGAACGCGCCGAGCGCTGCCGACAGACCTGCCGCTTGCATCAGCAAGGCGACGCCGATGACGGTCAAAAGTGCGCTCGCCGTCATCGCTTCGCGCACGCCGGAGGCCGCCACCAAACGGTAGACATGATTGATGACGAAGCGGCCGGCCGGGATCACGGCCGCAATGACGCCGACGGCCATGCCGACGCCCAAAAGTGCATCCGCGGCGCTGGTCTTACCCTTGGCGGCAATGATCGGCACTAGCGCGATCAACGGGATCGCCGCGAGATCCTGGAACAACAGGATCGCGAACGCGAGGCGCCCATGCCGGGCAGACAGTTCCTTCTTTTCCTCCAGCACCTGCAGCACGAAGGCCGTCGACGACATCGCCAGCGCAAGACCGATGACCAGGGCTGTGGCGAGCGGCACGCCCGCCAAAACCGCGATGGCGCCGAGCAGCAGTCCGGTAGCGGCCACCTGCACGCCGCCTGCCCCGAAGATCAGCCGCCGCATGGTCCAAAGCCGTGCCGGACGCAGCTCAAGACCGATCAGGAACAGCAGCAGCACGATGCCGAGTTCCGCAATGCTGAGGATGCTCTCGACGTCCCGGAACAACCGGAGCCCCCAGGGTCCGATGGCGACCCCTGCGGCGAGATAACCGAGCACCGTGCCGATCCGCAGCCGCCGCGCGATCGGTGCCGCTACGGCCGCAGTCGCCAGCAGGATCGCCGCCTGAGAAAGGTTGGAATACTCCACGCCGCACCTTGTGTTTTGTTTCGTCAGCCGCCCTTGCGGCGGCGCGACCATAGCTAACAGGCCTCTCGTCCGCTATGCTGCCGCCCATGTCCGCTAGTGCAAAACAAGGTCCGGCCGGAACCACGAGCTTCGGCTTCCGCGAGGTCGCCGAGAGCGAGCGCCAGCGCCTCGTCAACGGCGTCTTTGCGAGCGTGGCCGAACGCTACGACCTGATGAACGATCTGATGTCCGGCGGGTTGCACCGGCTCTGGAAGGACGACTTCGTCGGTTGGCTCAATCCGCCACGGTCCGCAGCACAATTCCGCCTGCTGGACGTTGCCGGCGGCACGGGCGATGTCGCGTTGAAGGTCCTCGGCGCCTCTGGCACGGGCACCACTGCGGTCATTTGCGACATCTCCCCTGAAATGCTCGCCGTTGGCCGGCGCAAGGTCGAGACGGCAGGGTTGAGCCAGCGCATCGAGCTGATCGAGGGCAATGCCGAGATATTGCCGTTCCCCGACCGCAGCTTCGATGCCTACACGATCGCGTTCGGCATCCGCAATGTCACCCACATCGATCGGGCGCTTGCCGAAGCCTTTCGCGTGTTGCGGCCCGGCGGACGCTTCCTGTGCCTCGAATTCTCCCACGTCGACATTCCCATCCTCGACCGGCTCTACGACTTCCACTCCTTCGAGGTTATCCCGCGCCTCGGGCAACTGGCGGCCGGTAGCGCCGAGCCCTATCGCTACCTCGTCGAAAGCATCCGCAAGTTCCCACCCCAGGACTGCTTCGCCGAATTGGTGCGGGCGGCCGGGTTTGAACGGGTGATCTTCCGCAATCTGACCGGCGGCGTCGCAGCGATGCATTCTGGTTGGCGGATCTGATGCCACGGATTCCGGTTGCCTGTCGACGCGAGTTGCGAGCGACGCCTGGGATCAGGATGCGGCCGGCTGCATCAGACGGGGGATCTGGCCCGAGAGGCCGGCTGCCTCGTTGACGAGCATCGCTTTCAGAGCCGGCAATCGATCGAGGAGACCGAGGCCAGCGCCGCGCGCGGCACGCAGCAACGTCGAATCGTTCGAGAAAAGCGCATTCAGAGCGCCGAATGCCGCAGCCGCGCTGATCGAATCCGCCCGTCGCCATTGCTCGTAACGCGAGAGCAATGTGCCGTCGGCGGGTGAGAGGCCGAGGCGCATACCGTCGACGACGATCTCAGCCAGCGCGGCAACGTCGCGAAAGCCGAGGTTCAAGCCTTGGCCCGCAAGCGGATGCACGCTGCGCACGGCATCGCCGACGAGCGCGATGCCGGGCGCGATCAACGTCCGCGCCAGATGGAACTCGAGCGGCCACAGCGCGCGCGGTCCATCGACCCGGATATTGCCGAGCTTGAAGCCGAAGCGTTGCTCGACGTCTCGTTGAAACGCTGTATCATCGAGGGCTGCAATTGCGCGTCCGCGCGCGGCATCCTCGGTCCAGGTGACGCACATCCGGTTGCCTGGCAACGGCAGCATGGCGAACGGCCCTGCGGGCAGGAAATGCTGCACGGCGTGGCCGTCGTGCGGGCGTTCGTGCGCGACTGTGGTCACGATGCCGACCTGCGCCGTGGTCCAATCGAGTGTCTTGATCCCAGCTGCAACGCGCGTTGGTGACTTGGCACCGTCGGCGGCGACCAGCAGGGTCGTGTTGACACGGCCCCCCGAGCCAAGATCGAGGATGACGCCGCTGGAGCCCGGTTCGAACCCGCGCACGTCGGCGGGGGCGATGATGTCGATGCTTCTTGTCCCCAGCACGTGTGTGAGCAGCGCACGCCGCAGCGCTTCGGCTCCAACGATGGAGGTCGCGGGCGTCTGGCCGGCGACGTGGTTGTCGTAGGTCAGCAGGACCGGACGCACAGCATGCGACAGTGCGCTATCGGTGATCTCGATTGTGCGTACCGGTTCAGCGCTATGTGCAAGCGCCGGCCAGACACCGATGGCGGCAAGCAGGTTGCGTGAACCGGCCGAGATTGCGAATGCCCTGGGATCGTTGACGGTCTCACGGTTGCGCAGGTCAGTCCGCTCGATGACGGCGATATGCAACTCCGGCCCGCCGAGGTGCGCCAGCGCCAGGGCCAATGCCAGTCCGGCATGGCTGCCGCCGACTATGGCGATATCGTAGCGCACGGTGGTGGGTCGGCTAGGCATCGGGCGCGTATCCTCAGATCGGCAGGCTGTGCCGTACTTGACACAGCCGTCCTCGCGTCATTTACGTTCCATCGCATACCCTGGGGCCGGAGCGAAGCCAGAACAATGCCGACAAAGAAACCAAAGCCGGCGAACGCCATCGCGGATCTGCTAGCCATTCTCGATCTGGAAACGCTCGAGCAGAACTTGTTTCGTGGGCGTGGCCCCAAGGCCGGCTGGCAGCGCGTGTATGGCGGCCAGGTGCTGGGGCAGGCGCTGGTTGCCGCCGTGCGCACGGTCCCGGAAGATCGAATCGCGCACTCGGCGCACGCCTACTTCCTGCTGCCGGGCGATCCAGCCGAACCGATCGTTTACGACGTCGAGCGCATCCGCGACGGCAGTAGCTTCACGACACGGCGCGTCAAGGCAATCCAGAATGGCCGGGCGATGTTCGCTATGAGCGTGTCGTTTCACAAGGCCGAGGAGAGCTTCGAGCATCATGCCGCGATGCCGGATGTGCCGATGCCGGAGGATCTTCCCAGCGAAGCCGAGCTCAAGGCCGAGCTGATCAAGCATCTGCCCGAAAACATGCGCCGTTACTGGGAGCGCGAACGGCCGATCGAGATGCGCCCCGTGGATGTTTCCCGTTATCTCGATCGCGAGAAGCGGCAACCTCAGCAGCACATTTGGATGCGTGCGAGCGGCACTCTGCCTGATGCACTGCCCTTGCATCAGTGCGTACTGGCGTATGCCTCCGATTTCACGCTGCTCGATACCGCGCTGATCGCGCACGGCAAGCTCGCGTTCGACCCGGACATCCAGCTCGCGAGCCTCGATCATGCCATGTGGTTCCATCGGCCATTCCGCGCTGACGAATGGCTGCTCTACGCGCAAGACAGCCCCAATGCTTACGGCGCGCGTGGCTTCTCGCGCGGCAGCGTTTTCACGCGGGATGGCGTGCTGATCGCGTCCGTGACGCAGGAAGGCCTGATGCGCCGGGCCGCGACGAGCTACGTGTTGTCGTGATGGTGGGCGGCTGGAGCGCTGTTTACGGCTTGCGGCCGCCACCCTGGCCCGCGCGCGCAGCATCATCGAAGGCCTGCGCGAACTCGATCGATCCCGCTTTCTTCAGCGATACTTCCATGCGCTCATCCAGGGCGGTGAGCAGTTGCGCTGCGTTCTTTTCGCGAACGATCGTGTTGCGGTAGTAGGCGGCCTGGCTGAAGAAGTTGGCGGTCGGCATGGAGCGCGGCACCGCATCCATCATCTCGAGACCCGTGCGCGGGCCGGCGAGGTTCATCAGCTCGATCTCGGCGCCAGAAAGGTTCGGCCGGCCGGCTCTCTCGGCCTCCTCCTTCAAGCCCTTCAACTTGATCACCTGCAGCCACGGTCCGATGTCGGCATCGAGATTGAGCGCGTGGATGCCGAGGCCCTTCGCCGTCGTCGCCATCTTGACGTGCGCGCTCCACTCGTTCGGCACTGACCGGGCACCGCGCTGCATCTTGCGCAGCGCGGCGATCTTGGCGCGCAGCGCTGCCGCGCCCGCGCCTGAAGTGCCTCCTGCGCTGGCCATGCGTTCGAGGCGGACGGCGAACTGCTCGCCGTATTTCACCAGTTCGCTCGTCGAGTTGGCGGTGAGCAACTGAGCGTAGCCGAGCGCCGACGAGATCGGCTTCCCCAGACGCGTGTCCGGATCGATCCCGGCCTGCATATCGAAGGTGCCGCGTCCGCCGGTCTCGAGCGCATAGACCCGCACGACTTGTGCCTTGCTCAAGCCCAGTGCCAACGCTTCCTCGGCGTAGCGCCGCTTGAACTCGCGCTCGCTGGCCTGGACTGGAATGAAGCCATACTCCGCGCGTGCGGCGGCCAGAAAATCGGCAACCACGGGCTTGGGCGTTTCTGACTCCGGGGGCCGCACCTCGGTCACGATTTTGGCGATGTCGGCCGGCAGAGGCGACCCCTGGTACTTCGGCGGCTGTTCGGCGATGTAGTCGTCGGGGGTGAACGGGACACTCTGGGCCCGTTTGCGTTTGCGCCCGTCGCGCTTCTGGTCGACGGCGATCCAGTAGGCCTGCAACTCCATGTCGAAGGCTGCGCGCGCACGCAAATGCAACACGTATGCGCGCTGTTGGCTCTCGGTCAGCTTGGCCGCCAGCGTCTCGCCGATCTGTTGGGCAAGGGCGGCCTCGGGCAGCATTACTCCGAGAATCGTCAGCAGGAGAGCTGCTGCCGCCATCGCCAACCGGATTTTGCCGCGCCGCCACATGCGCCGATTGCTCCCTGCGGGCACAATGATCGCCCCGTGCCGTTAAGCACACAGAATCATGGAGCGGGCAAGGCAAGGGTTCGAGCGAAGCCGCAGTCAGGCCCGCCTGCGAACAAAACAGCGTGCCGATAGGGTCCGCCCGTCCTAATCTCAGCACGCATGCCGCCGCTTGGCGTGCTGAAGCAACCTAAAATCGACGGAGGAAACATGTTGAGACTTCGAGCACTTGCGCTAGCAACGATCCTGGCCGTTGCTGCTCCGCTCAGCGGATCGGCCCAGCAGCCGGCGGCTCCAGCCGTGGCACCGCCGCCGGTCACGCCCTATGGCACACCGATCGGCATCGAGGCCGCGAAGAAGGCGATGGCCGCCAGCGAGGCCGAGGCCAGGAAGAACAACTGGCCGATGGCGATCGCCATCCTCGACAGCACCGGCCACATGGTGATGTTCCAGAAGCTCGACAACACACAGCACGGCTCGATTGCGGTTGCCGTCGACAAGGCGCAGACGGCAGTCGACTTCCGCCGCCCGAGCAAGGTATTCGAGGACCTGGTTGCCGGTGGCGGCGTCGGGTTGCGCGTCCTCGGGATTCGCGGCGTCTCGCCGCTCGAGGGCGGCGTCCCGATCGTTGCGAACGGCACAGTTATTGGCGCCATTGGCGTCTCGGGCGGCACCTCGCAGCAGGACGCGCAGGTAGCCCGCGCCGGCGCCGACGCGGTGAAGTAGGGATTTGGTGTCAGACCTTTGGGTCTGACACCTCGTCCACCGTTGTGCGCTCGTGGCCGTCGAGGAAACAGGTGGCAACAGGGCTGCTTGCGCGCCAGTCACGGAAAGTTTTTTCTTCCGCGCCGCTCTCACGCCTTCCGGACGACGAACGTGCAGTGGTCGTGGCCTTGCGATGCGCACTGCGTCTCTTCTGCGATGACGTTCGCGGGCGTTCCGGCGTCACTCGACACCCACTCCAGGCAGCCGGCGAACGAGCCGGAGAACATCGAGCATTCGCAGTGCCCCGTGCGGCCCAGCTGTAACGCAAAAGCCGAGTGGTCGACGCGAACCCGCGCCCCCGGCCCCTGGAGATCGACGGACTCGATCGTGAAGCGGCCCCAGCCTCGCTGCGATAGCCGGTTCAGATAGTGCCGGAACACGGCCACATCGCGGAGCCCGTGGGTCTTGGCCTCGGCCGTCGCCCATTCATAGGCAGACTTGTGGCTCGACGCATACAGCAACGCTGAATGCTTCTCGCGGCCGAGCGCCTGATCCATCGCGGCATAGTAGTTCACGAAGAAATGGCGCGGCATGTAGATCATCGCCAGCCCGTCGGTCGACCAGATGCCGGTCGCCGGGTCGACGTTGATAGGAACTTCCGGGTTGGCCATGGGATCCTCATGTTGGGTGGTCGGCAAGGGGTCAGACTCATAGATCTGACCCCATGCCCGAAGGCGCAACTTGATCGACGCGCCGGATGCGTCCGCGTGGAGCGCGGCTCTGCCGCGACGTGGGCATCCGAAGGCGCAACTCAAAACAGCCCGTCTATCTGGCCCTTCTCGTTAAAGCGGATGAACTCCGCCGACGGTGCCTTGGGCAAGCCCGGCATCGTCATGATCTCACCGCAGATGGCGACGATGAAACCGGCACCGGCCGAGAGGCGCACCTCGCGCACGGGAATCGTGTGGCCTTCCGGCGCCCCGCGCACGTTCGGGTCGGTCGTCATCGAGTACTGCGTCTTGGCGATGCAGACCGGAAGCTTGCCGTAGCCCATGTCCTCCCAAGTCTTCAGCTGATCGCGGATCGCCTTGTCGGCTGACACATTGCCGGCGCGATAGATCTTCGTCGCGATGGTCTCGATCTTCTGGAAGAGGCCCATGTCGTCAGGGTAGATCGGCGCAAACTTGGCGACGCCGCTATCGGCGAGTTCAGCGACGCGCTTGGCCATCGGCGCGATGCCCTTGCCGCCGTCCGCCCAGTGCTTGTTGAGGAAGCACTCGCTGCCCAAGGACTTGACGTAGTCCATGATCACGGCCACCTCGGCGTCGGTATCGGTGATGAAATGATTGACGCCGACCACCGCCGGCACGCCGAACGACTTCACGTTCTCGATGTGGCGGCCGAGATTGGCGAGGCCCTTCTTCACGGCCTCGATGTTCTCCTTGCCGAGGTCTTCCTTCTTAACGCCGCCGTTCATCTTGATCGCGCGCACGGTGGCGACGATGACGGCTGCGTCCGGCTTCAGGCCGGCCTTGCGGCACTTGATGTCGAAGAACTTCTCGGCGCCGAGATCCGCGCCGAAGCCGGCTTCCGTCACCACGTAGTCGGCGAGCTTCAACGCGGTCTTGGTCGCGACCACCGAGTTGCAGCCGTGCGCGATGTTGGCGAACGGGCCGCCGTGGATCAGCGCCGGGCTGTTCTCCAGCGTCTGCACGAGGTTCGGCAGCATGGCCTGGGCGAGCAGCACGGTCATGGCGCCGTCGGCCTTGATGTCGCGCGCATAGACCGGAGTGCGGTCGCGGCGGTAGGCGATGATGATGTCGCCTAAACGCTTTTCGAGATCCTTGATGTCGTTGGCGAGGCACAGGATCGCCATCACTTCCGAGGCAACAGTGATGTCGAAGCCCGATTCACGCGGGAACCCGTTGGCGACGCCGCCGAGCGAGATCACGTTCTCGCGCAGCGCGCGGTCGTTCATGTCCATGACGCGGCGCCAGACGACCCGCCGCGTGTCGATGTTCAGCGTGTTGCCCCAGTAGATGTGGTTGTCGATCATCGCCGACAACAGGTTGTGCGCCGACGTGATCGCGTGGAAGTCGCCGGTGAAGTGCAGGTTGATGTCCTCCATCGGCACGACCTGGGCATAGCCGCCACCGGCAGCACCACCCTTGACGCCGAAGCAGGGGCCGAGCGAGGGCTCGCGCAGGCAGATCGCGGCCTTCTTGCCGATGTGGTTCAGGCCATCGCCGAGGCCGACCGTCGTCGTCGTCTTGCCTTCGCCGGCGGGCGTGGGGTTGATCGCGGTGACCAGGATCAGCTTGCCGTCCTTCTTGCCTTCGAGCGACTTGATGAACTCAGCCGAGATCTTCGCCTTGTCGTGTCCGAACGGCAACAGGTGCTCCGACGGTATGCCGAGCTTGGCGCCGATCTCCTGGATCGGCTTCTTCTTTGCGTCGCGTGCGATCTCGATGTCGGATCTGACGGCCACTTTGCTACCTCCGGCTGGCTTCTTTGCAGTCTCTGGTGCTTTGGGTGCGGGCGGGTCGAACGAGGCGCCGACCAGCAGGTCGGCAGACTTCGCCCAGTCGCTGGCAGCGATCTTCTTGCCGTCGGCGCCGCGCACGCGCTTGATCAGGAGGCGACCATCCTTGGCTGCAACCGTGACGCCGTCCGATGTGATCGAGATGATCTCACCGGGAATGCCGGGGCCGGCGACACGGGCGCTGTCGAAGATGTCGATCCTCTGGCCGTTGATCGTCGACCAGGCGCCGGGAGCGGGATTGGCGGCACGGATCGTGTTGTAAACATTGGCGGCCGACTTCGCCCAGTCGATCTCGGTGATGTCCTTTTTGTACCAGCTCTCGTAGGAGCCCTTTTTCGGGTCCGCCTTCAAGCCTTGGTCGATCTTTGGGGCTTTGCCGGCCTTCACGAGATCGAGGCTCTCCAGCATGGCATCGATGCCGAGCGGGAATAGCTTCTTGAAGTAGACGTCGCCAAGCGTTTCGTCCGGGCCGATGTCGACGGTCTTCTGCAGCAGGATCGGACCTTCATCGAGCCCTTCGTCCGGCCAGAAGATGGTGAGGCCGGTCTTGGCCTTGCCCATCGCGATCGGCCAATTGATCGACGACGGCCCGCGGTGATCGGGCAGCAAGGACGGGTGATACTGGAACGTGCCGAGCGTCGGCGCGTCGAGCACCGGCTGCGGCACAAACAGCAGCACGTACGCCATCATGCAGACGTCGGCGTTGAACGACTTCATGAGTTCCAGCGCTTCCGGCGTCTTCCAGCTTTTTGGCTGGTGCACGGGGAGGCCCTTCTCCTTGGCGAAGACCTTCATCGGATCCTCGGGCCGGCCGGCCTTGTCGGGCGCGCAGCAGACCGCGATGACATTGTCGCCGCGTGCCAGCAGCTTTTCGAGGACGGCCTTGCCGAAGGCCTCCTGTCCGTGAACGACGATACGCATTGTCTCTTCTCCCTATCCCCGTCGCGTGTCAGGTGCCTGGCTTCAGCCTGGCACCATGGCACCACCTGATTTGCTGTGTCTGGCTAAAGCCAGACACCATTCACGTCGTCAGCTTATTCCGCCGCCGCCTTCTTCTGCGGTGGCTCGGTTGCGCCCGACGCCTTGATCGCCGCGATCTCCTCGGTCGAGTACCTGAGCACGTCGGCGAGGATCTCGGCCGTGTGCTCGCCGAGCAATGGTGAACGAGCCACTACGGTCGGGCTCGCCGACAGCTTGATCGGATTGCCGACGGAGAGGTACTTGCCGCGCGTCGGGTGATCGACCTCGACCACGGTGCCGGTTTTGCGCAGTGACTGGTCCTCCGCGAGTTCCTTCATAGACAGGATGGGGCCACAGGGAATGTCGTACTTGTTCAAGATCTCCATGGCCTCGAACTTGGTCATGGTCATCGTCCAGCGCTCGACGCGGGCGAAGATCTCGTTGAGCCGCGGCAAACGCGCTTTCGGTGTCGCGTAGTTGGGATCGGTCTTCCAGCCGGGCTCGCCGATAACGTCGCAGATCGGCTCCCAGACGGGTGCCTGCGTGATGAAGTACAGATAGGAGTTGGGATCGGTCTCCCAGCCCTTGCACTTCACGATGCGCCCGGGTTGACCTCCGCCAGAGTCGTTGCCGGCGCGCGGTACGGCGTCGCCGAACGGAATGCCTTCGCCGAACTGGCTGTACTCGGAGAGCGGGCCATGGGCCAATCGCTGCTGGTCGCGCAGCTTGACGCGGGCGAGGTTCAAGACGCCATCCTGCATGGCACAGGTGACCTTCTGGCCGATGCCCGTCTTGGTGCGCTGGAAGAGCGCGGTAACGATGCCGAGTGCCAGATGCAGGCCCGTGCCGCTGTCGCCGATCTGGGCGCCGGTAACGAGCGGCGGGCCATCTCGGAACCCGGTTGTCGATGCCGAGCCGCCGGTACACTGCGCGACGTTCTCGTAAACCTTGCAATCCTCGTAGGGGCCGGGGCCGAAGCCCTTCACCGAGGCGACGATCATGGTCGGGTTCAGCTCGTGGATGCGCTCCCAGGTGAAGCCCATGCGGTCGAGCACGCCGGGGCCGAAGTTTTCAACGAGCACGTCGCAGGTGAGGATGAGGCGCTCGAGAACCTCCTTGCCCGTCTTGTTCTTGGTGTCGAGTGTGATCGAGCGCTTGTTGTGGTTCAGCATCGTGAAGTAGAGGCTGTCCACCTTCGGGATGTCCTGCAGCTGCCCGCGCGTGATGTCGCCCACTCCCGGCCGCTCGACCTTGATCACATCGGCGCCGAACCAGGCGAGTAGCTGTGTGCACGTCGGCCCCGATTGCACATGCGTGAAATCGAGAATGCGGACGCCTTTGAGCGCTTGGGTCATGGTTGTGTTTTCCTCCCGTTGATCGTTCCCGAATTGCGTCTCAGAAGGTGACGCTACGGCAGAAGCTCGCGACAGCTGGCGCCGACACCCCCTGGTCGACATTGCGGTTGCCTAAAACTCGACTTGTTCGAAGAATGTCGACACGGAAACCGACAATCCGATGGATTCGAAGGTCACGACGTTGTCGAATACATAGTGCTCGCGCTGCCATCCGGTTCGGCGGCGAAAAATCTCAAGTTCGACGGCCTCCTGCGAAACAAGCACATACTCCTCCAACGACAGTACCGATGTATAGGCTTTGAATTTTTCAGTTCGGTCGGTCCGTTCTGTTGACGGCGACAGCACCTCGACGATCAATCGCGGGCTCTCTCTGTGGTGAGAGGCGCGATCGCTCTCCAGACAACTCACGAACACGTCGGGATAGTAGTATCTCTCCTCGTCATTGGTTTTGATTCGCACCTTCATATCAGCCATAAATGCTTGGCATGGCTTCATGATACTTCCTGCAATTTTGACGAATGCCGAGCCAGCGATCAGATTGTGATGATCGCTCGTGCCAGCCATTGCAAAGACGACACCGTCGACGAACTCGTTGCGCCACGTGCCGTCGTTTTCCATGGCGAGATAGGCTGCCGCCGAAATATGAGTGAATTTTCGCGCCGTTTGCGACATCGGACTACCTCTCGATCTCTTTTGTGCCACATCAAGCCTTCTTCCCCACCACGCTTTGCGGGTTGAGATTGCCGATGCGGCCGCTCTCGGTGCCGGCTTTCTCGTCGATGATCGCGTTGATGAGCGTCGGCTTGCCGGAATCGATCGCCTCGTTCACGGCGCGGGCGAGTTCGTCGGGCGACGTCACGCGGACGCCAACACCGCCGAACGCCTTGGCCATCAGCTCATACTGCGCGTTCTTCACGAACGTGGTCCACGCCGGATCGGAGCCGCCGGGATTGACGTCGGTACCGCGATAGATGCCGTTGTTGTTGAAGACGACGACGCAGACCGGCAGTTTGTAACGGCAGACCGTCTCGATCTCCATGCCGGAGAAGCCGAAGGCGCTGTCGCCGCAAACCGCGAGCACGGGCTTGCCCGTCTCGACAGCGGCCGCCACCGAGTAGCCCATGCCGATGCCCATGATGCCCCAGGTGCCGACGTCGAGGCGCTTCCTCGGCTGGTAGATGTCGATAATGGAGCGCGCGAAGTCGAGTGTATTGGCGCCCTCGTTGACGAGGATCGTGTCGGGTCGCTGCTTGATAATGTTTTTCAAAGCGCCGAGTGCGCCGTGATAATCCATCGGATTGTTGTTGTTTTGCAGGCGTGGCGCCATTTTGGCGACGTTGCCGTCGGCCTTCTCGCGCACCGCGCTGGCCCAGGCGGTCGGCTTTGGCCAATCGGCGCCGATGCGCGACAGCATGACCGCCACGCTCGATGTGATATCGCCGACAACAGGTGCGGAAATGCCGACGTTGCTGTCCATCTCGGTCGGCGAGATGTCGACATGGATGAACTTCTGCGTGCCCCGCTCGCCCCAGGTCTTGCCCTTGCCGTGCGAGAGCAGCCAATTGAGGCGCGCGCCGATCAGCATGACGACGTCGGCGTCTTTCAGCACCATCGAGCGCGTCGCACCGGCCGACAGCGGATGGGTATCCGGCAGCAGGCCCTTGGCCATGCTCATCGGCAGATAAGGGATGCCGGTCTTCTCGACGAGCGCGCGAATGTCGTCGTCGGCCTGAGCATAGGCGGCGCCCTTGCCGAGAATGATCAGCGGCTTTTTGGCGCCCTTCAGAAGGTCGAGGGCGCGATCGACGGCCTCGAGCGAGGGGATGTGGCGTGGGGCAGCGTCGACCACCTTGATCAGCGACTTGGCGCCGGCTTCGGCATCCATGACCTGGCTAAACAGCTTGGCGGGCAGGTCCAGATAGACGCCGCCGGGACGGCCTGAGACGGCGGCGCGAATGGCGCGCGCGATGCCGACGCCGATGTCCTGGGCGTGCAGCACGCGGAAGGCCGCCTTGCACACGGTCTTGGCAACGGCGAGCTGGTCCATCTCCTCGTAGTCGCCCTGCTGCAGGTCGACGACCTCACGCTCGGACGAGCCGGAGATCAGGATCATCGGGAAGCAGTTCGTGGTGGCGTGGGCCAGTGCCGTCAGGCCGTTGAGGAAGCCCGGCGCCGACACCGTGAGACAGATCCCCGGCCTCTGCGTCAGGAAGCCGGCGATTGATGCGGCGTAGCCGGCGTGCTGCTCATGCCGGAATGCGATCACGCGCATGCCGGCCGCCTGTGCGAAACGGCCGAGGTCCGTGATCGGGATGCCCGGCACGCCGTAGATTGTGTTGATGCCGTTGAGCTTCAGTGCATCAATGACGAGGTGGAAGCCATCGGTCAGTGTCTGCGATTGGGTGTCGGTCGACATCTCGTTTCTCTCCCTGAAATGATGTTTTTCGTTGATCGGGTCTGTCGTGGGTGCAAACCCCATGGGTCTGAACCCTTGCGCACACCTTCAATCGATCTCGACGTACCGTTCGACATGCTCGCGCAGCTTCAAAGTGTGCTCGCGCACCAGGCGTTCGGCCCGCTCTGTGTGGCGCTCCTCCAGCGCATTGACGATTTCCTTGTGATCGATGATCGAGCGGCGGGCACGGTCCTGCTCGACGATCGTGCGTTGGCGGATAGCACGGACGTGGAAAAAGAGATCATCCGTGAGCTTGGTGAGCAGCGGGCACTTGCCGAGGCCGATGATGGCCTGATGGAACTTGATGTTGGCGTCGGAATACTCGCCCATCTTGCGGGCGACCTCGTCGGTCGAGAAGACGTCGACCAGGGCGTGCAGGGCACGGATTTCGGCGTCGGACGCCACTTTCGTTGCGAGACGGGCGGCCATGCTTTCGAGCGCTGCCCAGACCGTGATCATGTCCAGGATCTCAGCCTTGGTTTTCCGCACGATGAAGATGCCGCGCCTGGGCGCGATGCGGACAAGGCCCTCCGAGTCGAGCTGCGAGAGTGCCTCGCGGAGCGGCGTGCGGCTGACCCCGAACCGCAAGGATAAGTCGCGCTCCTCGAGTTTCAACTCTGCATCCGGCGCGTAAATATTCATATTCATGATCGCAGAGCGCAGCGCCTCATAAGCGCGCGATTTGAGGCTCTGACTCTCGGTGATGCGCTGGATCTCGAGCACGGTGTTCGACATGGGATGTGACCGGTACTACTGCGATGAGCGAATATGCGCGAGGACAACGGACAGATCGAGCGGTGTTTCTGGTATACCATACGCCACGACGACGCAAGTGTGCCGCACTTTTGCTTCGTCCAGCCGTGAAATGTGCCGTTGGCACAGCTTGGTACCTCGGAGGGCCGGTGTCGCGCTGCATGTGCATGCGCGGTGGGTTGCGAGGCGGATGTCAGGCGTATACGGTATGCCACTCAATAAGCGGCCGAACTGCATAAGATCGCAGAACAATCGGCCCTAAGTGCGTATGTCTGGGGAGGACTAAAATGGGCCAATCTACCGTAATGGGTGCGGGAGCACCGCCGCGCGTCAGCGACAGCTATCGCTGGATGCAGCTCGCCATCGGCGTCGTCTGCATGGTGATGATCGCCAACTATCAGTACGGATGGACGTTCTTCGTCCCCGAAATCCAGAAGAAATTCGGCTGGGATCGCGCATCGATTCAGATCGCGTTCACGCTGTTCGTGTTGTTCGAGACGTGGCTAGTCCCGATCGAAGGCTGGTTCGTCGACCGGTATGGTCCGCGCGTCGTTATTTTCTGGGGTGGCGTGCTCTGCGGCATCGGCTGGTGGATGACGTCGCGGGCAACGACGCTCGGCGGCATTGATGGTTACTATTCGGCGATGATCGTCTGCGGCATTGGGGCCGGCGCGGTTTACGGGACCTGTATCGGCAATGCGCTGAAATGGTTCCCGGACAAGCGCGGCCTCGCTGCCGGTATCACGGCGGCCGGCTTCGGTGCCGGGTCAGCGTTTACGGTGTCACCGATCCAGAACATGATCGCAGCCAGCGGCTTCCAGGATACGTTCCTCTATTTCGGCATTGGCCAGGGCATCATCATTTGCCTGTTGGCCTTCTTGATGCAGACTCCGGTGGCTGGCCAGCTTCCGGCCGGCGCCATGAACGCCAACGTCATCCAGACGAGGCGCCAGTATGCGCCGAATGAGATCATTGGCGAGAACATCTACTGGATCGTCGGCTCGATCGTCGCTTTCGCCATAGGCCTCGCCATGGTCTGGTCCGGTGCCGGGTTCTGGTTCCCGCTGGTGCTGGCAGCTTTCATCTTCGTCGTTGGCGGCGGCATCGTCATCTCACGCGGCCAGCCGATCTTCACCCTCATGTACTTCATGTTTGTGATCGTTGGTGCCGGCGGGCTGATGGTGACCGCCAACCTGTCGCCGATCGCCAACGATCTGAAGATCGCCAAGACCGACGTCACTCTGCTGATGTGGACGATGCCGGCGCTGACGTTTGCCGCCACGATCGACCGGATCCTGAACGGCCTGACGCGGCCATTCTTCGGCTGGGTCTCCGACAACATCGGCCGCGAGAACACCATGTTCATCGCCTTCCTCATGGAAGGCGTCGGCATCTATTTGCTCTATCTGCTCGGTGCCAATCCGGTGTGGTTCGTGCTGCTCTCTGGTTTCGTGTTCTTTGCCTGGGGCGAGATCTACTCGCTGTTCCCGTCGACCTGCACCGACACGTTCGGTGCCAAGTTCGCCGCTACCAACGCCGGTCTCCTCTATACGGCGAAGGGGACCGCGGCGCTGCTGGTTCCGTATTCGAACTTCATCCAGAAATCGACCGGCAGTTGGGACCTGGTGTTCATTGTCGCGGCGGCCGCCAACATCGTGGCCGCTGTCCTGGCGCTCTTCGTGCTGAAGCCGTGGCGGGCGCGGGTGGTCGCGGCGTCGGGTGCGTCTCCAAGCGATGAGATCCTGGCGGAAGCGGCGAGGTCGACATCCCACCCGGCCGTTGCGTCGCCCGCCATCGCACATGCGGGGGAGATGGTGTCGGTCGAAGCCTCGCCACGTGCGGCGGTAACGGCTGCCGTGGCGCCACCCTCGGCCATAGTCGCTCCACCAGCTGCGATTGCGGCTGCGTCGGGGGCGATGGCTGCCGCGGGCGCGGTTCGGCCGGCGGATCGCCTCGGAGCGTTGCGCGCCGAGAATCGTGATCTGAAGCAAAGACTGAGCGCACTGATCATCGAGCACGACAGTTTGCAACCGGCGACTCCGGAGGCGCTCGCCGAGGAGAACGCCAACCTGAAGGAGCGGATTGCCTGGTTCAGCGCCGAGACGGCAAGGCTTAAGCGCTCCTGATCGACTGAGCGAACTAGCGTCGATAAAAGTAGACCGCCGAGCATACTCGGCGGCCTTTGTCGGTCTGGTACCTTGTTCGCGAGCGCCTTTGGCTGTCGGTGCGCGGGCGCTGACTTCTTCTTGAAGATCAGTCCAAGCAGGACCACCAGCCCCGCGCCGGCGATCTGCGCCAAGAGATCGTACGTCGGTCCGGAGAGAACTTTGCTATCGCCAACGTGTGGGATCCAGAGCGGGAACTTGAGATCCAATTTGGCGGGCAAACCCAGGGTCGCGACGAGATCCTTGACGTAAGGTGCGACGAAGGGGTCGGAGACGATGAGGTCGCCGGCGATCCAGCCGAGGAGCGCTGCACCGGCCCAAACCAGAATCGGGAAGCGGTGCAGGATGCTTGTCAGGATCGTCGCGCCACCGATGATCATCGGGATCGAGATGACGAGACCAAGAATGATCAGGGTGATGTTGCCCTTCGCAGCAGCCGCGATCGCCAGGACATTGTCGAGACTCATGACGACGTCGGCGATGGCGATCGTTCGCACCGCTTCCCATAAGCTGGCGCTGGCTGCGACACCGCCCTCGTCTGCTTCCTCTTGCGTCACGAGCTTATAGGCAACCCAGATCAGCAGGACGCCGCCGATCACCTTCAGATACGGCAATTCCAGCAGAAACTTCACACCGATCGTGAAGATGATACGCAGCAGGATCGCCGCGCCGGCGCCGAGCATGATGCCCATCGCGCGCTTGTTCGCGGGCAGGCCGCGGCAGGCGAGCGCTATGACGATCGCGTTGTCGCCTGAAAGCAGAACGTTAATCCATATAATCTGACCGAGTGCGAGCCAGAACTCTTTGGTCAACTCGATACCAAGCCAACTCAGATCCATTGCGTATCCCCCCGGAAGGTGCCGATGGTTAAAAGGTATAGGCGATTGGGCAAGTGCCTGTCACCGCCAACCCGCAATTCAACATTGCCGCAGGCCTGAGACACTTTCTCGTCCGCGCGTTGCAGTGTCGAGAGACATCGGGCCAACCTTGCTATCGCCGAAAAATCGTCGATCGGGAACCCTGCTGGTCTCGACAGTTGCCACGGAATAGGCATATGGTATGCCAGCAATTGGAGCGAGCCAGATGGCTCGTGTGCAGGCAAGGTGCGGCACGCGAGACGCGCTCGGCGCAATTGCGAGAGGCTCCAGCGAACGCAGGCCGCAATACGAAGAGCCGGGGAGCGGCGTTCTCCACCGGCCGGGATCGGGGAGAGTGAGCGTGAGCGATAAACCGGGCACGGGATCGGCCAAAGGGCGACGTGCCGTTCATCCAGGTGCCGGGCGTCGTAAGGCTCCGACGCATCCGAAGGGCCGCGTTCTGCAGGAGATTGATGTCGCTGCGGTGAAAGCCCTGGTCGGCCTTGGACCTTATCAACGCCCGTTGCTCATCGAGTATCTGCACAAGATGCAGGACGCAGAGGGCTGCTTGCCAGCGTCGCACTTGCATGGTCTTGCCGAGCTGATGCGCATTCCGATGGCCGAGGTTTACGAGGTCGCGACGTTCTACGCCCACTTCGACGTCGTCGGTGATGGCGAACCGCGCCCGCCGGAGGTCACGGTCCGCGTTTGCGACAGCCTGTCATGCATGCTGGCGGGTGCCGAGCGGTTGCTCGAGGAATTGCAGGCCGAATCCGAAGCGATGCCGAGCGTGCGTGTCGTGCGCGCGCCATGCATCGGCTCGTGCCATACAGCGCCTGCATGCGAGGTTGGCCATCGTCACGTCGACAACGCCACCTTCGCCAAGGTCAAGGATCTGGCACTGACCAATGAGGTGCGCGCGGTCGTTCCGGACTACCGCACGTTCGACGCGTACCGGGAAACGAGTGGGTACAACCTTCTGGAAGCCTGCTTGGGTGGGAAACGTTCGGCCGACGACATCATCAAGACGCTGTCGGATGGCGGCTTGCGTGGCCTGGGCGGCGCTGGTTTCCCGACGGGGCGCAAATGGAGCCTCGTGCGGGCTGAGAAGGGCCCGCGCCTCATGGCCGTCAACGGTGACGAGGGCGAGCCCGGCACGTTCAAGGACCGGCATTACCTCGAAACGAACCCGCACCAGTTCCTGGAAGGCATGCTGATCGCGGCTTGGGCGGTGGAGGCGCAGGAAGTCTTCATCTACATGCGCGACGAGTACCCGGCGGTGCTCGAGATCCTGGCCGACGCCGTTGATCGCGTGGCTTATGCGGGCCTGATCCCGCACACCAAGGTTTCGATCCGGCGCGGCGCCGGCGCCTACATTTGCGGCGAAGAATCCGCGATGATCGAGTCGATCGAGGGCAAGCGCGGGCTGCCGCGGCATCGTCCACCCTATGTGGCCCAGGTTGGCATTTTCAACCGCCCGACGCTCGTCAACAACGTCGAGACGCTCTACTGGATCCCGGACATCCTGACGAAGGGCGCACACTGGTTCGCCGAGCAGGGCGTGAACGGGTCGAAGGGCTTCCGCTCATACTCGGTCTCGGGCCGCGTGAAGAATCCGGGCGTCGTATTGGCGCCGGCCGGCTCGACGGCAGAGGATCTGATCAAGCGCTGCGGCGGCATGCTGGATGGCCACGGCTTCAAGGGCTATCTGCCGGGCGGCGCGTCCGGTGGCATTCTGCCGGCGTCGATGGCGAAC
>JANLQP010000002.1:0-6440 GCA_031367895.1 Hyphomicrobiales bacterium
TGACGCCCTTGGATCCGATGCGAACGCCGGGATCATACGCTCGCAACCCGAATGGGGGATAAGTACGCCGTGATAGTGGCCAGCCTCTGAGGCGACGTCCATTCCGTCGCGCCTCGCAACTCCTGGTTATGGCGTCTCTAACAGATGTAATTTCCCATAATATAAATTACGCGAACAGGAACTCACCGGCCCATTTCGACAAGTGGATTGGGATCCGCACGAACGCACTTGCGCGACCCGACATCGCTTGCTGCGTCATGGAATGTCGGGTCGCCCAATCTAGCGCCGGATGCGCCGTGAGATTGCTCGACCCAACCGGACGGATTCAATGCCACGGTATCAAAATTTGCCCCGTAGCGCCTATTCCAACTTGATGTTGCCGTCGGCAATGACCTTCTTCCATCGCGCGCGCTCGGCTTTCAGGAAAGCGTCGAACTCCGCTGGCGAGCTGCCGACGGCCGTCGCGCCGGACTTTGCCGCGAACGCGCGATAGAGTTCGCTCTGTGCGCCCTTGGCCGCGGCGGCAGCGATGCGATCGATGATGTCTTTCGGAGTGCCTGCTGGCGCGAGCAGTCCTGCCCAGGCCGTTACATCGAAAGACGGCATGCCGACCTCGCTGAATTGCGGCACGTTCGGCACGATCTCGGAGCGCTTGCCGCCGTTCGAGATCGCGAGCGCCCGAATTTTACCGGTCTGGATGTGATCAACGAGCGTGACGAGCGGCCAGGTGGTCGCATCGATCTGTCCCGCCACGAGATCGTTCTGCCAGGGGCTGGCGCCATAGGGTACGTGTTTCAACTTGATGCCCGTCAGCTGCTGCAACATTTCCAGCGCCACGTGCTGCGTGCTGCCGACACCGGTCGAGGCGAACGTGATCGTATCGGGCTTCGACTTCGCGAGCGCGACGAAATCCTTGAAGTTCTCTGCCGGCAACGCTCCGCGGACGTAGAGCAGCCAGGGGTGCCTGATGGAGAGGCTGATCGGCACCAGGTCCTTCTCCACATCGACAGACAGCGACTTGTCGTAAAGCTTGGGATTGGAGGCGAGACCCGCAACCGTTCCGGCAAAAATGGTGTATCCGTCCGGCGCCGCTTTAGCAGCCAACTCCATGCCGAGGAGGCTAGCATTGCCGGGCTTGTTGTCGACGACGACGGGTTGACCGAGCGCGGCCGAGAGATGCGGCACGAGTTGGCGCAGCTCGACGTCGGGCCCAGTGCCCGCCGGCGCGGCGACGATCACCCGGATGGGCTTGCTCGGGTAAGGTTGTGCAATGGCGTTCGCAACAAACAAGGTGCCGGTGACGAAAGTTGCGCTCGCCAGCAATAGTTTTTTCAACATGCTTCACTCCCTGAAATCCGGCAGGCCTCGAGAGTGGGCCCGGACAGGTAAGAGTTTACCCCCCCCAGATGATCCGTGCACACGTATATTGAATGACCGGCAGTAGGTTGGGTCAAGCCTGCACTTGCGCGACCCAACATTACTTGCTTCGTCGCGTGTTGTTGGGTCGCGCGTCGATCGTGGAGCTTCGGTCCGTATGGTCGCTTGACCCAACCTACATTTACATCCCCTTCACAAACTTCACCACCGCCTCGACCAACCCCGGCACTAGCGGCACGGCGGGATCGGTGTACGCTTTCGCCTGGCTCTCGCCGTCGTCGATCGCTTCCTTCAGCACGTGGGACATCCGCGCCTCCCAGTGCCCGATCACACCCGAACGCGCGGCGACCAGCGGTTCGTAGTCGAAGCGCCCGACCTGCATATCGGCGCCGCCACCGACGACGAGGATCGGCACAGTCACCTCTTTGATCAGCGGCACCGGGTCAAGAGTCAGGACCGAACGCAAAAACGGCTGCAAGCTGAAGCGGAAGAGTTGATCTACGGGCGGCTTCATCGGCCCCGTCTCTTTGCCCGTCTCGAGTGCCGCCAGCACGCGCTCGATCTCCTCCGCGATCGGCTCCGGGATCGGCTGCCGCGCGAACTGCTTGCGCAGCAGCGCGCCGAGCGGCTGACCAGATGCAGCCATCACCACGACGCGGTCGACCTTTGTCGATTTGGCGGTCACCAGCGCGACCAGACCACCCTCGCTGTGGCCCGCCAGCACGACGCGCGCGATGCCCGGCTGCTTGGCCATCCAGGCAACGAGCGTTGCGACATCTGCGGCCGACGACTCAACCGTGATCTTGTCCTCGGTGAGTGCCGCGCCTGCCTTGTCCTTCAGGCTTTCCCCAACTCCGCGCTTGTCGAACCGCAGACTGGCGATGCCCGCTTTCGCCAGGGCGTCCCCGAGTTGCTTGTACGCGTCGGTTTTGAGGCCGGCCTTGCTGTTGCCGTTGCGATCGGTCGGCCCGGAGCCTGCGATGATGATGACGCCCGCGGTCGCGCCGGCCGGGCGCAACATCGTCCCCGCCAGCCCCTCGATGTCGACCGTTTCACCGGCTGCTCCTTGCGCGACCGCTGCCGGCACCAGCCCGAGGCTCGCTACCGCCGCGACCAGAAAACCCGCTGCCCAGCGCCACATGATTGCAACTCCTCCCCGTTTTTAACGTCATGCCCGTCGTGCTGAAAGCGCGCCTTGCACGACGGCGGGCACTCACGACGGACTTTTTGTAGCCCCAAACAGTCACCCCACATTCGACGTGGCTCCGTGCCTTGGCGGGGACGACGAAGGGTTGTATGTCGTGCGCTTGTGACCGCCGCTGTCGTCATCGTCATGTTCCTTACCACCGAGGCCCCATCATGGCCGATCTACCCAAGAAGACACTCGCCGACCTGATCCAGGTCATGGCTGCGCTCAGGGCTCCAGTCACCGGCTGTCCGTGGGATCTCGAGCAGAACTTCGCGACGATCGCGCCTTATACCATCGAGGAAGCGTATGAGGTTGCCGATGCGATTGCCCGCGACGACAAGGCCGACCTGAAGGAGGAATTGGGTGATCTGCTGCTGCAGGTCGTCTACCTCGCGCAACTGGCGGCCGAGGAAGGCGCGTTCGATTTCACCGACGTGGCGCACGGCATCACCAGCAAGATGATCCGCCGCCACCCGCACGTTTTCGGCGACGCGCAGGCGCGCTCGTCCGGTATGGCGAAAGGCGCCTGGGAGCGCATCAAGGCCGAGGAAAAGGCGGAGAAGGCGCGTTCCCGCTTGGAATTGGGGTCCAGGGCAATAAGCCCTGGTCAGGGGGCTCGGGGGGCTGAAAGCCCCTCGCTCTTAGCCGACGTGCCCGTCGGATTGCCGGGCATGACACGCGCCGTGAAGCTGCAGGAGAAGGCCGCCCGCGTCGGTTTCGATTGGCCATCACTGGCGCCCGTGTTCGAGAAGGTGCGCGAGGAGATCGCGGAGCTCGAAGAAGTTGCATTGCCCGCGGATCCGCGTGGAGGGGGCGCGAACGTTCTCCCGTCTGGTCACGCCAGAATCGAAGAAGAGTTCGGCGATCTCCTGTTTGTGATGGCGAACGTGGCGCGCCACCTCTCGATCGACCCGGAGAACGCGTTGCGTGGCGCCAACGCCAAGTTCAGCCGCCGCTTCGCCTACATCGAGGCGCGCCTTGCCCAGCAGGGCACGACGCCCGCCGAATCCAACCTCGCCGAGATGGACGCGCTCTGGAACGACGCGAAGCGGACTGAGAAAGGGTAACTGCATGCTGGCCGGCAACCCGTCTGCAAGAGGCTTGCAAAATCCATTTTTGTCGTCCTCGGGCATGCCCGGCTCGTCGGAGGACCTATCGTGGAACGAGCGCAACTGAACATTTTTCGTCGAAGCGTCGCGGCGCACACGCGTGATCTCAGGTCCCGCTGGCTCTGCTGACGTCAGCCGATAGCGCCTGATGATCGCTGACACCGGTGTGCAGGCGCACGTCGTCCACGCGGAAGTGGTGCGACGCGAAGATGCCGTCGACCATCAGATCCAGCGGCCCGGCGCGGTGCAGTTGCGGATCGAGGCTCGTCGTCACGTCAGGTGGCACGCAATCGCGCCAGACGCGCGCCATCTCGGCAAAGACGGCCCCGCCGCGCGGCGCGTTGAAGTCGCCGGTCAAGATGATCGGGGCGTCGCGCAGCGCCGCCGTCATCGCCTGCACGGCTTCGGTCTGGAACGGCCTCGAATGGCCGTCCGGCGTCCAGGGGAAATGAGTTGTACCCACCGTCAACAGATGGCCCGCCACTGTGAGGTCCACCATCGCCACCACGTAACGGCAGGTTTCGAGGCGGCTCTCCGGGCTCGATCGATCGAACAGCAGCGTTCCCTCGCCCGTACCCGCATACATGACGCCATCGGTTTTCCAGAACGGATTGCGCGCCAGAATGCCGGCCCCGAATGTCTTGCGATCGAGCGGATGTACGGCCATCGGCACGTAGTGGCAGTGGGCGAGGCCTGTCGCGCTTTGGATGCGCGGAATGTCGTCGGCGGTCAATTCCTGGAGGCAGACGATGTCGGGTGTTTGCGCCTTGAGGAACGGGATGAAGCGGTCGAGATGTTTCGAGCGCTCGACATTCAAGCTGATCAATCGCGCCATGGAGTTCCCCATCGTTTTGGACTCAACTCATGACGCTGAAAATCGAACATACCTCTGGCCCGCGTCAAAGGACGCCAACGCTTCCACAGACTATGGTGAGGTACTTCTTCTGGTGGGCGCGCGGAGGCTCGAACTCCGGACCCGCTGATTAAGTCTGTCCCTCACGCATTGCCTGGCGCTGAACGACAGCCAACCAGGGGTCCCGATCACAACTCGGCCAATCGGCACAATGCCTAATTCAAGAAATTACGAATTTGCCGCGCAACCGGCTATCGGTCATGTTGCCACGCTGGCGGCGCACGATCGACACCGAGATCAGCGCGGCGGAACGTTCACGTTTTTGCTGGTATCGAACTCATGATCGGCGAACAGCGCCACGTGCGCCAATGGTCGTCGCGTCAATGCGCTTCCTTTACTGCCAGGAAGTCTCCTGCGCGGCAGATTGCTCCGCACAGCCGCCAGATGCATGCCGGGCTCACGAACAGATCGCGTTGCGTCGAAAAATCACCGACCTGCAGGTTGTAGCCATTCGCATGCGTGCACATCGAAATGTTCAGACCGTCAACGATGGTGAGGAATGACCCGGCCCTATAGACGGCTTCAACCATCTTGCGAGCGAAGTCGGGGACGGCGTCAGCACCAAGCTCGAGGAACTCGGACGCGCTTTGACTGGCGTTGTAGGGAAATGCCACTTCAAGACGGAGCTTCTTACCTCGATAGATCAGCAACTGCATGTGCGACACATTCTTTGCCGCCGGAAACAGGAAGCAGCGATCGTCGAGGTCAACTCTGATCTGTGCTTCGGGCGGTCGCAGACCGGGGAGGCCCGACGCCTCTGTTGCAATCACGACGCTGTGGGACGTCATCGGGAACGACTCCGTTTTTGTGTGCGCATTGAAGTTGCCGCGTGGTGGACGCGTGATGATCTCGCCGAATCCTTCCGGTATTCAACAGAAAACGCGTGGTGCGGCGAATCCACTGACGGACCGGAGTGCGATGATCGCAGAAGTACAACCCTGGATGCGTTTGATCGACGCCGGCCTGTGGGGAACATATCACGTTATGCAGAGAAAACGCCTCAATCTAGAGTTTCGTGAGGTTCGCCTCGAAGTGGGATTGACAGACTAAGCCTAATGCGAGTTTACTTGCATAGGCTCGTCACGGGTCGATCGGGGTTGCGGGGTTTTTGCTCGCTTTTGACGTAGTGAAATATTATGGAGTAGATGCGATGTACACGGTTGATATGAGACGAGGGATCGACGCGGCGCACAGTGCGCACAGCTCTCCCGAAGTCCACGAAATCTAACGGAACTAATCCACCCAATCTGACAAAGCGGCTGCCCGCGAAGCGGGGCCGTGTCTGACGCCGCGTGTCAACGGCACGCACATCTCAGTTTTCGATATGGAGCGATCTCATGGCTACCTTCACCGGCACCAGCGGCCCCGATTCCCTGATCGCCAGCGGCTCAGCCCTCGCCGCCAACAATATGTTCCTGTTCAATATTTCCGACCTATCGGCTGCCGACACCGTGCGCGGCACAACGAATACGAGCTTCACCGACACGCTGCAGTTCCTGACAGCCGGTTCAATCGCCTCGGCGCAGTTCGCGGGTGTCACGAACATCGAAGTGTTGCTGCTGTCGGGGACCGGATCCAGCACGGTCAACCTCAACCGGCAGATGGTCAGCCAGTCGAATGCTGCGGACCCAGTGTTCGGCAGTGGCGTGCTGACGATTGCCAACCAGACAGCAACCAATCCGCTCCACATCGATCTAAGCGGTGTGGATGGCGGGGTGTTTCTCAAAATCGGCTACAGCGGTGGCGGAACTCAAAGCGACGCTGACATATGGGCGCATACCGCAGCGAACCCGAACGCTGGAGTTTATATTCCCATTGCAGAATTGGGCGCTGGTGTGGGGACCGCCGCGAC
>JANLQP010000159.1:0-24083 GCA_031367895.1 Hyphomicrobiales bacterium
TCGAGCCGACGACAAGCTGCGCCAATGACGCAACCGCGAACACGATGAACACCAGACGGCCGACCAGCGTCGCTGAGCCGGCGATACCGGACAGCCGCTCATCGAAGACTTTCGGCAGCGCGAACGTGGTCGACTGGAAGACGAGGCTCGAGACGGCCGTGGTGAAGAACACGATCGCGGTCAGCCGCAGCAGCGCCGAGCGCGCTTCCGCCGACATGCCGGCCGCCGGGTTGGAGGTGGCGGCGGCGGCCTTCGGCTTGTTGGCGGCAGCGGCGATCTCGCCGCGTACCAGCCACCAGTAGGCGAAGCCGATCACCACCGAGACGACGCCCGGCGCGATGAACGCCGTCCGCCAGCCACCGTGATCGATGCACCAGCCGGTGATCAGCGCAGCGCAGCCGACGCCCAGATTGCCCCACACGCCGTTGATACCGATCGCCATGCCGGTGCCGGACGGCGGACTAATGAGGCCGAGCAGCATGAGAACGCCGCCGACCGCGAGCAGGGCGATCTGCAACCAGCCGGCGGCGAAATAACCAACCGTGAAGCAGGCGAGGCCCAAGCAGATGTAGGTCCACATGGCCGAGTTTTTAGCGGATGAACTGGCGCTGAGTGCGCCGACACTGCCGACGACCATGGCCAAGCCGACCGGGTGATAGATCGCGGCCAAGATGCCGACGATGAACAGCAGAATGCCGATCTGCAGCGGTGATTGTGCGAACCCGGTCGCGATCGAGGCAAGACCGATGCCGATGAAGAACACGACCATCATGCCGTGCCGGCTCCATTTGTCGGCGAGGCGGCCGGCCGGCAGCGAGAAGAGGCCGAAGGCGATGAAGCCCGGCGTCGCATAGGGCACGAGCTCGGCGTAGCTGAGCTTCCAGTCCTTGACGAGGACGAGCACCACCGTCGCGAAGATCAGCGTGAACAGGTGGTCGAGAAAGTGCCCGACGTTGAGGAAGAAGAAGTTCAACCGGGTACGTGTCGAAGGCATCGTCGGTGCCATGGCAAGGTTCTCCGGGTGCAATCGTGTAGGCCGCACGCCGGAATGAAGAGCGGTGCGGCGCCGGGATTCGCATCTTGGACCACATGTTGGCCCGTTCGGCACTGTTCGGCAATCCGTCATTGCATGGAATGTCATTGCATGGAACCGGCCGGTCAATACAACCCCGGCGTCCAGCGCACCAGGACCCGGCGTCAGCACCGCGTATTCCGAAGCCTGCCGCCAGCTCAACCCTTGCCGTAGACTACGTTGGGGTCGAACAGGCGCGGTGTGCCGGTGGTCTCCAGTGGCGGCACCTGTCCGGTTGCGGCATCGCCTTTGATCGGGATTCGCCGGTAGAAGCACGTCCGGTGGCCGGTGTGGCAGGCGGCTTCCTGGCCGCGCATGCGGACCCGCATCCAGACCGCGTCCTGGTCGCAGTCGGTGCGCATCTCGACCACCTCGAGCACGTTGCCGCTCTCCTCGCCCTTCTTCCAGAGCTTCTTGCGGGAACGGCTGTAGAAATGCGCCTCGCCGGTGCGGATGGTGGCGGCCAGCGCGTCCGCGTTCATCCAGGCAAGCATCAGGACTTCGCCGGTCTGCCAGTCGGTGGCGACGGCGGCGAGCGTTCCCGCGGAGTCGAACTTTGGGGTGAAGCCCAGGCCGGTTTCGGTCTCGGCTTCACTTACCTGCGGGGCGAAGATCATGCGCTTCAAATCGCCACTCATGTTCGACATCCTGCCGTGCGTGCATTGGCCGTCCTTGAACCGGAGGCCCGGCGCACGATATGTTCGAGGTGCAAATCAGTTGGCCACACCCGCGCGGCCGACCGGAGACATCGCCTCCATGACCGATCTGAGCGAACTTTACAACGCCCGCATTCTGGAGCTTGCCGCCGCGATCCCGCCGGCAAAGCGCCTCGACGCGCCGGACGGTTCGGCGCAGGCGCATTCCAAGCTCTGCGGCTCGACCATCACGGTCGACCTCAAGTTGCAGGGCGGACGCGTGGCAGAGTTCGGCCAGACCGTGAAGGCGTGCCTGCTCGGCCAAGCGTCGGCGTCGGTGATGGCGAAGAACATCGTCGGCACGCATGAGGGCGAGTTGCGCCAGATCGCCGGCGAAATGCGGCGCATGCTCAAGGAGAACGGCGCGCCTCCCGGTGGCCGTTGGGCCGATCTCGCTGTGCTGGAGCCGGTGCGGGCGGTGAAGGCGCGGCATACCTCGACGCTGCTGGTATTCGAGGCGGTGGAGCGGGCGCTGGACGCCGCGGCCAAGGCGAAACAGCCGGCCGACGGCGCCCCGGCCTGATCGAACGGAAATGTCAGCCCGGTTACCAAATGTCAGCCCGGATACAACGTCTGACCCGCTTCGTCGCCAAGGCGCCGGTGCACGTCTACCGGTGGACCCTGAAGCCGCTGATCGGCTGGGAATGCCGGCACCTGCCGACCTGCTCGCAGTACGCGCTCGACGCCATCGAGACGAACGGCGCCTGGCGCGGTTGCTGGCTCGGCGTTTCGCGGATCTGCCGCTGCCATCCCTGGGGCACGTCGGGCTTAGATCCGGCGCCGGATGTGCGGGCTGAACGCCATCCGCTGGCGCCCTGGCGGTATGGGCGGTGGCGGTAGCCGCAAATTAACCTTTCACCGTGCCGCTGAGCACTTTCCCCAGCAGACGGCGCATGCCAGCGAGCCAGCGGTCCGGATCCCTGGCCTTGCGCTGCATGTAATCGGCGACTTCCGGGTGCGGCAGGATCAGGAACGTTTCCTTTGCCATCGCTGCAACGACGCAATTGGCCACGGCTTCGGGTGTCGCGACGCCGTCGAGTCCGGCAGCTTTGACGCCGGGCTTGCGGTACATCGGCGTGTCGACCGCCTGCGGGCAAAGCACGGAGACGCGAATGCCGCGATCTCCATACTGGATCGCCAGATGCTCGGCGAGTGCGACAGCGGCGTGCTTGGTGACGCCGTAGGATGCGGAACCGACGGATGCCAATAGCCCGGCAGCCGACGCCGTGTTGACGAGATAGCCACTGCCGCGCGCCAGCATCTCCGGCAGTACCGCGCGCGTCGCGTAAACATGCGCCATCACGTGAACGCGCCAGCTGGCGTCCCAATCGGCGTCGGGCGCCTCCTCGTGGCCGCGCCTGGAGATGCCGGCATTGGAGAAGAACACGTCGATGGCGCCGTGCTTGTCGCGTGCCGTCGCGACCAGCGCCTTGATGTCCGCTTCGTTGGCGACGTCGCAGGACACCGCCAGCCCGCCGGCCTCACGCGCCACCACATCGAGCGCGGCTTTACCGGTCGCCAGATCGGCGAGTGTGAGCTTTGCACCTTCGGCCGCGAACCGGCGGGCGAGCGCCGCGCCGATGCCGCTGGCAGCGCCGGTGACGATGATGTGCTTGTCGCGCAAGTGCATGAGGCCTCGACTGTGTCGTTGTTTCTTGACTGATGAAGCTGTTGCGGAAGCGGCGCCAGCCGCCGGTCACAAACGGTAGACGCGCGCCGCCGTGTCATGGTGCAGCCTGGCTTTCTCCGCGGCGGAATAAGTGGCAGTGACGCGTTTGAACGAATTCCACAGCACCTGATAGCTGCAGCTCACTTTATCGACGGGGAAGTTCGACTCGAACATGCAGCGGTCCGGGCCGAACTGCTCGATCGCAGTTTCGTAGTAGCGCCGCGTCGCCTCATAGAGCTCGGCGCTGGTCGGTGGTTTCGACCGCTCGTGCCAGCCAAAACCGCAGTATTCCATGGCGAGGCCGCCGAGCTTGACGACGACGTTCGGCCGCTTGGCGAGTTCCGCCATGCTCGTTTTCCAGACGCTGAAAACCTCGTCACGCCGGTTGGCATAGGCGCCGATGCCACAAATGCCGCCGAGATGATTGAGGATGATCGTTGTGTGCGGAAACTTGGTCGCCAGATCCGTCACCTCGCCAAGTTGCGGATAGCGGCACGGCAGATCGAATGTGAGCCCCAACGGCTCGAGCTCGGCCAACCCTTCGCGGAAGCGCGCGTCCATGTAGAGGCCAGGTTTTGGTGCACGGGCGATTCGCGGGTCGGCGTCCCAGGCACCGGTGCAGCGAATGCCGCGGAAACGATCGCGCGCGGCGTCCATTTCGGCCTCGAGGACCTTGCGCACGCGGCTGCCGGCCGAGAGGTCCGCGTAGCCGACGATGCCGGCGGCAACTTGAGTTTTTCCGTAGAGCCCGGATGCGGCCATAGCGGCGATGCCGTTCACGAATTCCACTTCGCCGACGTACTTCATCTCGTCCGGGCCGCCAGCGCGGAACATCGACAGATGTTCGATGAACACGGTCGATGCAACGTTATGGCCGCTGCTGGTATCGGCCAGGATCTCGTCGAGCATGTAGCGCTGCTCGACACGGCCGTCGCGCCGGTCCCAGAGATGATGATGCGGGTCGCAGATCTCGAGTTCCGGCTCGAGCGTCGGCTCGGAAACCTGTGCCAGCCAGTTTGTGTTCGTGCCCATCAATGCCTCGCGTTGTCGGTGTCTGTTCCAATGTCGCGTGTGAGGCGACCCCGCCTCAACCCAGCGTCCAGCCGCCATCGACCAGCATGTGCGTGCCCGTCATCAGGCCGGACGCGTCGGAGGCGAGGTAGACGATTGCGCCCATCAGGTCCTCGACCTGGCCGATGCGGCCGAGCTTGATCTTCGAAAGCACGAAATCCTTCATGCCCGGCTTCGCCAACATCTCGGCGGCGAGGGGCGTTTCGATGAAGGTTGGGCAGAGCGTGTTCGAGCGGATGCCGTGTGGCGCCAGTTCCCAGGCAATGCCGCGCGAGATGCCCTCGATCGCGGCTTTGGTACCGCAATAGACCGAGCGGCCGGGGCCGGTGATGAAGGCCATCTGCGAGGAGACGTGGATCAGCGCGCCCTGCGTCCTGGTCTCGACCATACGTTTCGCGACAGCCTGCGCGACGATGAAGGCCGAGCGGACGTTGAGATCGAGCAAGTGATCCAGGTCCTCGGTCTTGAAGTCGATGAACGGTTGCGGACGATTGCCGCCGGCGTTGTTGACGAGCACGTTGAACGGCGCCTGCGCGGCGACGACCCGGCGCACTTCGTCCGTGTCCGTTACATCGAGCGGGACCGCCTCGGCCGAACCGCCCTCGGTACGTATTGCGGCGGCCGCCTCCTCGATCTCCGACTTGGTGCGCGCGGCGAGGACGACATGGGCGCCTGCATCGGCGAGCGCTACTGCTGCGGCGAGGCCGATCCCGCGGCCGGCCCCGGTTACCAGCGCGCGTTTCCCGTCGAGGCGGAATGAGGGCGTCTTCGGCAGTTTCATCATGGCGTGGACCCCGAATGAAAGACGGAAAGATGGGTGTTGTTGCGTAACCTAGCCTTGGCGTCACGCCGGGCGCCAGCGGCCTTTCGGGACGTGGCGCGCGATGCCGATCGGGCCGTGGTGGGCGTAGACCCATGCGTCGATCTCGTTGCCGTCAGCGAGGCGGACTTTGTGGATGACGCGCTCGTACTCGGGCCCGCGCGACTTGCCTGGCGGAATGCCTTCGTAGGGGTCGAGCCATTGGAACGTCAGCGCCGGAGTGTGGAGCCGGTAGATCTCGCCGTGCACCGTCTCGTGCCGTGCGGTGCCGACAACCAAAATTGGATAACGACCAAGGTCGTAAAGCCGGCCGTTTATTTCGGCGGGTCCGAGCCATTCACCGGCCACGTCGAGCTTGCCGCGTTGCGGATGCCCCATCGGCGCGTCTGCAGCGTTGCGCATGAGTGTGCCGTAGACGAAGAGATGGTTGATCATGCCGCGCGTTCCACTCCGTGCGCGTAAAGCTGAAACCATGCTGGCATCATGCCTTCTTGTTCAACGCACGATAGGTCTCGATCACCTGGCTGTCGTCCTCGAGGCCGTGGCCCATGCCGGAAGCGGACAGGAACAATTGGTGCGCGGCGGCGGCCAATGGCAGGCCCATCTTGGCGCCGCGCCCGGCATCCATCACCAGCGCCAGATCCTTGACGAAGATATCGACCGCGCTGGTGATGACGTCGTCGTAGTCGACCATCTTCGGGCCGCGGTTGCGCAGCATCCAGCTTTGCGCGGCGGAACCCGACAGCACCTCCAGCGCCAGCTTCGGGTCGATGCCGGCGCGCTCGGCGAAAGCGAGCCCCTCGGCGGCAACCGCGATGTGCACGCCGCAGAGGAGCTGGTTGACGATCTTCATCGCCGCGCCCTGGCCTGGCTTTTCGCCGAGATGGAAGAGGTTCGTGCCCATCGCGGAGAGCACGGGCTTTGCCTTCGCGAACACGGCGTTCTTTGCAGCCGCCATGATTGTCAGTGTGCCGGCCTTCGCACCGGTGACGCCGCCCGATACCGGCGCATCGACGAAAGTGCGCCCGCTCTTCTCGACGCGGCGGGCGATGGTCTCGATCCGGTCCGGCGCGCAGGTCGAGCAGAGCACGACGGTAGCGTCCGGCTTCAATGCTTCCAGCGCGTCCTTGTCGAACAGTGCGTTCTCCGCCTGGTCGGCATTGACGACCATCAGGATCAGCATGTCGGCGTTACGGGCCGCTTCTTCGGCGGTGGCTGCTCCCTTGCCGCCGATCTTGCTCAAATGCGCCACCGCTTCCGGCCGCATGTCGTAGCCGGAGACGCGGAACTGCTTCTTGATCAATGTCTCGGCCATCGCGCCGCCCATGGCACCAAGCCCGATGAAGGCAATCGTTCGTGACGGCATGGTTTGGGGTCTCCGGTCCGGATGGATGTTGGCGCGTCCCAGCACGGGACGAATGGCGCGAATTCTATGGTCTGGACCAGCGCCCGGCTCAAGCCTGATCTGCATTCCCGTCAGTTCGGCGTTTGACCAGGGGACGGTGCAGTGCTTCCCTGCCGAGGGATCACACGTCATCCAGTGCTGGGAGAGCAACATGGCCGCTGCGAACGATCTGCCGGACGTCCTCGAGACCACCGAAGCCCAGAAGCTGGCGACGGGCTTCATTTTCACCGAGGGCCCGCTCTGGCATCCGGATGGGTTCTGGTACTTTGTCGACATCCGCCAGAACAAGCTGTTCCGCATGACGCCCGGCAAGACACCGGAGCTGGTGCGCGCAACGATCGGCGGCAACGGCACCACGTTCGATATCGAGGGGCGGTTGGTTATTTGCGAGGGAGACGATCGCCGCGTCATGCGCATGGAGCACGACGGCACGTGGACGTCGCTGGTCGACAACTTCAAAGGTGGGCGGTTCGCGCGTCCGAACGACGTGATCTGCCATTCGAACGGCAACCTCTATTTCACCGATCCGGATAAGCGCGTGCCCTATGCCAAGCGCGAAATTCCGGGGCCTGCGGGCGTCGATGATCTCTGGGATGGCGCCGGCGTCTATTGCCTGAAGCCCGACGGCACACTCAGCCGGCTGGCGCATTGCGAGTATCCGAACGGCTTGGCGTTGTCGCCGGACGAGCGCACCATGTACGTCGCCAATACCAGATCATCGAAGTACATCCATTCCCTGAAGCTGGACGCGGCCGGCACCTGCATCGGGCGCGGCATCTTCGGCGACATGAACGACGGGAACGAGCCGGGCATTCCCGATGGCGTGAAGGTCGACACGCTTGGCCGCGTCTACTGTACGGGCCCAGGCGGCATCTGGGTGTTCTCAGCCGAAGGCAAGAAGCTCGGCGTCATCCGCTGGCCCGAGCAGGCGGTGAACTTCGCGTTCGGCGGGCCGGATATGCGCACGATGTTCTGCTGCGCGCACACGTCGGTTTACACGCTGCGGATGAAGGTGCCGGGGATGCCGCACCCCTGGTACAAGAAGCGGGGGAAGTGAGGGTCAGTCCCGCGGTCAGGCATGCGCCGCCCGAGCAGCGCTTGTCAGTCCGGGCCGGTCGGGGAACTCCGGGATGATCTCACGGGCGAAGACCGAGAGTGCGTCTTTCGAGCCCGAGGGGTCGACCAGCAGGACATAGTCGACGCCGCCGGCTTCGAGCTTCTTCAGCCGCGCCACGATCTCGTCCGGCGTGCCGAGTAACGCCGATTCCTCACTGGCCAGGTTCGGGTCGGAATGGCTGCCGATGTTCTGGTACTTCTCGGCGCCCGGCCCGCGCGCAAGTCCGCCGATGTTCTTCAAGACCTGCATGCGTACGTCCAAGGCCTTCTGCCGTTCTGCCTCGTTGGTGACGAGCTGCAACGCGCGGGCAACGCCGATCTGGCGCGGCTTCAGTTGCCGTCCCGAGCGCTGGACTTCCTCGCGGTAGACCTGCACGCGCTCAACGATGAGATCGATCGGCGCGATCTGATCGAGCAACAGATTATGGCCCTCGAGCGCCGCGCGGCGGATCGACTCGAAGCTGCCCGCGCCCATCCAGAGTGGCGGATGCGGCCTCTGCACCGTGCGCGGCTCGATGATCACGTCCTCGAAGCGCCAGTGCTTGCTCTCGAACGAGAAGCGGCTATCCGTGCTCCAGGCCTTGCGTAGAAACGCCAGCGCCTCGTCGAACCGCTCGGTCGCCTCCTCGATCGGCATCGAAAAGCCTTTGAACTCGTTTGGCCGGTAGCCTTTGCCGACGCCGAAATCGAAACGGCCGTTGGAGACGAGGTCGAGCGTCGCCACCTGTTCCGCCAGCAAAGCGGGATTGTGCCACGGCAACACGACCACCGCAGTCCCAAGGCGCATCACGCTGGTGCGACCGGCGAGATAAGAAAGCAGGTTCAACGAGGCCGACACCTGCCCGACGCCCGTGAAATGGTGCTCGACGACGAAAACACCGTGGTAGCCCAGCATCTCGGCGTGCAGCACATAGTCGATGTAGCGCTGATACCCGAGGCTATCGCCGGCCGGGCCCTGGCCGGACGACTTCGCGCCGCCAAACAATCCGAACTTCATGGGGTGCCTTTCCGTCGTGCAGGGCAGTGTAGGCGTGAAGTCGTGAATGCGTGACGCAAACCAGTTCACTAAACCAGTTTCACGTATTCACGAACTCACGTATTCACGCTGCGCTACCCTTACCCGAACGATGGGCCGAACTTGTTCGAGCGCGGGAAACCCTTCGGCGCGATACGCCCGGACTGGGCGCGCTCGCCGACCCACTCCTTGAACTCGCTCCATGGCAGCGTGAAGGTGCGGCCGGCGGGATCGAGCCAGGTGAGGCCCTCGCTCCTCTTGAAGACACGCGCGTCGGACATGCCGCCGTCCTTGAAGCGCTGCAGGAACACGCCCTTGCCGCGCGTCATTTCGTTGACCTCTTCGAGCTTGAAGACGAGCATCTTGCGATTGTCACCGATGGTCGCGACGTAGTCGCCGTCCACCGGCACGCAGACGCGCGCCTCGGCCGGCGTCTCGACGTTGAGGATCTGCTTGCCCTTGCGGGTCGAGGCGATCACCTCGTCCTCAGGGACAATGAAGCCGTGGCCCGACGTCGCGCCGACCAGCAACTTGCGGCCGGGCTCGTGCACGAAAATTTCGACGAAATCGTTGTTTTCCTCGAGATCGACCATCAGGCGCACAGGCTCGCCATGGCCGCGCCCGCCTGGGAGCTGATTGGCCTCAAAAGTGAAGAACCGGCCGTTGGTCGCGAGCAGGATGATCTTGTCCGTGGTCGATGCCTTGAGCCCCCGCTTCAAGGCATCGCCCTGCTTGAACTCGAGCTTCGACAGGTCGTCCTGGTGGCCTTTGAGCGTGCGAATCCAACCCTTCTCGGACAGGATGATGGTGATCGGCTCTTTCTCGATCATCGCCTGCTCGAGATCGACGTCGATGGTCGGCGCCTCGGCAAGGACGGTGCGACGGCGGCCGATATCGGTCTTCTTCGACCAGGTCTCGCGGACCTCCTTCACCTGGCCGGAGATCTTCTCCCACTGCCGGTCCTCTGATGCGAGGAGCGACTTCAGATCGCGCTGCTCGCCCGAAAGCTTGTCGTGCTCGGCCTTGATCTCGACCTCTTCGAGCTTCGACAGCGAACGCAGGCGCAGGTTGAGGATCGCTTCGGCCTGCACCTCGGAGAGCTTGAAGGTGGCCATCAGCCGTTGTTTCGGCTGCTCCTCGTAGCGGACGATCCGGATGACTTCATCCAGGTTGAGGTAGGCGATCAGATAACCGTCGAGCACTTCAAGGCGGTGCCGGATCTTCTCCAGCCGGAACTCGGTGCGCCGGACCAGCACTTCCTGGCGGTGCTCCAGCCAATGCTTGAGCACGTCCCTGATCGACAGCACGGCCGGGATCTGGCCCGCCGTCAGCACGTTCATGTTGAGACCGAAACGCACTTCCAGCTCGGTGAGCTTGAACAGGCTCTCCATCAGCACCAGCGGGTCGACGGCGCGCGTCTTCGGCTCCAGAACGATCCGGACATGCTCGGCCGACTCATCGCGCATGTCGCCGAGCAGCGGCAACCGCCTCTCCTGGATCAGCTCGGCGATCTTCTCGACCAGGTTCTTCTTCTGAATCTGGTAGGGGATCTCGGTGATGATGATCTGGTAGCCGCCGCGCGCCGTCTCCTCTTTCTCCCACTTGGCGCGGAGCCGGAAACCACCGCGGCCCGTGCGATAGGCCTCGATGATGTTCTCGCGCGGCTCCACCAGCACGCCGCCGGTCGGGAAATCGGGGCCGGGGATGAAGTCGACGATCTTCTCGACGGTTGTGTTCGGATGCTTGATCAGGTGCAGTAGCGCCGCGCAGATCTCGTCGACATTGTGCGGCGGAATATTGGTCGCCATGCCGACGGCGATGCCCGAGGCACCGTTGGCGAGCAGGTTCGGAAAGGCCGCCGGGAGGACCACCGGCTCGCTCTCACGCTCGTCGTAATTGGGGCGGAAGTCGACGGCGTTCTCGTCGATGCCTTCGAGCAGCGCCGCGGAGATGGCCGTGATGCGCGCCTCGGTGTAGCGGTAGGCGGCCGGGTTATCGCCGTCGATGTTGCCGAAGTTGCCCTGGCCATCGATCAGCGGGTAGCGGACGGCGAAGTCCTGCGCCAGACGGGCCAACGCGTCGTAAATCGACTGGTCGCCGTGCGGATGGTAGTCACCCATCGTGTCGCCGACGATCTTGGCGCACTTCAGGTAGTTGCTGTCCGGCGTCAGCCCAAGCTCGCGCATCGCGTAAATGATGCGGCGATGCACGGGCTTCAGGCCATCGCGCACGTCGGGCAGAGCGCGGTGCATGATCGTTGAGAGGGCGTACGCTAGATAGCGCTCTTCCAGCGCCTTCTGCAGCGGTACGGGTTCGATCGGGCCGGCGCCCGGCAGATTCGGTTTATCGCTCATAGGCCGGGATTAGCCGAAGCCGCCGAGTTGCTCAACCACCCTCACCCGCGGCACGGGAGTAATCCTCGATCAAATTGCGAAGCCGTTGCGCGCAAGTCAGACCGAGCGCGCCTTCAAGGTGTTGATATGGCCCATTTTTCTCCCCTCTCGGGCCTCGCGCTTGCCGTAGAGATGCAGACATGCGTTAGGGGCGGCAGCCAGGCCCTGCCAGTCGTCGGCGTCGTGGCCGATCAGGTTCACCATCTCGGCGTCGGAGTGGCGAATCGTGGAGCCGAGCGGCCAGCCGGCGACGGCACGGATGTGGTTCTCGAACTGGCCGACGGCGCAGGCGTCCATGGTCCAATGCCCGGAATTGTGCACGCGCGGCGCGATTTCGTTGACCATGAGCGGTTCAGGCGCATCCGGCCCAAGATAGAAGAGCTCGACGCCGAGGACACCGACATAATCCAGTGCCGAGGCGATGCGGCCAGCGAGGTCCTTGGCCTGCTGCTCGACGCTGGCCGGGAGCCCTGAGGGCACGATGGAGCGGCGCAGGATGCCGCCGCCATGCTCGTTCCGCGGCAGATCGTAGTAGGCAAGGGTCCCGTCGAGTGCACGTACGACCAGGACGGAAACCTCGCATTGGAAGGAAATGCGCTGCTCCAGCACACACGGGACGTGCAGCGCTTTGAAGGCATCGGCGAGGGCATCCGGAGCAGCGATCGGCACTTGCCCCTTGCCGTCGTAGCCGAGCCGTGCCGTTTTCAGAATGGCCGGCCGCTTCCAGCCGGTGTGCGCACTGATCGCCTTGGCCAGGGTGTCAGGCCCCTCAATGGCTGCAAACGGTGCGACCGGAATGCCGAGGCCTTGGATGAACGTTTTTTCCGCCACCCGGTCCTGGGCGACGGCCAGCACCTTCTCGCCCGGCCGCACCGGCACGGACTTGGCGAGGTGGCGGGCGGCCTCAACCGGCACGTTCTCGAACTCGTAGGTGACGACGTCGACCGTCGCTGCAAACTCGTCGAGCCGGGCCAGATTGGTGTAGAGGCCGGTCGAATGGGCGCCTGCGACATCGAACGCCGGCCCGGAATCGTCGCCGTAGACGTGCGTGCGGAAACCGAGGCGGCTTGCTGCCTGCGCCAGCATCTTGCCGAGCTGGCCGGAGCCAAGGATGCCGATGACCGAGCGCGGCAGCAGCATCGCGGACGGCGTCTTGGTGCTTTGCTCACGCATCGTCTTGCGGCGCATCGGCGATAGCAGCGGTTTGTTTGGCGCGCCAGTCCCGGAGGCGCTCGGCGAGCGCCGGATCGGATAGCGCGAGGATCTGCGCGGCAAGGAGCCCGGCATTGGTGGCGCCCGCCTCGCCGATCGCCAGTGTGCCGACGGGGATGCCGGCAGGCATCTGTACGATCGAGAGGAGGCTGTCCTGGCCCGACAGCGCGCTCGATTTGACGGGGACACCGAGCACCGGCAGGCTGCTCATGGCGGCCGTCATGCCGGGCAGATGCGCGGCGCCACCAGCACCTGCGATGATCACCTTGTAGCCCTTCTCGGCTGCCGACGTCGCGAAGTTATAGAGTCGCTCAGGCGTGCGATGCGCCGAAACGATCTTGGCGTCATGAGGTACGCCGAGCGCTTTAAGCACATCTGCCGCCTTGCGCATGGTCGCCCAGTCGGACTGGCTACCCATGATGATCGCGACGAGAGGGGTTGGCTTCGCCATCGGCTTTGGTGTGCTTTCGATCGAGCCCGGGTCTGGCGTGCCCAAGCCGCGGGTTACCTGCAAGGAAAGCGCGCATTTATCGGCAACAGGGCCGGCCTGACAAGGCTGCAAGGCCTTATCCGATCGATATCCCAAGAATACCGTCAGGCGATGATATCCGGGGTCAACCGGTCCTCGACCGACGTGATTTGATCCTTGAGCTGCAGCTTGCGCTTCTTCAGCCGTTTGACCTTCAGCTGATCCGGCCGCGCCGACACCTCGATCGCCACGATCTCGGCATCGAGATCGCGGTGTTCGGTTCGAAGCTTGACCAAAAGCTCTCTGAGCTCGCGCTCATCGGTTCGCTGCATCGAAGTTGGGCCGTTCCGAGCGATTCGACATCACGCACACTCTGTCCTGATTATCCCCATATCGAGTAGTTTGCGCAACGCCCGAATGCACGCCCGAATGCAGCCGGGCATCTTACTCAAACGTCGAAGAACACCGTCTCACCATCGCCCTGGACGCGGATCTCGATGTGGTAGCCGGTGTCCGTGCGCCGTGCCAGCAAGGTGCCGCGACGGTCCGCCGGAACGGAGCCCAGAACCGGATCCGTGGCATTGGCCGCGGCTTCATCGGGGAAATAGACGCGGGTGTAGAGGTGGTTCTGACCGCCACGTGTAAAGAGGATCAGCGTCATGTGCGGCGCCTGCCCATCTCCGATCGCGCCGGGCTTGACGGTGGTGAACGCGAAATGGCCTTTGGCGTCGGTGGCGCAGCGGCCGAAACCCTTGAACGCGACGTTCGAGGAGCGCGCGTCGGCCGGATGGGCGTAGCGTCCCATGGCGTCGGCCTGCCAGAGTTCGACCAGTGCGTCCGACATCGGTTGCCCAAGGCCATCATAAATCGCGCCCTCGAAACGGATCGCGGCCCCAGGCATCGAGGCGTCGGTCATTTTCTCCGAAGCGAGGCCGGTGAAATGATAGCCGCTCTGCTCCGGCGTGAGTGCATAGTGGAAGAACGGCCCCGCCGTCTGGGATGGCGTCTGCTTCATTGCCATGGGTCTTAGGCCTCCATCGGGGTCTCGGCGCGCCCGCGCAGTATAATATCGAACCGGTAGCCGAGCGCGTAGCCACTTTCGGTCACGCAAAGATCGAAGTTGGCGACCAGACGGTTGCGGGCGGCGGCGGGTACGCTGGTGAAGATCGGATCCTGCGGCAGCAGCGGGTCCCCGGGAAAGAATAGCTGCGTTACCAGTCGAGTGGCGATGGTTGGTCCGAACAGCGACACGTGGATATGCGCCGGCCGCCAGGCATTGGCGTGATTGCCCCAGGGATAAGCGCCGGGCTTGACCGTATAGAACTTGTAGTGGCCCTCGGAATCGGTGATGCAACGTCCAGCGCCGTGAAAATTCGGATCGAGCGGCGCGTTATGCTGGTCGTTGACGTGGATGTAGCGGCCGGCCGAGTTCGCCTGCCAGATTTCGACCAGCGTATTGGGCACCGCGCGGCCATTCTCGTCGGCGACACGACCCGTAACGACGATGCGCTCGCCGATCGGCTCCGCCGACTTGCGCGCATTCAGCGTCAGATCGGAATCCGCGGCTGCAACGCTCTCGTGGCCATAGACGGGGCCGGTCAACTCGGACAGCGACTGCTTCAACGGAAGAAGCGGCTTCTTCGGCGCCCGATACAGCGTCGACTTGTATTCAGGATGGATCATCGGGGGATGGCTGTCCCAGTCCCGAGGCTGGAAGGGTTTATTCTGCATGGCGTCCTCTTGATCCCGTTGGCGTCCGATTTTGTCCCGCGAATGCGCGCCTTGCGCAAGCCTCTTGTAGGAGCACCGTTGGCAACCTGCAGACGAACCCGATTCGGGCGTCAGGTTCGATCGAACGTCGCATGATACCGGAACGGACAATCGCATTTGATTCGGCTGGCCGGAAATGCCGATGCAATCCGGAGCGTCAGGTGATTGTTTTACTACCGGAAATTGGATGACAGCGCGTTTCTATACCGCCCGATGGCAATTTCGTATCAATAATGCCACGCCAAGACTGCCAGTTCGGATGAAAACTAATTAAAACTCGTAAATTCCATTGTCGCCAGTATAGTTTATGAACAAGTTTTCGCGTCCCAGCCAATTTGGCCAGCCAATTCGGCCAGCCAATTCGGCCAGCTCATTCGGATCGCACAGAAAGGGTCTCACATGTTTACAACCCGGAAACCGGAAAGTGTTTCGCACGCCTCTGGAATGCCAGACTTGGACAAATCCCCCGTCTCCGCCGCCTATACTGCCCCTAATGTCGCCGCATCGAAAGCGACCGGCCGCGACAGCAACTACTCGATCATCAACGAGTGGCTGACCATGCGCGGCGACCTCGAAAGCGAGGGCGACATCCTCGTCAAGGGCAAGGTGCACGGCAACATCAAGTGCAAGCTGCTGATCGTCGACGTCGACGCGCAGATCGAAGGCGGCATCGTCGCTGACGAGGTCGTTGTTCGCGGCCGCACGAAGGGCATCATCGACGCCAACAAAGTGCGTCTCGAGAAGTCGGCGATCGTCGACAGCGAGATCTCGCACATGACGTTCTCCGCCGAGGAAGGCGCGCGCATCAAGGGCTCGTTGAAGTTCCGCGACGAGCCGGTCAACACGCAGATCAAGGCCGTCGAAAGCAAAGCTGCCTGACGCAACGCCGCGTCGGGATCACGACGACCTTAGCTGCTGGCGTGGCGTGGGGTGGCTGGAGGACGATCGTCGTACGGCGGTCGTCCCGAGCCCATTTTGAGCCTGCGATCGAAAAACATGGCATTTCAGCTCGGCGCGATGCGCGATTTTGAACTTTCGCTGCTCACGCGCCATCGCGGACTCATCGCAATGCAGCCGTGCACAAAGACCATTCGATGCGACGTGAGCCTTGACGCCTGCCGGGCGGGTTCCTACTTTTCGGGTCTCGACGAAACAGCCAAAAGCGCCCTTAGGGTGCACCACAGGAGTGGATGATGACCGCGTTCGTGACCGATGCGAATTTCGAGAAGGAAGTGATCGCCTCGAAGGAGCCGGTCGTCGTCGATTTCTATGCCGAGTGGTGCGGGCCGTGCAAAGCAATGGCGCCGGCGCTCGATGCCGTTGCCAAAGAGATGGCGGGCACGATCAAGGTGGTGAAAGTCGATGTCGACCAGAACCCCGAGATCACGCAGAAGTACCGCATTCAGGCGATGCCGACGCTGATGATCTTCAAGGACGGCAAGGTGGCGGCCACGCAGGTTGGCGCGCTGGTGCAGAAGACCAAGCTGGAGAGCTGGATCAAGTCGTCGATTTCGACCTGATCGGGATCGATGGCCGGTTGCCGGGTAAATTGAAGGGGCTCCCGTGATCGCGGGGGCCCTCAATTCGTTCGGAGCTAGTTTGCTTGGGTTTGCAGGCCCTGCTGCAGGGCCAGGACGTGGCCAGCCAGATAGAGTGAACCGCAGATCAGCACGCGCACGGGGCCCGTCTCGGCGGAGCGGATCTTGTCCAAAGCAGCGGGCACCCCGGATGCCGTCTCGACCGCGAAGCCCAGTTTCAGCGCGATATGCGCCAAGCCGTCAGGCTCGTGCGGGGTCTCGTGCGCACCCGGAATCGGCACGGTGACAACGCGCTTGGCAAGACCACGGAACGGGGTCAGAAAGCCCGCCGCATCCTTCTGTCCCATCATGCCGACGACCATATAGAGCGGCTTCGGCGCCCGGTCCTCGAGATCGGCCACGGTCTGCGCGATCGCTTGCCCGCAATGCGGGTTGTGGCCGCCATCGAGCCAGAGTTCCGCGTCGGCCGGCAAGCGGGCGCTGAGTCGGCCGTTGGAGGGCAATCGCTCCATGCGGGCAGGCCAGCGCACGGCGGTCAGGCCTCGCTCGATTGCGGGGACGGTCAAACCCAGCGATTTCAGAACCTTGGCAGCTGCTATGCAGGTCCCCGCATTCACCACCTGATGCCGTCCGATCAAGGCGGGCATCGGCAGATCCAGCACCTCGCTCTCACTCTGGTAGACGAGGCGCCCGCGCTGCGTGAACGTATCGAAATCCTGGCCCCAGACCGTCAGGGGTGCACCGACCTCGGCCGCCCGCCTGTGAATGACGTCGAGCGCTTCCGGCAGCTGCTGCGAGATCACGCCGGGCACGCGTGGTTTCAGGATGCCGGCTTTGACTCGCGCGATCTTGGCAATCGTGTCTCCGAGCTTCTCGGCGTGGTCCATGGCAATGGGCGTGATGATGGTGAGTGCCGGGTCGGAGATCACGTTGGTGGCGTCGTAGTCACCGCCGAGGCCAACTTCCAGGATGACGGCGTCCGCCGGGATCTCGGCAAAGGCTAGGAACGCTGCTGCGGTCGTCACTTCGAAAAAGGTGATTGGATCGCCGGCATTCACCTGCTCGACACGCTCCAGGTATTTGGCAAGCAAGTCCTCCGCGATCGGGTGGCCGATGCCATCTGGGCCGGGGACGACGATGCGTTCGTTGAAGCGGACGAGATGTGGTGATGTATAGACGTGCGCGCGTTGGCCGGCGGCTTCGAGCATCGCCTTCAGGTACGCTGTGGTCGAGCCCTTGCCGTTGGTGCCGGCGATATGGATGACAGGTGGGAGCTTCTTCTCCGGGTGGCCGAGCTTCGCCAACAGTTTTTCGCTGCGCCCGAGCGAGAGGTCGATCAGCATCGGATGCAGGCGCTTCAAGCGTGCAAGAAAAACATCAAGATCGCGCGTCATGTCCGACCTACTCCGCCTGAAGGGCCGGTGAAGCCGGCGCTAGAGCTCCGGCTTTAGAGCTAGCGTGCGTCCTTGAGCGGTGTCGCCTTGGTGGTCGACCGGGGCTTGGCTGCATCGGCGTCGCCGGCTCGGGCTGGCGCACGCCCTTCGGTATTGCGACGCTGTTCGAAACGCTCTTCCGCGGCGACGGGTTCAGGCTCGACCACGCCCGAGCCGCGCGCCAGGGACTCCACAACATCGCCGTCGACGGCGTGGCCGTTCATGCTCTTGATGTAACCGATCGGCTTCGGCTTGGCGGCCAGCGACTTGCCGGCATGGCGGCCGTTCATGAGCACGCGCACGATATCCGACAACACATCGCGGATCTTGTGGCGATGGATGACCATGTCAATCATGCCATGCGCGAAGAGATACTCGGCGCGCTGGAAACCCTCGGGCAATTGCTCGCGAATGGTCTGCTGAATAACGCGCGGACCAGCGAAACAAATGAGTGCATTGGGCTCGGCGATATGAACGTCACCGAGCATGGCATAGGACGCCGTTACGCCGCCGGTTGTCGGGTCGGTCAGGACAACGATGTAGGGCAGGCGGGCTTCGCGCAGGCGCTGCACGGCGATGGTCGTGCGGGGCATCTGCATCAGCGAGAGGATGCCTTCCTGCATGCGGGCGCCACCGGAGGCGGCGAACAGGATGAACGGCGCGTTCTTCTCGACGGCGTGCAACATGGCCGTCACGACGGCCTCACCGGCTGCCATGCCGAGCGAGCCAGCCATGAAGCGGAAGTCTTGCGCGGCTGCGACGACGGTGCGGCCATCAAGCAGGCCTTCGCCGATCAGAATGGCGTCAGGTTCGCCGGTCTTGGCTTTCGCCTCCTTGAGGCGGTCGGTATAGCGCTTGCCGTCACGGAACTTGAGCGGATCGACGGCGACTTCAGGCGTAGCGATCTTCTTGTACTCGCCCTGGTCGAACAATGTCCTCAGGCGCGAGCCGGCATCCATCTTGTCGTGATGGCCGCAGCAGGGGAAGACGAACTTATTATCCTCGAGTGCTTTGCGGTCGGACATCTGGCCACAGCCACCGCACTTGCGCCAGAAATCATCAGGCGGCTCCCGACGGGTGGTCAGCAGCTTGCTGATCTTCGGGCGGACGACGTTGTTGATCCAGTTCAAGCTCGCGCTCCTCGACCCTGGTCAGGAAAACCGAACACCCCGCTCGGTACCAGACGGGCTGCGATTGTGGCCATCGCATGACCCAGATGCAGCTGAGCATATGGCTTGAGCTTAGGGCTTGCGCAACGCCTTCGACAGGCTTTTCACCAGTTCCAGCACGTTGGCAACCGTCTTATTTGTGGCTTGCCCCTTGTTTCCCAGGGATTCCTCGATCGCGTTGACCAGCGCGGAGCCGACCACGACACCGTCGGCACCGCGGCTGATTTCTCGCGCCTGGGCCGGAGTCCGGACGCCGAAACCTACCGCGACAGGTAGCCGCGTGGCCTTTTTGATTCGCGCGACCTGGGCGTGAACGTCACTCACGACGGGAGCGGCGGCGCCGGTGATGCCGGTGATGGAGACGTAGTAGACGAAGCCGGATGTGTTCGCGAGGACAGCTGGGAGGCGCTTGGCGTCGGTGGTCGGCGTGGCGAGGCGGATGAAGTTGATGCCGCGCTCCATGGCAGGGAGGCAAAGTTCATCATCGGCCTCGGGCGGCACGTCGACCACGATAAGACCGTCGACACCCGCGGCCTTGGCATCGTCGAGGAACGGCTCAGGTCCATAGCTGTAGATCGGATTGTAGTAGCCCATCAGCACGATCGGGGTGGTCTCGTCCTTGGCGCGGAAGTCGTGGACGAGTTGCAGCGTCTTGCGCAGCGTCATGCCGGCCTTCAAGGCACGCTGCGAGGAGGCCTGGATCGCGGGGCCGTCGGCCATCGGGTCGGAAAACGGCATGCCGAGCTCGATCACATCGGCGCCAGCAGCGGGCAGACCCATGAGAATCTTGCGCGAGGTCTCGAGGTCGGGATCGCCGGCCGTCAGGAACGTGACGAGTGCGGGGCGCCCATCCGTCTTAAGGGCGGCGAAGCGGGTGTCGATGCGGGTGGGGCTGATCATGGTTGGCTTTGCCGAGACTCTTTTTGCGATACCGGTTCGGCATCGTCTGATGATTAGCGCTTCCGCCACGGCTGAGCGCGTGCGTGGCGCATGGCGTCGATGACCAGTGTGGTCACACCCTCTGGGTCGACGCCCGGGACATCGAACGGCGACTTCGAAGAGTTCTTGTATGACGAAACGAAAGTCGCGCCTGCGCCACCGTCGCGCCGGAATATGACAGCCTCGGACGTTGCACGCTTCGGGACTCCCGCCGGTTTCTGTCGAGCTTCGGCAAACGAATAGACGCGCATGTCGTCACTCCACAACCTTCAGTCCTCCGGACAGTGCTGTCGCTTCCAGGGTTCAAGCGCCACGAGATCGTGTATCGCCAGGGCGAGCCCGGCGACCTCATGATGATCCTGATCTCCGGCAGTCTCAAGACCTCGAGCGTCAGACCGCGACCGTGACGGAGGAAACTGGTGAGTTCGTGCTTGGCTATCTCAATTTCCCAATCAGCTCTCCTGCTGCGCCCCTTTCGAACGATCGAGCAGCAGGGTGTTGAGTGTTTCGATGAGCAGCTCGGGTCGGCATGGTTTCTGGATGAAAAGCGCGTCCGGAAAGACGCCCTGCATTTGCTCCGACGAATAGCCCGAAATTACGATGAAAGGCAGATCGCGGGCCGCCAGCGCGATGGCCACTGGGCTTGCGCTCACACCCGCCAAGTTTGCGTCGACAATCGCCACATCGCAGGCGCCAGTCTCGATCAGCGTCAGCGCCTTATCGAGTTTCCCCGCCACGCCGGCGATCTGGAAGCCAGCGTCGATGAGGACGTCTTCGAGACCGAGTGCAATCAGTGGCTCGTCCTCGACAATGAGAACGCGGACGGTGCGTTGTTTATTTGCGGGCATTGGGCGCAGGCTCATCACTTCGTCCCCTCTCCATCGTGTCGGCAACGGGTGCACTCAATTTCCATGATAAACCGCTCTCCCGATAGTCGACCTCGACCGCGCCATTGACCGCCAATTCAGCCATGCGTCCGATCACCTTTTGACCAAAACCCGGGCGGGTCGGTGGCGTGACCTTGGGGCCGCCCTCCTCGAGCCAGCGCATCGTGAACGTTGGTGCCGACGCTTTGGCGACTTGCCACGAAATATGGACCCGACCCGCTTGGTTCGACAGTGCGCCGTACTTGCTGGCGTTGGTGGCAAGTTCGTGCAGCGCCATGCCTATGCCCTGTGCAGCCGCTGGCGTCAGGCGTGCAGGTGGTCCCATGAGTAAGATGCGTTGCCCGATCAGGTCCTTGAAATGGGCGAGCTGGCCTTCGACGAGGTCGGATACCTCGACACCACCCCAGTTGTTCCTGACCAGGAGATCCTGGCTGGTGGTGAGCCCGCCGATCCGGTCGGTGAGGCGCGCGACGAACGTTTTCGGGTCGGCGGTCTTTGTGGTCTGGTGGGCGATGGCCTGCACGACGGCGAGCAGGTTCTTTGAACGATGATTGACCTCGGCCATCAGCAGTTTGGCGTGCTCCTCGGCACGTTTCATCTCGGTGATGTCGAGATTGGTCGCAAAGGACCGCACCGGCTTTCCATCGGGACCATATTCGGTGGACCACACGGATTCGATGTGGCGTTCGACCTGATCGTCACCGCGGACGCGATAAACAATCTTGCCAAGGCGACCACCCTTGAGGAACTCCTGGAGTGCTGCTTCGACACGGGGCCGGTCGACGGCGACGACGTGATCGAGCAGTAACCGGATGCCAACTGTGGCATCAGCTGCTTCATCGGGCGGTGCCTCATACCCCATGACCGTCGCGAAATTCCCGGCAGTCCGAATGCGGCCGCGTGCGAAGTCGACTTCGACGTAGGTCAGTCCGGCTGCGTCCGCCGCATGTCGCAGACGCGCCTGGCTCCCTCGCAACGTTTCGTCAGCCCGCGCGCGCTCGCTGATATCTTCGATCGCCAGGACGATGAGCGGCTCGTGCTCGGCGGCCGGGGCTAGGCGTTGTGCGTTCAGGAGCATGATCCGCGCGCCAATATTTTCGAAGGTGTGGCGGACTTCATAGTCGTCGATCTGGTGATCCTGAACCAGCAGTTCCTCGAGCAGGGTGCGCAACGCCGCGATGTTCCATTGGCCGTTGCCGAGATCATAGATGAGGCGGCCTTCCGTGGCCTTCGGATCAACGTGGAACGTCTCGTAGAACGCAGCGCTCGCTGTTTTCACGCGGAGCGCCGCATCCAACACCACGAGCGGGCTGCGCATGCTGGCGACGATGCTCTCGGCGTAATCGCGCGCCAATCGCAGCGCGCCGTTGAGCCGGGTAAGCTCGAGGTTTCGGCTATTGAGCTCGTCGTTGACGGTCGCCAGCTCTTCATTGCTGGATTGGATCTCCTCCTTCGACGTCTCGAGTTCCTCGTTGACGCTCTGCATTTCCTCGTTGGCCGATTGCGCCTCCTCATTGGCGGATTGCAGCTCTTCGTTCGCGGCTTCCTGTTGTTCGATGACAACCTGCAGATACTCGCGGGTCGCCGCGAGTTCCTGGGTGAGCCGGACGAGTTCGTCGTTGGTGATTGCCGCAATGTGATCGGCGCTGGTCGTTGCAGCGGCGGGATCAGCGCGCGCAGCAGGCGATGTGCGATCCGGCATGCCATGTTCGTCGAAAAGGACGAGGAAGCCGCCTTGTTTGGAGTCGCCGACCTTGATCGGGATCACGTCGACCGCCAGTTCACGAAAGCCGCCATCACTTTTTACGCGCAAGTGCTCTTTACGCACCGTGCGGCCTTCCGCTTCCGCGCGCAAAATCGCCGCGCGCACGCCGACCAGAAGTCCCTCGCGCAGCATCTTCAGGAGGTGCAGGCTAGGCGCGCCCGCCGCTGGCGCCAGATACGCGCCGGTATCCCCACGGAACTGGACGATCTCCATGGCTGCAGAAATGATCACGCCCGGCGGCACGTATTTCGCGAGCAGGACGCGCTCGGCCTCCTTGTGCAGATCGCCTCGTGATATCGCCTTGGGCGCTGGCGCTGCCCGCAGGAATGGATCGGCTCTACCGGCAACGAGCGCGGGCCGGAAAGGCAGACCAGGTGCATTGCTGCCGGGTCGCCGCGAAAAGAACTTATGACGCGCATCCTCCACGTCGAACAAAGCGCGCGACGCGCCTGCGGTTTCTGATCTGCCGAGCCAAAGGTGGCCTCCTGGCTTCAGCGCATAGTGCAGCAGCGCCATGATCTGCTGCTGGAGCACCGGCTCCATGTAGATCAGCAGGTTGCGGCATGAGATTAGATCGAGACGCGAGAACGGCGGGTCGCCCAGCACGTTGTGGCGCGAGAAAATACAACGATCACGAATGTCCTTGCAGATGCGATAGCCGGTATCCTCCTTGGTAAAAAACCGCTGAAGCCTGGCCGGCGACACGTTCTGCTCGATACTCGCTGGGTAGACGCCGGCGCGCGCCTTCGCGACGCAGGCACTGTTGAGATCGGTGGCAAACAATTGCAAGGGAACGTCGCTGCCGGCGGCTTCCGCGCACTCTGCAAACAGCATGGCCAGCGAATACGCTTCCTCGCCGGTCGAGCATCCCAGCGTCCAGATCCGGACCGGCTCCTGCACCGTGCGTCCTTCGAGCAGCTTCGGGAAAACCGTTTTCGCCAGCGCGTCGAAAGAGTCTGGATCACGGAAAAACGTCGTAACACTGATGAGAATATCCTGAAATAGCGCCTCGACCTCCGCCGGATCACGCCGCAGGTAGTCCTCGTACTCCTTCATAGCCGTCATCTTGTGCAGCACCATGCGACGGGTGATGCGGCGCAGCAGTGTGTTTGCCTTGTAGTGGGTGAAATCAACGCCCACGGCGCGATGTACAATCTCCGCGATACGCGCGTGACTGGACGGCTCGACGCCCAAAACCTCCGGCTTTACTTCCGGCGCCACGTAAGGGTGGCGTGCAATGCGGGCAATCTCGTCCGCGATTTTGTCGGGGGGCAGCACGAAATCCACACACCCCGAGGCGACGGCACTGCGCGGCATGCTGTCATGCTGGGCGCTGTCATTCTGGGCGAAGGTGATGCCGCCCGCAGCCTTGATCGCCTCGAGTCCGAGCGTCCCGTCGCTCATGGCGCCAGAAAGCACCACTCCGATCGCCTTGTGCCCGCAATCCTCGGCTAGCGAGGCAAAAAACTGGTCGATCGCACGGCGGCGCATGTAGCGATCTTGCGGCAGCAACTGCAATTTGCCGCCGACAATTACGATGTCGCGGCTTGGCGGGATCACATAGACATGATCGGGCGCGACTTCCGGCTCACCGCAAACTTGGCTGACCGGCATCGTGGTCGCTCGCGATAGTATTTCGGCGAGG